>JAZSCF010000020.1:0-34890 GCA_045602785.1 Acutalibacteraceae bacterium
TTTTTTACCTCTACTAAAAGAAAAAGGATATAAAGGCGAATTTAAAATTCATGCTATTAATAACAAATTTGTTCCTGCAAGCAGTGTAGAAACTGCTTTAATGAAAAACGGACTTGATATAGAATCAATAAGGAGTATATAATGGCAAAAATACGCTTAGATGTTGCTTTAGTTGAAAACGGCTTTGCTGAAAGTCGCGAAAAAGCAAAAGCGCTTATTATGGCGGGTATTGTTTATGTTAACAACCAAAAATCTGACAAAGCAGGTAATACAATTAAGCCTGATGATATAATTGAAGTTAGGGGAGAAACCTTAAAATATGTTAGCCGTGGCGGTTTAAAGCTTGAAAAAGCGGTTAAGGTTTTTGATTTCTCACTAGAAAATGCTATTTGTGCCGATATTGGCGCTTCTACAGGCGGTTTTACTGACTGTATGCTACAAAATGGTGCTAAAAAGGTTTATGCAATAGATGTTGGATATGGTCAGTTAGCTTGGAAGCTTAGAACTGACGAGCGTGTTGTTAACCTCGAGCGCACGAACTTCCGCTATGTTACTAAAGAACAAATTCCCGAAGAATTAGATTTTGCATCGGTTGATGTTTCTTTTATTTCTCTTTCACTTATTTTGCCCGTAATGCGAACCCTTTTAAAAGATGGTGGTCAGGCTGTATGCCTTATAAAACCACAGTTTGAAGCAGGAAAAGAAAATGTTGGCAAAAAAGGCGTTGTAAGAGATAAAAAAGTACACATTGCAGTTATTGAAAAAATAATTGAACTAATTAAAGATAATAATTTCACCCTTTTAGGACTTGATTTTTCTCCGGTTAAGGGTCCTGAAGGTAATATTGAATATTTATGTCATATTAAAAAAACAGATACTTGCGAGATTTTAACCGATGTCACCGCAAGTATGGTTGTTGTAAATTCCTACAAAGCTTTACAGGAGTGATTAAATGATAATTGCACTTTTGCCTAACCTTGACAAGCGTGGTTCTTCTCAGGTTGTTGAAAAGTTAGGTGTGCTTCTTAAAAAAGAAGGTATTGAAGCATATCTTCCGGATACTGTTTGCAGTCCTAATTTTAAAACTGCACCCGAAAATGAACTTTTTCGTATTGCCGATTTTATAATTACAATCGGCGGCGACGGTACAATAATACGCTACGCTAAACGCGCTGCTGTTGATAATAAGCCCATTTTGGGCATCAATGCAGGAAGGCTTGGTTATCTTGCTGATGTAGAACAAAACGATTTACACCTTATTAGCAAGCTTAAAACCAACGAATTTTCTGTTGAAGACCGAATGATGTTATCGGTAGAAATTTACGAAAACGGCAGGCTTATTAATAGCTTTGATGCACTTAATGATGCTGTGATTACCAGCGGTTTTATTTCAAGAATAATTGATATCAGCGTTTCGGTTAGAAATGATACTATTAATTATTTAGCAGATGGTCTTATAGTGTCAACACCTACAGGCTCTACCGCTTATTCAATGTCGGCAGGCGGACCTATAATTGACCCGAGTGCGCAGTGTTTTTGTATAACACCGATTTGTTCACATTCATTATCAGCTAAACCTATAATTTTGGGTGGAGATAATGAAATTACGCTAAAATCTTTCTCTAAAAAGCGTACTGAAATTTATCTTACAGTAGATGGCAGAAAGGTTTGCAATGTTAAACCTTTTACCGAAATTAAGATTACAAAATCCAAAAATACAGTAAAGCTTGTTAGACTTAATGAGCATTCATTTTATAAAACACTCTCGGCAAAATTTAAAGATAGCAGGAGTTTTTAATTTTGAAACATACAAGACAACAACAAATTCTTAATATAATTAAGGAAAATATTATTCTTACTCAAGAAGATTTACAAAATGCTCTTTTAGATTTGGGTTATAATGTAACCCAATCTACCGTTTCTCGCGACATCAAAGAGTTAAAACTTATTAAAAGTCACGATAATGACGGAAATTATCGCTATGTTGCTAATACTATCAACTTGGATGATAACCCTGCTCAACACGATTTGTTTGTAAAATCAGTACTTTCGGTTGACTATGCGCTTAATAATGTTGTTATTAAATGCCGCAGTGGTTTAGCATCGGGGGCGTGTGTTGCACTTGATACGCTGTTTCACGAGTATATGTTAGGCTCGCTTGCGGGAGATGATACAATTATTGTTGTAACAAGAAGTACCGAGCATTCTAAAAATTTGGTTGAGAAAATTAACAGTATTTTATAATGGACTAATATTATGTTAAAATTTTTACACATTGAAAATATTGCGGTTATTGAAAAAACTGATATCGAATTTAAACAAGGCTTTAATGTTTTAACTGGTGAAACGGGTGCGGGTAAATCAATTATTATTGATTCAATTAATGCCGTTTTGGGTGAGCGTACTTCTAAAGATTTAATTCGCACAGGTTGCGATAGTGCAGTTGTTACTGCCGTTTTTGACGGTTTAACAAATGACACTTTATCTCTTTTAGAAGAAAACGGAATAGTGCCCGAAGATAGCGAGATTATTATAACTAGAAAGCTTAGTTTATCATCAAAAGGCTTTTGCAAAATCAATAATATTCCTGTTACGGCAACGCTTTTACGTGAAATCGCAGGTAATTTAATTAATATCCATGGTCAGCACGATAATCAGGCTTTACTTAACCCTGATATGCATTTAAGCTTTATAGATGCGGTTGCTGAAAATGATAATTTAAAAGCTGATTATTACACCGCTTTTAAAGAATTAAATGCCGTTCGAAAAGAACTGCAATCATTACAAATTGATGAAGATGAAAAGCAACGAAAAATTGATGCTTTAAAATATCAAATCACCGAGCTTGAAAATGCAAATATTAAGGTTGGTGAGTATGAAGACCTTAAACAAAAGCTTGCCATTGCCGAAAGTAAAGAAAAAACCTTTAAAGCTTTAAACGGTGCTGAATATTTACTTTCCGGTACAGATGATACCGACGGTGCAATAACACAACTTAATAACGCTTTAAAGCTTATACAGTCTCTAAATAACGATAGTTTTAAAGATACAGTTTTAGCACTTAATAATGCAATTTCTTCACTCCTGGATGCACGTTCCGGTATTGACTCATATACCAATAATACCGAATATTCACTACTTAATCCTGATGAAATTAATCTTAGACTTGATTTGCTATCCAAACTTATGGTAAAATACGGTTCGAGCGAAGAAAAAATGCTCGAATATTTAGATAAAGCAAGTAACGAACTTGAACACATAACTCTCTCAAGTAAGCGCATTGCCGAGCTTTCACTTTTGCTTGAAGAGAAAAAGGAAATTTTAATATCAAAAGGTGCAAAGCTTACAAATTCCCGAAAAGCAGCAAGTGAAAAGTTTGCAAAAGATGTAAGTGACATTTTGGTATATCTGAATATGCCAAACATTAAATTTGAAGTTTTGCTAACAAGCGGTAGATATACCAAAAATGGCTGTGATTCGGCTGAATTTTTGATTTCTGCTAATAACGGTGAAAGTTTAAAACCGCTACATAAAATCGCTTCAGGCGGCGAATTGTCACGCGTTATGCTTAGCATCAAAAGTGTACTGTTAGATAAAGACAATGTTGGCACTATGATTTTTGATGAAATTGATACAGGTATCAGCGGTTTTACTGCAGGTAAGGTTGGTAATCAGCTTAAAAAGGTTGCTAACAACCGTCAAGTAATTTCGGTTACGCACTTAGCTCAAATTGCCGCTATTGCGGACGAGCATTTGCTTATTGAAAAAATATCAAAAGACGACCACACCTTTACAAGCGTTAAAGCGCTTGATTACGAAAGCCGCATTAATGAAATTGCACGCATTATGTCGGGCACACAAATAACTGAAAATTTATATAATTCCGCAAAGGAACTAATTGATAGGAGCAATTTATTATGAAAATTTATGAAGAATTAGTAGCCCGTGGCTTAATAGCACAGGTTACCGACGAAGCTGAAATCAAAGATCTTATTAATGAAGGTAAAGCTACCTTTTATATAGGCTTTGACCCAACTGCTGACAGTCTTCACGTAGGTCACTTTATGGCGCTTTGCCTTATGAAACGTTTACAAATGGCAGGCAATAAGCCTATTGCTTTAATCGGTGGCGGTACCGGTCATATTGGTGACCCTTCAGGTAGAACCGATATGCGTTCTATGATGACTGCTGAACAAATTCAACATAACTGCGACTGCTTTAAAGAGCAGATGAGCAAGTTTATTGAGTTTGGCGAAGGTAAGGCTCAAATGGTTAATAATGCTGATTGGCTTTTAAAACTAAACTATATTGACCTTTTACGCGAAGTTGGTGCTTGCTTCTCGGTTAATAATATGCTTAGAGCTGAATGCTACAAGCAACGTATGGAAAAGGGTCTTTCTTTCCTTGAATTTAATTATATGATAATGCAAAGCTACGACTTTTATCATTTATTTAAGGAATACGGCTGCAATATGCAATTTGGCGGTGACGACCAATGGTCAAATATGCTTGGCGGTACCGAGCTTATTCGTAAAAAGCTTGGTAAAGATGCTTATGCTATGACTATTACTTTACTTCTAAATTCAGAAGGAAAGAAGATGGGTAAAACCGTTGGCGGTGCAGTATGGCTTGACCCTAAAAAGACAAGTCCTTACGAATTTTATCAATATTGGCGTAATGTTGCCGATGCCGACGTTCTTAAGTGTATCAGAATGTTAACCTTCTTACCGCTTGAAGAAATTGATAAAATGGATAGTTGGGAAGGCTCACAGCTTAATACTGCTAAGGAAATTTTGGCTTTCGAGCTTACAAAGCTTGTTCATGGTGAAGAAGAAGCTACAAATGCTCAAAATACCGCTCGCGCAGTATTCGGTGGCGCAGGTACTCACGAAAATATGCCTACTACCGAATTGGATTCTGATGACTTTAACGACGATAAGATTGGTGTACTTTCTATGATGGTAAAAGCTAATCTTGCAGCATCTAATGGTGAAGCTCGCAGACTAGTGCAACAAGGCGGCGTTAGTATTAACGACCAAAAAATCACTGATGCTTCTTACTCGTTGACAAGAGATGATTTTAGCAATGAAATTATTCTTAAAAAGGGTAAGAAAAACTTTGTAAAATTTATACTTAAATAATTTTATAGGCTGACTAAAATTTTAGTCAGCCTATTCTTTTGTATAAAGTTAAAATAATTGCCAATTTTAATTACAAGGAGTGATTATTTTGACTAATTTTAAAGAAAGCAAAACAAAAACAAATTTAATGCGAGCGTTCGCAGGGGAGAGTCAAGCGCGAAACCGATACACATTTGCGGCAGAGATTGCTAAAAAGCAGGGACTATACGTTATTGAAGCGGTATTTAATTACACAGCTAATCAAGAATTAGCACATGCAAATGTTTTTATGAAACATTTAAGCGAATTAAACGGTGAAACGATAGAAATTGATGGCGGTTACCCTGTAGAAGTTACAAATTCGGTTATCGAATTACTTGAAAATGCCGTTCATAATGAAACCCAAGAGTATAAAGACGTTTATAAATCTTTTGGTGAGACTGCTAAGCAAGAGGGACTATTGCAAATTGCGTCTTCCTTTGAACAAATCGGCGAAATTGAAAACGAACATGCAAAACGCTTTAAGCTATTTGCCGATTTATTAAGAGATAATAAACTTTTTGTTTCCGATGTCGCTTGCGATTGGGTTTGTCTTAACTGCGGTAATGTTTTAAATAGTAAAACAGCCCCTGAAATTTGCCCTGTATGTTCCCATGAAAAAGGGTATTTTATACGCTTAGAGTTAGCTCCATACACAGCTATATGTAAATGATAATATTAAACCCCTAATGTACTTTAGAAGTTCATTAGGGGTTATTTTATTGATTATTCTCTTGATATGAAACTGAATTTAAAAAGCTTTTGGGTGTCATTTTTGTGTGTTTTTTAAATACTCTACAAAAATATTGTGGATTATCAAAACATAAAAAATCAGATATTTGGGCAACGGTATAAGCTTGTTTGCGAATTAGGTATTTAGCTTCGCTAATTTTTAGTTCGCTAAGATACTCCGTTATAGTTTTCCCCGTGTTTTTCTTAAAAACTGCCGCAATATGTGTACGGCTAAAACCTAATTGTTTTGAAATATTTTCAACTGAAATTCTACCATAAACATTATTTTTTAATATTTCAATAATTCTATTGGTTAGTGAATCAAAATTTTTAATATCAGGACTTGGTAGTTTTGGAATTGTATTACTTCTTATAAGCTTTATTAAAAGCATTTCAAGGTTTAGCTTAATTAGTTGTTCACTACCAATAAGACCATCTTCACGGCGTTTAAGCGGTAATTCATAGGGACTGTCATCCGCTAAAAAGTATGCTTCTTTTCCATCACTTATCATTTCGGCAATATATTTTCTAAGCGGAGTTGGAACATTCATTCTTCGGTTTTCAAAAAACGACATTATTTTACTATCGGTTTTAAATGTGATGATAAAAACAGTTGGCGGATTATCGGGTAGAGAAGCAATAGCGTGTTTTTCGTGTGGCTTGTGAAAAATTACTTCTCCTAACTTGTGAATACTTTTTTCTCCATCTGCTGTTATTATAGCTGAACCTGAGTTAATATAAACTAGTTCCCAATAATTGTGAATTTCCCCCGAAAAGCTAAAATCTGATTTAAGCTCGAAATAATGAATAGACATAATTTCATTTATATTAATCAAATTATTAATTTTATTCTCAAATTTTGACATAGAAACCTCACTTTACAAAAATACACCAAAATAGTGAATTTGTGCATTGAAAGAATTTTTAATAGATGTTAACATATGTATGTAAAAAAGTCAATATACAAGGAGAATTTTTAATGAAAGTATTAGCAATTTCTTGCCATCCGGATGATATGGAAATTTGTTGCGGCGGTACACTTCTTCGTTGTGTTAAAAGAGGCGATGATGTAACTGTTTGCCATGTTGCTAACGGTAATATGGGTCACGTTGTCATCGAAAAAGAAGAGCTTGGTAAAATACGTATTGATGAAGCTAAAAAAGCAGGCGATATGGCAGGTTTTACTACCGTAACTTGCGATATTGGTGACTTGCTCGTAAATTCTGCATGTAAAGAACAACACGATATGTTAGTTAAAGTTATTCGTGATGTTGACCCTGATTTTATTATTACTCACGGTCCTGATGATTATATGGGTGATCACGTAGAAGTATCACATTTAGCGTTTAAGGCGGCTTTTGTGGCTACTGTTCCACATTATGAACCTCAGCTTGGTAAGGCTTGTAAAGTTGTTCCTATTTATTATATGGATAATTCTTCGTTATTAAAGTGTGAACCTACTGAATATGTAGATATTACTGATGAACTTGAAACAAAAATCGAAATGTTAAAATGCCATGAAAGTCAAATTGAATGGCTTAACGACCATGATGGCAATGATATTATTGATGCCACTATAACATTTGCAAGAATACGCGGTATTCAGTCGGGTGTTAAGTATGCCGAAGGCTTCCGTCAATGCCTTGTAGACCACAAAATCGTTACTAAAAGGCTTTTGCCTTAATAAATAAAGGAGAATAATTATGGATTTTAATTCAACCGTAAAAGGCTCTGCACTTGAAAATTTTTATCCTGAGGGATGGGATTTTGAAAAAATTGATGCATGTATTGGAGAGCCTGAAACAATTACCGACCGTCAAGCATTTTGGAACAATGGATTCACACCTGTTAAATGTGACACTCTTGGTGAGTTCGAAACATATATGGGTCACGAAATTGCTATGCAAATTCGCTTAGCAAAAGAAAGAAACGAAAAAATCGCTTTCATTTTACCTGTTGGACCTATGGGTATGTATAAATGGGTTGTTTATTTCTTGAAAGAATGGAAAGTTTCCTGCGAACACGTTTATACATTCAATATGGATGAATGGGCTGACAGTGAAGGTAATACCTTGTCTTCTGATAACCCAGGTTCTTTCCAATATGCCATGGAACAGGCTTTGTTTAATCCATTAGGTGAATTAACTGTACCAAAAAATCAACGTAATTTTGCCACTAAAGACAATCTTCCTACATACCCCGAAAAGATTGATGCACTTAAAAAAGAAGGCGCTAAATTAGTTTTGGTTTACGGTATTGGTAGAATGTGCCATATCGCTTTCTGGGAGCCTACATTCGCTGCCGATTATAAAGATGCTACCCAGTGGGAAAGTGCTCCTTATAGAATCGCTGCTAAAATTCACCCATTAACTGTTGAACAAAATGCGCTTACAAGCTTTAAGTCAAGAACAACATTAGTTCCTTGTCGCGCTAATACCATAGGCCCTGGTCTTTTCTTAAAGGCTGATTACGCTATCGGCGGTGCTGACGGTACTTTAGGTAGAGGTATGCAATGGCAAGGTATGTCTTTATGGATGACTTTACGCTATGGCAAAACTCCTTGGATTACTTCTTCTTATATTCCAACTTTACCTGGCAGACTCTTCTTCTTAAAGGATTTAGCAGGTCCATTAGTTGCTGAATGTAACTAAAGAATTAAATGATAGTTTTTGACACACTTTGTAATGAAGGTGTTTAAAGACGGCTTTTGTATCTAAACTGAATAATTGATTATATTAAACGGTGTAGCCATTGGCTATGCCGTTTTTGCTTGTTGTACTAAGTGTTGCTACTCACTTGTTATTTCCAAAATAGTATCTTTTTTATAAAAGCAACTGCAGGTTGCTAAATTTCCAAGACAGAATGGTGGAAATTGGCAACATTTAGTATTAAAATAATAAAAAAATTAAACGGAGGATTTGTTATGAGTATTGGAAATAATATTTATAAATTACGCACATTGAAAAACTTATCACAAGGAGAACTCGCAGATTTACTTGACGTGTCAAGGCAATCTGTTTCGAAATGGGAAACCGATACTGCAGTACCAGATTTAGATAAACTTATGAAACTTTGTGATTTTTTTAATGTATCTCTTGACGAAATCGTAGGCAGAGAAACTGACATGCAAAAACATAATGAAATAATAAAATATGAAACTAAGGGTTTTTCGGCTCAGAAAATTATAGGTTATATACTTTTCGCTTTTTCTCTTTTGTTTGGAGTGGTTCTTTTAATCTTTGGGAATATCGAAGGTGTCGCCATCATTTTGCTACCTTTAATATTATCAATAATGGCATGTGGGTTGTTATGTATTTTTGTGGAAAAAAAAGCTTGGTATTGGTGCATATGGGCTAGTCTCGCACCAATGATGGTTCTAACACCACATATTTTTGGAATTCCGTTATTAACTGCATTAACAATATTTTTGATTGTCGTTATTATAATTATGTTCTATATCGCAAACACCGTTTTTAAGGATATCACGATTAAAATAAAACGAAAAAATACAATATTATTAGCTTTAGCGTGGTTGATTCCGATATGTGTTTATGGACTGTTGTTTTGTGTTTGTACAGGACCAATACCTACATATACAGAATACAATGTATTGCTTACAATGATGATTTTTTTCGTATTGTATATACTTGTTGCTGTTCTTGAAACTTATACTGTGTGCTTTATTAAAAACTTTAAAATAAAATAGTTAAGAATGGCATCACACCTGAAAAATCAATACAGTTTGATGACATACCGTTTGCAAAGCAAACTGATTACATACGATTTACAGCGATTATATACCAATACTTCGGAATGTATAAAAATAAAGCACTTCGAAAGAAGTGCTTTATTTTTATGGTGCCGGTGGCCGGACTCGAACCGGCACGCTGTCGCCAGCGGTGGATTTTGAGTCCACTACGTCTGCCAATTCCATCACACCGGCAGGTGTTAATTATTAATGTCAATTTAATAAATTGTTCGTGACTCTTGCGGTGCCCAAAAATTATTTACGGCTTGGAGCGCCGATAAATTTTGACCGCGTCGCCTTTCACGTCTTCGCTAAATCATCCACAGGATGCGCTTGACGTAAAAGCTGCCAATTCCATCACACCGACAAGTGTGAATTTTTAATATAATTAAATCGACCTTGTTATTATACATTATACTATTTATAAAATCAAGTGTTTTTTAAGAAAAATAAAATTTACTTTGTTTTACTTTACAAATCCTTTTGATATGGTATAATTATAACAAAGCATTTGCTTTTAAAATTCCAATAATACTCAATAGGAGGAGTAGAAATGGTAGAAAAGTTTGTCTTACATAATGGTGGTGCTGACAAAGAAGCCGAGGCTATGCGCCAAAAGGTGTTAAATGCGCCTAACGAATTACCAAAGGCTTTTGGTAAAACTTATTATGTGTCCACAAGCGGTGATGACTCTAACGACGGTTTAACACCCGAAACTGCAATTAAAACATTTAATCATATTGCTGATTTACCGCTTAAAGCAGGGGATGAAGTATTACTTAAAAGAGGTGATACATTCCGTATTAGTGATAGACTTTGGCTTATCGATTGCGTAAATTACGGCGCTTTCGGTGAAGGTGAAAAGCCTATGGTTTTAGGCTCGCTTAGAGATTATGCAGATCCTTCAATTTGGAAACAAAGTGACGATAATCCTAACATTTGGCAAACTGAAATACACGGTGAAAATCGTGGCGCTCTTGTAACCTTTAATGATGATACTTGCGTTGGTGTTTGGAAATA
Source organism: Acutalibacteraceae bacterium (assembly GCA_045602785.1). GTDB lineage: Bacteria > Bacillota > Clostridia > Oscillospirales > Acutalibacteraceae > UBA737. The sequence goes on from JAZSCF010000020.1 coordinate 10,660, forward strand.
TCAATTATCAGATTTAGAAAAAGATGGCGATTTTGCTCATGATGAAGAAAGCGGAATTTTCAGTCTTTACTTAAGTGATGGTAACCCAGGTGAATGCTTTAATAATATTGAAATTGCTACTACCGAAATGGCAATGCGTACCGCTAAAACCGCAGGTCATCGCAATATTCATGTTGATAATATTTACTTTAAATATTTCACTTTTGGCGCTTTTTGTACTGCCGAAGCTGATAACTTTAAAATTACAAACTGTGTTTGCGGTTGGCAAGGCGGTAAAATATATAATCTTCACGATGCAGGCGGTATTAAGCAATTCGGTAATGCTATTCAGTTCTGGTGGCAGTGCCGCGATATTTGGGTTAGAAACTGTTGGATTTACCAAATTTTTGATGCTGCAATTACTTTCCAGGGTCAAGGTCCTGGACCTACATGGTTTACTAACATAAACTTCGATTACAATTTAATTGAATACTGTTCGATGAATATTGAATATTGGGCAGGTACGAGTAAAGAAGTTGATCCATACGTAGACCCGCATATCGACGGTATTTCTTATAAAGGTAACATTATTCGTTTTGGTGGTTACGGTTGGTCTGGTATACAACGTTGGGATAAGCATTGTCAGGCTTTACTTCTTGGTTGGAACGGCGTTCAAAATGATATGAGTAACTTCGTTATTACAGAGAATATTCTTGATTGTGCTGACTGCTATTTCATTTGGATGAAAGGTCCTGATGTACACGAAGGAATGAAGGCTTATGGTAATACCTATTATCAAAAACAACCAAGTGGCACAAATAAGGATAACGAAATTGTTTACCACGGTGGCAAAAAAGCTAATAATCAGCAAGAGTTTGAAGATGCAATTAAATTCTTCGAGCAAGAACCTAAAAAGGTTAAATGGTTAGATATTTAAAAATAAAACCGCAGTGTTTTCACTGCGGTTAATTTTATTTTCTATGATATTTATAATAAACAACAATATCCATTTGGGTATTGTTTATTTTATTTACACCTGATACGGTAATTCCGTCACCACTTAAAAGCATAAAGTAGGTGGCGTTTTCAATGTCACACCTAAAAACATCGGTGGTACCGCACATTACACGAATTTCATCATCAATAATTACTATTCTACCTGTTTTTCCAAGTATAACTTCTTTAATATCGCCATTATCGGTACGGATGCGCTTAGTTACATATTTAATTTCTCGGCCATCCATTTGTCGCAAAACATTGTTGTTAGGATTTTTATTTTTCTTTTTAAACCATAGCATAATAGTTCACCTGAATTTTATATAAAATTTCACTTAATATTTTGATTATTCATGGTATATAAAATGTTGTACTCCTGAATCAATTTGATTAACCAGCTCTTTAGCGTTTGTAGGATAAATTTCTATATTTTTCAGATCAGACAAAGGAATCCAATAGTATTCAATATCGAATTTTCTTTCTTGTAATAGTTCTTTTCCTATAAAAATATCTTCTAAGCATTTATTATCAGATTTAATATCGATATTATAATATAAGCATATTTGATGGCATTGTTTATTGCCCCAAGGAAAGAAAAGTTCTCCAACCCATTTTAAATCGCCAACATTTATATCTGCATCAATTTCCTCACGAAATTCTCTTATAAGAGTTTGTTCATTGGTTTCCCCAAGTGTGACATGACCACCGGGAAAAGCAAATGCTGTATCATTAGTTGGTTTTTGCAATAGTATTTTATCATTTTTGATGCAAATTCCAGCAACTCTGTATGAAAATAAATAATCATTAGTGTGAAATAAAATATCCATAGATTTCTCCATAATAAATATTATTATAATGATTATAGCATAAAATTTTTTTAAATCAATATTCAACTTCTTCACTATTATTTATTATTAGACGGTAAAGATGACACTTAAATTATTCATTATTCATCAGCGTAAGCGACTTAATCATTCATTATTCATTTAAAATCCTTTCGAATGAATGATGAATATTGAATAATGAAAAATGAATAATACAACAAAAATCCCATCGACTTGCAGTCGACAGGATTTTTTTGGCAGGGGTAGAAGGACTCGAACCCTCACAAACGGTTTTGGAGACCGGTGTGCTACCATTGACACCATACCCCTAGGTATCAACCAAAAGATAACAAGTATCTGATGGTTATTGCTCATTTTGGTGGACCAGTAGTTTCGGAAAACAAAAATATTCCGGGGGAATGTTTTTGTCCGAAAGTCCCTGCCACAGAAAACGAGTGTAAGCGAAGTTTGATGTGTAAAACTAAGCTTAGATAAAACTTAAAGACATTTTATAGTCTATTAGTTATTGCTCATTTTGGTGGACCAGCAGGGACTCGAACCCCGGACCAACCGGTTATGAGCCGGTTGCTCTAACCAACTGAGCTACTGGTCCAAACGAGCAAAAATAATTATAACAACAAAAGAGTTATTTGTCAATAGAAAAAGTAAAATATTTCAATTTTATTTTTTTATAAAATTTTGCTTATTATTATATATTATAAATTTATTAAAAAAAGTTACAACTAATTGCAAAAGGTTGACATAATGGTATTTTTTTGTTAAAATATAATGAATTATTATGGGAAAGTAGCAATATTAAAAAACTATTCCCGTATAACTGAATTTATGAAAAATTGGTGATTGTATGGTTAGAAGTATGACAGGTTTTGGCAGAGCCAAAGCAGAAGTTAATGGCCTTGATATTACTGTCGAAATTAAATCTGTAAACCATAGGTATTTTGAATTTTCATGCCGTGTGCCTAGAGCGTATTCTTTCTTAGAAGAAAAAATAAAATCTAAGCTTTCGGCTGCCATTTCTCGCGGTAAGGTAGAAGTGAGTATTCTTATTGATGATAATACCGAAAATGCTACTTTAGTTGAAATTGACCGCGAATACACTGCCGCTTATTTAAAGGCTATAAAATTACTTTCTAAAGAGTTTGGCATTAAAAATGATGTAAAAGCTTCGGCGCTTGTTGGTAATAACGATATCTTTAAGGTAAAACGCCAAACAATTGATGATGAAGTTGTAACTTCAGCAGTATTCACTGTATTAGAAGATGCAGTTAAAAACTTTATTTCTATGCGCACTGTTGAAGGCGAGCGTTTATTTAACGATGTTAAAACTCGTACGGAATATATACTTGAAAAGGTTGCCTTTATAGAAGAGCGTTCACCAAAAACTGTTACCGAATACCGTAATCGCATTGAACAAAAGATTAAAGAGTTATTGGGTGATACTACAATTGATGAACAACGTATTTTAACTGAAGTTGCAATATTTGCAGATAAGGTTGCCGTTGCAGAAGAAACTGTAAGACTTCGCAGTCATATTAAACAGTTTGAAAGCTTAGTGTCTTCATCTGATCCTGTTGGTAGAAAACTCGATTTTATAGTACAAGAGATGAATCGCGAAGCAAATACAATTGGTTCTAAAGCGCAGGATATTGAGATTGCACACACCGTTGTTGATATAAAATCTGAAATTGAAAAAATACGTGAACAAATTCAAAATATGGAGTAGTGTATGAAACTTGTAAATATAGGCTCTGGTAATATGGTTGCGGCTGAGAGAATTGTGACAATTCTAACTCCTGAATCTGCACCGATAAAAAGAATTATACAAGACGCTAAAGAGCAAAAGGTTTTAATCGATGCTTCAATGGGCAGAAAAACCAAAACAGTTCTTGTTACTGATAGTCACCATATTATTCTTTGTTATTTAAGCTATGAAAAATTAGCAGCACGCCTTAGCGACTGCGCAGTTGAATTTTTGGAGGAAGAAGATGAATAAAGGCGGTATTTTTCTAATTTCAGGTCCTTCGGGCTCGGGAAAAGATACTTTACTTGTCGAACTTTTTAAAAAGTGTCCCGAGATTGAGTTTTCAATTTCTTCAATTACTCGACCTATGCGTGATGGTGAAGTAGAAGGCGCTAAATACAATTTTATTAGCCGCGAAAAGTTTGAAGATATGTTAAAAAACGATATGCTTTTAGAGTATAATGTTTATGCAGGTAACTATTATGGAACACCAAAACTTCCTGTTATCAATGCTATTGAAAATGGCAAGGATATGATAATTGAAGTTGATGTAAATGGTGCTGCAAAAATAAGAGAAAAACTACCACAAGCGGTAAGCGTATTTATTATGCCACCTTCCTATGAAGTACTTAGAAACAGGCTTTCAGGTCGTGGTACCGAAACTCAAGATGTAATTGACAAGCGTATGGAAATTGCATTATTAGAAATTGCGCGTGCTACTGAATATGACTACATAGTTGTTAACGATGATTTATCTACCGCTGTAGAAGATTTAATTTCGATTATAGCAAACAGCAGTTTGTTATTAAATAGACAAAAACACATTATTGATGAGGTGCTTAAAAATGCTAAATCCTAATATTGGAAAACTAATTAAAAATTACGATAACAGATATCGCTTAGTGCTTGACATTGCTCACACTGCGAGAGATATTTCTAAAAAGCAAGAAGAAAGCGGAGAAATTTCTACCTGCAAGCCTGTTAGCGTTGCTATCGATGCTTTAGCAGATAAAGTAGAAGAAAATTAATTTTATGATATCGACTGTAGCGAAAATTGCATTACAAGGTGCTACTTTAACCTTTGATAAGCTTTATAGCTACACTGTTCCTGAAAATTTTAATGTGTCGGTAGGTCAAAGGGTTTTAGTACCTTTTGGTAAAGGCAATTTAAAAAAGCAGGGAATGGTGTTCGAAGTTTCAACCGAAGATACCAAAGGATTAAAGCCCATAATTTCAGTTATAGACAGCAGCCCTGTTTTAACCGAAGAATTAATAGAAATGTGCAAATATATGCAGGAAAGCATTTTTTGCACCTATTATGATGCAGTAAATGCTATGCTACCGTCAGGTATTACCCATAAGTTAATTAATTTTTACTCTGCAAATGAAGAATTTATTTCTTCACTTTTAAATGAACAAGAGTTACTCGTATACGAATATTTATTAAAAAAAGGCGAAACCCCTGAAAAAGATTTAATAAAAAAATTAGAAGTAACTTATGAAAATCTTGCTGCTTTATGTCAAAAAGAAGCAATAATTAAAAACTCTGATTTAAAACAAAAAAATAACGATTCTCTTGAAAAATGGGTTAGATTATCCGATGACTATGAAAAAGTTAGGTTAACACCAAGACAAAGGGATATTGTAGATCTTCTTTTAGATATATATTCAGCAAGTGTTAAAGAAATACGCTATTTTACAGGTGTTTCAGTTTCAGTAATTGATAATCTTATCTCAAAAGGTGTATTAATTGCCTATCAAAAGCAGGTTTTTAGAAAACCTTATAGAGTGTCGGATAACCCGCAAAAAACCGAAATTGAGTTAACGCCTGAGCAAAACGAAGCTTTTATGGGTCTTTGTTCCGATTATGATAATCCAAATGGTAAAGTTGCCTTATTGCACGGTGTTACAAGTTCGGGTAAAACACAGGTTTTCTTAAAACTGGTTGATAAGGTTTCAAGTGAAGGTAAAGGCGTTATTGTCATGGTGCCTGAAATTGCTCTCACTTCGCAGATGATTAACATTTTTACAAGTAGATATGGTAGCAAAATTGCTGTTTTTCATAGCGCTATGTCACAAGGACAGCGTATGGATGAATGGAAACGTATTAAAAACGGTGATGCTTTAATTGCAATAGGTACTCGCAGTGCTATATTTGCACCCTTTAAAGATTTAGGGCTTATTATCATTGATGAAGAACACGAACATACCTATAAATCCGAAAAAACACCACGTTTTCATACAAGAGAGCTTGCAAAATTCCGTATTGCTTATTCAAAAGGGCTTTTGTGCTTAGCATCTGCTACACCGTCGCTTGAAAGCTTTACAAAGGCTAAAAACGGAAAATATTCTTTATACACAATTAAAAACCGTTACGGTAATGCTGTTTTGCCTGAAGTCGAGACTGTAGATATGAAGCAAGAGCTTTTAAACGGTAATTCTTCAAGTATCAGCACTACTTTATATGAGCAGCTAGGAGAAGTTTTACAAAATAAAAAGCAAGCAATTATTTTGCTTAACCGCCGCGGTCATAATACTTATATTTCTTGCCCAAATTGCGGTTATGTTGCCACTTGCCCTAATTGCAGTATTTCTATGACATACCATTCAGCCAATAACCGTTTAATGTGTCACTATTGCGGTCATTCAGTTCCGTATACCAATAAATGCCCAGAATGTGGCGGCGAACATCTTAAATTTTTAGGTATTGGCACACAAAAAGCGGCAGAAGAATTACAAGCACTATTTAAAGGTGCACGGATATTACGACTAGATGCTGACAGCACAATGACAAGGGATTCTTATTCAACCTATTTAAATGCTTTCGCAAACGGTGAGTATGATATTCTTTTAGGAACACAAATGGTTGCAAAAGGTCTTGATTTTCCAAATGTAACTTTAGTTGGTGTTATAGGTGCTGATGGTTCATCCTTTTCGGAAGATTACCGTAGTTTTGAAAGAACATTTTCATTACTTACGCAGGTTGTTGGTAGAGCGGGAAGGGGAGATGATGTTGGCAAAGCAATTATTCAAACCGTTAACCCCCAAAACAATATAATTGAACTTGCTAAGAATCAGGATTATGATACATTTTATAATCAGGAGATTTTAACTCGTAAGCTTCTTACTTATCCGCCTTACTGTGATATTTCAGTTGTAACGGTGCAATCTATTTTCCAAGATAATGCAGTAATTGTAATTAATGACATTTTTGCTAAGATTAAGGAAATGATAACTAAAGAATACTCTGATGTAAAGCTTATAATATTAGGCCCCTCACCAAGTAGTATACCTAAGGTTAATAACCGTTACCGCTTTAGAATAATTATAAAACATAAAACCAACAAACGCTTTAGAGAAATGCTTAAAAAGGCGCTTGATGTTAAACTTAAAAATGATGTTTCTGTGGGAGTAGATATAAACCCCGAAACCTTTATTTAATAGGAGTGTAATAATGGCTATTCGCAATATTGTTACTTACGGCGATGATGTTTTACGTAAAATTTGCCGTACTCAAATGCATTTTGATGAAAAACTTCATACTATACTTGACGATATGAAGGAAACCATGTACAAAGCCGAAGGTGTAGGTCTTGCAGCACCACAGGTAGGTATTTTAAGAAGATACTGTATTGTTGATGTTGGTGACGGACTAATCGAACTTATAAACCCTGTAATAGTTGAAACCAGCGGTTCGCAAACAGATAACGAAGGTTGCTTATCTTTGCCAAATAAGTTTAGTGAAGTAACAAGACCTATGAAAGTAACCGTTCGCGCACAAGACCGTTTTGGTAATAACTTTACTGTAACGGGTGAAGGCTTAAAAGCACGCGCTTTGTGTCATGAAATCGACCACTTAGATGGTATTTTATATATTGATAGAGCTAACAAAGGAAAATAATATGAAAATAGTATTTATGGGTACGCCCGATTATGCGGCTGTTACCTTAGAAGCTTTACTTAAAACTGAACACGAAATTGTGGCAGTTTTTGCTCAACCAGATAAACCTGTTGGCAGAAAACATATTTTAACTCCGCCACCTGTTAAGGTTTTAGCGTGTGAGCATAATATCCCTGTTTATCAACCAAATTCATTGAAAACAGGGGATAGTGCTGAAATCTTAAAAGAAATCGCTCCTGATGTTTTAGTTGTTGTAGCATATGGTAAAATTTTACCTAAAGAAATTTTAGATATACCAAAATACGGCTGTGTAAATGGTCACGCATCACTTTTACCTAAATACCGCGGCTCGGCACCAATTCAATATGCAATACTTTGCGGTGAAACTGAAACAGGTGTTACTACTCAGCTTATGGATGAAGGTATTGACACGGGTGATATTTTAGAAACTGCAAAAGTTCAAATTGGTGAAAACGAAACTGCTGAAGATTTATTTGACCGTTTGGCAGTAATAAGTGCTGACTTAATGATTTCAACTCTCGAAAAGCTTGAAAATGGTGCAATTACGCCTAAAAAGCAAGAAGGAGAAGCTACTTACGCTCATATCATAAAAAAAGAAATGGCAGTTTTGGATTTTTCAAAAACTGCAAATGAAGTACACAATTCTGTAAGAGCTTATTATTCTTGGCCTTGCGCTCATTTCTTCCTAAACGGTAAACGGGTTAAGGTTATTAAAACACTTATTGGACCTAAAACCGATAAAAAGTTTGGTACTGTAATTGGTAACACTGATGAATTAGTTATAGCTTGCGGTGAAAATACTTCTATTCGTATTTTAGAACTGCAAATGGAAGGCAGTAAGCAAATGACTGCAAAACAAATGCTATGCGGTAAGCCTATTGAATTAGGCACTGTTATTGGTGAATAATATGGCTAATGCCCGAAAAATAGCAGCTTCTATTCTTTTAAAGATAGAAAACTATAATTCCTATAGTAATCTTACTTTAAATTCGTATTTTAAAGAGCTTGATATTACTTCTCAAGACAAAGCATTTATTACCACTTTGGTATATGGTGTAATTGAACGTAAAATTACTCTTGATTATACACTAAAAAAATTTATTAAAACACCGCTTAAAAAAGTATTGCCTTTTACTTTGACAAATTTAAGAATTGCGCTTTATCAAATTATGTTTTTAAGCAAGATTCCTGAAAGTGCGGCAGTAAATGAAGCGGTAAAGATTGTTAAAAATTCAAAAGAAAGCCGCAATGCAGGCTTTGTAAACGGTGTTTTGCGTTCTGCTTTAAGGGATGACTTATCGTTACCAAATGGGGATGATATTAATTCTTTGAGTGTTAAATATTCTTGCCCTACTGAGATTATAGAATCTTTCATTAATGATTATGGACTAAATAACACTAAATTGCTATTAGAAGAAAGTCTTAAAAGCGCACCATTAACAGTCAGAGTAAATACTTTTAAAACAAATATTCCAACATTTTGCCAAAACATTGGTGTTAATACAACCGAACATAAACCCTTTGGTGCTGTAATTTTAGAAAACGGTATAGATGTTTCGAGTAATAAACTTTATAAAGAAGGTCATTTTTTCGTTCAAGACGCTGCTTCGCAAACGGCGGTTACTATTTTGAATGCAAAACCAGGGGAGCGTATGCTCGATATGTGCTCAGCTCCCGGTGGTAAGGCTTTTAGTTCGGCAATATTAATGGAAAATAAAGGCGAATTAATAGCTTGTGACCTTTATCCGCATAAAGCGGAATTAATACAAAAATCAGCAAATCGTCTTGGCTTAGATATTATAAAAACCAAAGTATGTGATGCAACAAAATTTGATGCTAGTTTAGGCAAATTTGACTGTATTTTATGCGATGTACCGTGTTCAGGGCTTGGTATTATACGTCGAAAGCCCGAAATTAAGTATAAAGATTATACTGAATTTGAAAATTTACCGCAAATTCAATATGAAATCTTATCTAACGCAAAAAAATATCTTAAAAAAGGCGGTAGAATGCTTTATTCTACTTGTACATTAAGAAAAGCAGAAAATGAAGCAATAATCGAACGCTTTTTAAAAGATAACCCTGATTTCACTTTAAAATATTCGCATACATTTATGCCTTTTATTGATGAAACCGATGGTTTTTTTGCCGCATTACTTGTAAATTAAAAAGGGAGGGATAATTTGGAAAAAATCGATATTTTATCTTTTGATTTATTTGAGTTGACTTCATTTTTAGAAGAATTAAAGCAACCCAAATTCCGTGCAAAGCAAATATTTAAATGGTTGCATTCGGGTATAGAAGATTTTGACCAAATGACTGATATCCCTAAAAATTTGCGCGAATTATTAAAAGAAAAGTGCTATATAGCAACCGCCGTGATTGTTAAAAAGTATGTTTCTCAAATTGACGGTACCATAAAATATGTTTATAAGCTTTTTGATGGTGAATATATAGAATCTGTACTTATGAAATATAAACACGGCTATACCGTTTGTATTTCAACACAGGTCGGTTGCCGTATGGGATGCTCATTTTGTGCATCGGGTATTGATGGACTTTTTAGAAATTTAACCCCATCCGAAATGCTTGCACAAATATTAAAAGCAGGAACTGATAACAATATACGCGTTTCTAATGTTGTTATGATGGGTATGGGCGAACCTCTTGATAATTTTGATAATTCAATTAAGTTTTTAAAGCTTGTATCGTGTGATGATGGAATAAACATTGGACTAAGGCATATTTCACTTTCTACAAGCGGTGTTGTAAGCGGTATAAAAAAATTAGCCGAATTTAATTTTCCAATAACGCTTTCAATCTCTCTTCACGCTCCTTTTGATAATATAAGAACTAATATGATGAAAGTGAATAAAAGTTGGAATATTAGTGAGCTTCTTAATGCATGCAGAGAATATCAAAAAGTGACTACACGCCGAATATCCTTTGAATATGCGTTAATTGAAGGTGTAAATGATAGTGATGAATGCGCTGACAAGCTTGCGGAAATTTTAAAAGGAATTATGTGCCATGTAAATTTAATTCCTGCAAACCCTGTGAAAGAAAATTCTTTTAAAAAACCAAACCTTGCTAAAATACACGCGTTTCAAAAACGCTTAACATATAACGGAATAAATGCTACTGTTCGCAGAACCTTAGGTGCCGATATTGATGCATCCTGCGGACAACTTAGACGAAAGGCAAAGGAGGTATAGCTCAATGATAATACACAGTAAAATTGACAAAGGTATTATTAGGAATAGCAACCAAGATGCTTTTATAGCAGGTCAGCTATCGGAAAATATTACTTTTGCTATTGTGTGTGACGGTATGGGCGGCGCTAATGCTGGTAATATCGCAAGCGAAATTGCCGTTAAAACCGTAAGTGAGTATCTTTATAATTCTTTCCGTGAAAATTTAACAATTGATGAAATTGCGCGTTTACTTTCAAGTGCTATCAAAAGCGCAAACCTGCAAATTTATGAACGCGCCACAAAAAACGAGACGCTTAAAGGTATGGGGACAACAATTGTTGTTGCAGTTGCCTTGGGTAACGAAGCAGTAATTTCACATTTGGGAGATAGTAGAATTTACCTTGTAAACGATTCTATTTCTCAGCTCACAAAAGATCATTCAATAGTACAAACTCTTATTGAATCGGGTAAAATATCTGAAGCTGATGCTAAAGTACATCCGCGTAAAAATGTTATTACCCGTGCTTTAGGTGTTGAAGAAGATATTATTGTTGATAATGATTTTATCACTTTAACTTCGGGTGATACATTACTTCTTTGTACCGACGGACTAACAAATTTTGTTGATGTTGATACAATTTTTAGTACGTTTAAAAATAATGAAATTTCGCTTGTTTGTGAAAAATTGGTTGAGCTTGCAAACTTAGGCGGCGGTGGTGACAACATAACAGTTGTAACCTTAACCGCAGTTTAATGAAAGGAATGTTTTTATGGATAAGTACTTAGGAAAACGCCTTGATGGTAGATATGAAATACGTGAGATTATTGGTGTAGGCGGTATGGCGGTTGTTTACAAAGCATTCGACAATTTAGAAAACCGTTTTGTTGCTATTAAAATTTTAAAGGAAGAATTTCTTTCTAATCAAGAATTTTTACGTCGCTTTAAAAACGAAAGTAAAGCTATTGCTATGCTTTCACATCCAAATATCGTTAGCGTTTACGATGTTAGCTTTGGTGACCTTATTCAATATATCGTTATGGAGTATATTGAAGGCATTACTTTAAAAGAGTTTATTGAACGCGAGGGTAGCCTTAGGTGGAAGGATGCAGTAAATTTTGCTATCCAAATTTTAAGAGGCTTACAACACGCGCACGATAAAGGTATAGTGCACCGCGATGTTAAACCCCAAAATATTATGGTTTTAAGCGACGGCACAATTAAAGTTACCGACTTTGGTATTGCACGTTTTGCCCGTAGTGACCAACGAACAATTACTGATAAAGCAATCGGCTCTGTGCATTATATTAGTCCAGAACAGGCAAGAGGCGAAAAGACTGATGAGCGTACAGATGTTTACTCGGTTGGTGTAATGCTTTACGAAATGCTTACAGGTAAGCTTCCTTTCCAAGCAGAAAGTGCGGTTTCGGTTGCAATTATGCAGTTACAACGCGAACCCCAATTACCAAGCGAAATTAACGGTTCTATTCCACAAGGTCTTGAACAAATCACAATGCACGCGATGCAAAAAAGCCCTGAGAGACGTTATCAATCAGCTTCTGAAATTCTTTGCGACCTTTCAAACTTCCGCAAAGACCCATCTATAACCTTCCCGTACACATATTTTGTAGATGATGCCCCAACAAAATATGTCGGAGGTGTATCTGATGTTGTAACTGAAGATACCGAACCCCCTGCAAAGCAAGAAAAGAATAGCTTAATACCAATTTTAACTGGTGTTGCTATTGCTGTTGTTGCCGCTATTATTGTATTAGGTGTTATATTTATACCAAAGCTTTTTGCTTCTACAGGTGATGAGTTTGAATGCCCCAATTTTGTAGGTCAAAACTTTGAAGATGTTCAAAACAACAAAGAATACGAAGGTAAATTTATCTTCACTTTCGAACCCAAATCCAGCGATGAATATGCAGAAAATCTTATTGTTGAGCAATCTATCACCGAAGGTTCACCGTTAAAAGAAGGTACTAAAATCACTCTTTATTACAGTAGTGGTAAAACACTTATAGAAATTCCTAATGTTTACGGTTATACTGAAGCTGCAGCTAAAACAGAGCTTGAAGATATTAATGACTTCAAGGTTGTTATTAAGCAGGAATTCAGTGAAGATGTAGAATCCGGTATTGTAATTAAAACTGAACCAAAACGTGGCGAAAGAGTACCTAAGGGAACTAAAATTGAAGTTTATGTATCTTCAGGTAAAGAAGAAATCAGCGTTGATATACCAAATGTTGTAGGCGAGCCAATCGCTCAAGCAAAAGCAAAAATCGAAGATGCTAAGCTTAATGTTTCGGTTGAAAATGTAAATCTTACACCTGCTGACAATAATCAACCTAAGGATTATGTTTTAAGACAGGAACCACAAGGTGGCTCTGAAAAAGTGCCTGAAGGCACTACTATTACGCTTTATGTAAGCAGTGGTTTATATGAAACTGATATTCAAGTGGCATTACCTTCTGTATACCCTGAAAATATTTGCCAAGTTTCATTATGGCTTAACGGTTCATGCTTAAAAACCAGTGAACAATTAAATCTTTCACAGGTTAAAAACTATACCTTCAAGGATATAACCTCTGAAAACAAATCTGAAAACTATATGGTTATGATTAAGAGTGAAAACGGTTCATGGGAAGATTATCAGTCTATTTCAGTTGACTTCAGAAAAGAAAAAAACAATGTAATTGTTACAAGCACAAAAACATTTGATGCGCCGGTTAACAATCAACAAGATAATAATTCTTCACAAGAAAGCACTCAAAGTGATACAACATCAATTGTTGGATAAGGCATAAATAATGAATGGTAGAATTATCAAAGCATTATCTTCGTTTTATTATATTGAAACAAGTGATGGTATTTTAGAATGTAAAGCTAGGGGGAATTTCCGTAAAAGCGGACTTTCTCCCTTAGTGGGTGATTTAGTTGAATATGATGTTTTAGACAACACACACGGTGTTATTAATAGCATTTTACCACGCAAAAATGTTTTAAAACGCCCGAATGTTGCTAATATAGATAAACTATTTATTGTTTCTTCTTATGCAACACCAATGCCTAATACTTTTATTATTGATAAAATCACCGCAATAGCACGTTATAATGATATTGAACCTATTATTGTATTTAATAAAGCAGATTTAGGCGACTTTGAAGAGTTAAGCCAAATCTATAAAAAATCAGGCTTTAAAACCTATACCGTATCGGCACAAATCGGTTTAGGTATGGAAGAGCTTAAAAACGAATTAAAAGACTCAGTAAGCGCGTTTACAGGTAATTCAGGCGTAGGTAAGTCAAGTATTCTGAATTACCTTTTTGGGAATAATAATATCGCTACAGGTGACGTTAGTGAAAAATTGGGCAGAGGTAGACATACCACACGTCATATTGAAGCCTATAAGCTTTCTTTTGGCGGTTTTGTGGTTGATACTCCCGGTTTTTCTTCCATTGAATACGATAATAGCGACTACGATTTTAAAGAAAATTTAGTTACTTGCTTTCACGATTTTGGTGATTACATTTATAATTGTAAATTTAGTTCCTGCAGACATACAAAAGAAATTGGTTGCAAGGTAATTGAAGCGGTTAAAAATGGGGAAATTGCAGAAAGTCGCCATAACTCGTATTGTGAAATTTTTAACGATTTAAAAGATTTAAAAGCTTGGGAAGCAAATAAAAAACAAAATCGGTAACATTTTTCATTTTCCCTTATATAATGATATTGTAAGGGGGAAACAAAATGCGAAGATTTACATTCAACAAAGGGTTTATCGCCATAGCTTTTTCAGGCGGTATGCTTATAAGCTGCTTTTGTCCTCCTAAATTTTTAATTGCGGTACTGTCGATTTGGGTAATAATACTCGGCTGCAGTAGCACAAAATGCTGATGGAGGGTGCCTATAATGAAGGTAGTTATTTTCAAAGGTCCTAAGTTTTTAAACGGAATTTTAAGATTTGTTTTCGGTATAAAAAAACAACCACAGGATATTACATAAGCTCCGCTTTATGCGGAGTTTTTTGTTGTAAAATAATATAAATATATTGAAATATTATTGTTTTAGTGGTAAAATAAATTGATATATTGTTTTAAAAATTCAGAAAGGCGGTGATAATATGGGTTTTAAGAAATGGATTGTAAAAGAAACTGACAGAGAACTTGCAAAACAATTAGCAAATGAATGCGATATCGAGCCTATTTTAGCTTTAATTGCATCGGGCAGAGGTTTAACAGACCCTGCTGACTTAGAGCAGTTCTTTTGCGATGAACCTAATTTTTGCGATATATATTCGCTTGCCGATATTATGCACGCCGCTGATATTGTAAATTTGTTTATTGCCGAGAATAAAAAAATTGCTATTTTTGGCGATTACGATTGCGATGGTGTTACCGCTACTGCTATTTTATATAAATATCTAAAAAGTCGCTCGGCAGATTGTATTTACTATATTCCTGACCGCTTTAGTGAAGGTTATGGTATGAACTGTAAAGCAGTAGAATACCTGAAAAGCCAAGGTGTAGACCTTATTATCACAGTTGATAACGGTATTGCTTGCGCAGAAGAAATTGACCTTGCAAATAGTCTTGGTATGACAGTTGTTGTAACTGACCACCATTTACCCGGTGAAAAGCTTCCTAATGCGGCAGCTGTTGTTGACCCGCATAGAGTTGACTGCCCCTCTGAATTTAAAATGGTTTGTGGTGCTGAAGTTGCATTTATGCTTATATGTGTTATGGAAGGCAAGGAACCTGAAGAATTACTTTATGAATATTCAGATATTTTGGCGGTTGCCGTTATTGCCGATTTGATGCCATTAACATATGAAAATCGTAGTATCGTAAAGTGCGGTATCAATAAAATTAAAAATAATGCTCTTGTTGGTTTTTCTGCCCTTTTAAATGTTTCGGGTGTAAAAATTAGTGATGTTACCGCAGAAAGAATAGCTTTTTCAGTTTGTCCGCGAATAAATGCTGCAGGTAGAATGGGTAGCGCTAAAATTGCGGTTGAATTATTGTGTGAAAACAATATGCTTAAAGCACTTAAAATTGCTAACGAGATTGATGAGTATAATACTAATCGCCAACAAACTGAAAAGAAAATCTTTTCTGAAGCTTTATCACAAATTGAAACAGAAAATTTACAAAACGACCGCGTTATTGTTGTTTGCGGTGAAAATTGGCATCACGGTGTTGTTGGTATTGTTGCATCACGCATTTGCGAATATTTTGGAGCGCCTGCAATTGTACTTTCTCGCGAAGATACCGTTGCGCACGGGTCAGGCAGAAGCTACGAAGGCTTCTCATTATTCGATGCAGTAAACAGTTGTAAAGATTTATTGGAAAAATTTGGTGGTCATCCATCGGCGTGCGGTGTAACAATTTCTGTAGACCGTATCCATGAATTTAGAGAAAAGATTAATAATTACGCCAATTCATTAGAATATGTTCCACCAACATTAATACTTGACTGTAAGCTTAATCCACAAGCTTTGACCGTTGATTTATCTGAGTCTTTAAAGCAATTACAACCTTTTGGTTTTCATAATCAAGTGCCCGTTTTTGGTGTCTTTGGTGTTACATTGCAGCGAATAACACCTCTTTCGAATAATCGACATTTAAAACTATTATTTTCTAAAGATAAAAATAGCTTTCAAGCGCTTTTATTCGGTGTTAGTACAGATACTTTTTGCTTTGACATTGGAGACATTTTAGACCTTGCAGTTACTGTTGAAACTAATAATTTTAACGGTTACGAGTCGGTTTCTGTTCAAATCAAGGGTATTCGTGTATCAAAAACTAATGATGATGAGCTATTTTCAGCTCTTTATAACTACCGTTCTTTTGTTAATGGATTATCCTTTAATGCTAAGGAAATTACTCCAACTAGAGAACAGGTAGGGGAGGTTTACCGCTATATTAGTGAAAACGGTATTTTACAAGATAAGGTTATTTATCACTTCATAACAACACTTAATTATGGTAAAACTAAGGTTTCTTTAGATGTTTTAGAAGACCTTAACCTTATTTATAAAAACAATGGAAAATATTTCAAAAATATAAACTCGCAAAAGACAAATCTTTCAAATTCAAATATATATCAAAAACTTATAAAGGAGTGTGAAAAATAGTGACCGAATTACAGCTTAAAGACTTTGAAGATTTTAAACTTACACTTGAAAATTTTGGCGAAGATTATAACTATAATCTTATTAAAAAGGCTTATGAGTTATGCGTAACTGCACACGAAGGTCAAAAACGTGTTTCGGGCGAGGACTATTATTATCACCCCTTTAATGTTGCTAAAATTGTTGTGTCACTTGGTATGGATAGTGAATCTATCGCTGCATCACTTTTACACGATGTTGTAGAAGATACCGATATTTCGATTGAAACTATAAAATCGACATTTGGTGATGAAGTAGCGCTATTAGTGGATGGTGTTACAAAAATTGGTAGGCTTAATTTTTCTTCTAAAGAACAGCAACAAGCAGAAAGTCTTAGAAAAATGCTTATTGCAATGGGTAAGGATATTAGGGTTATAATTATAAAACTTGCCGACCGACTTCACAATATGCGTACAATTGACGCTATGCGGCCGCAAAAACAACGTGATGTTTCGGTTGAAACATTGGAAGTTTATGCCCCTATCGCACATAGGCTTGGTATCAGAGGTTTAAAAGAAGAACTCGAAGACCTTGCAATTAAACACCTTGACCCCGTTGGTTATAGCGAAATTGAAGACCTTTTAATGCATCGTAAAAATCATCGTGAACAAATTTTAAGCGAGATTAAGGCGCGTATAGAAGAACGTCTTCGTGCGGAAATGCCAAATACCACATTTTCTTTTCAGGGTAGAGTTAAATCTATTCACGGTATTTATAGAAAGATGTATGCACAAGGTAAAACCTTTGATGAAATATATGATATTTATGCTATTAGAATAATTACAGATACAGTTGCTGATTGTTATAACATTTTAGGTTTAATGCATGATATGTTCCGTCCTATTCCTAATAGATTTAAGGACTATATTTCTACACCTAAGCCTAATATGTATCAATCTCTTCATACTACAGTTATTAGCCGAGCAGGTATTCCGTTTGAAATACAAATCCGTACTTTTGAAATGCACCATACTGCAGAGTTCGGTATCGCAGCGCATTGGAAATATAAGGAAGGCGTTACCGATAATGATAAGCGTATGGAAAAGCGTCTTGAATGGGTGCACGAGCTTATTAACACACAAGATTCAGCTTCTGATGCTTCTGATATTATTCGTACTATTAAGGTTGATTTAGCCGAAGAAGATGTTTTTGCGGTTACACCAAAAGGTGATGTTATTAACCTGCCTGTTGGCGGTACAGTTGTTGACTTTGCTTTTGCCATTCATACCGCAGTTGGAACAAGAATGGTTGGTGCTAAGGTTGACGGAAAAATTGTTCCTATTAACCATGAAGTAAAAACGGGTGAGGTTATTGAAATTTTAACCTCTAATGCTGCAAATAAGGGTCCTAGCCGCGATTGGCTTAATATAGCTGTTACCTCTTCCGCTAAAGCTAAAATTCGCTCTTGGTTTAAGAAAGAAAAGCGTAGTGAAAATATTGTTACAGGTAAGGGCGAATTTGAAAAAGAATTGCGCCGTAATAATATTAACTTTACCGAAGAAGAATTAGAAGAATATACCGAAGAGTTGGCTAAAAAATACCGTTTTACAAATAGTGAAGAATTTTATGCCGCTATTGGTTATGGTGGAATTTTAATTTCTAAAATTTTACCGCGTATAAAGGATGACTACAATAAACGCACTGCAAATATAAAACCTCAGCCTACAGTTACTACTGTTGAATATAAAACAAAATCATCTGAAGGTGTTATTGTCGAAGGTATTGATAACTGTCTTATTAAGCTTTCAAAATGCTGTAATCCGTTACCCGGGGACGAAATTATTGGATTTATTACACGCGGACACGGTGTTTCTATTCACAAGCGAGACTGTAATAATGTTCCGGTTGATATTTCCCTAGATGATGAGCCAGATCGTTGGATAAACGCTTATTGGAACAGCAACAAAACCGAAACCTTTACTTCAACACTTAAAGCAGTTGCTATTGACCGTGACGGTATTTTGATTGAAGTAATGAACGCACTTAACAATATGCGTGTTGCCATTCACAGTATAAGCGCAAAGCAAACTAAGGACGGCAACTGTGTAATAATTATGACAATTAGCGCAGAGAGTGTTGAACATCTTAGAAGTATTATTGCACGTATTGAAAAAGTGCCGAAAATATTTAACGTTGAAAGGATAAGCAATTAATGAAGGCTGTTATTCAAAGAGTTACAAATGCATCGGTTTCAGTTGACGGTATTGTTGTAGGTGAATGTGATCAAGGTTATATGATACTTTTTGGTGCCGTAGAGGGCGATACTCTCGATGATGTTGATATTTTAGCTCAAAAAACCGTAAATTTACGTATTTTTTGCGATGAAAACGATAAAATGAACAAATCTATTCTTGATGTAGATGGTGAAGTTTTAGCTATTTCGCAGTTTACATTGGCTGCTGACGTTAAAAAAGGCAATCGCCCATCATTTATTAAGGCCTTAGAACCTAGACTTGCTGAAAAGTATTATGATATCTTTTGCGAAAAACTAAAAGAATTAGGCGTAAAAAAGGTTGCCAAAGGTGTTTTTGGTGGCGATATGAAGGTATCACTTACTAATGATGGTCCTGTTACTATACTTTACGATACTGAAATTTGGAGAAAAAATGGAAATTAATGTACTACCATTAGGCGATATTCAAGCAAATTGTTATTTGATTTCAACTGATAAAGCAGCCGTAGTTATTGACCCTGGTTTTCAAAGTATTGATGTTACTAACTTTTTAAAAAATGCTAAGTATAAGGAAAGACTTATTTTGCTTACGCACAGTCATTTTGACCATATAAGTGGTGCTGAAGCATTAAGAAATGACACTGATACCAAAATTGCTATTGGTAGCCTTGATAATTATGCCTTATCTGATTCGCGTTATAGTCTTGCGGATTTAATTCACGCAAATTTCACACCTTTTTCTGCTGATATTTTGGTAGAAGATGGGGAAGAGCTTAATGTTGGTGATATTACTTTTAAGTGTATATACACTCCGGGGCATACAGTTGGCGGAATGTGTTACTTAACTGATAAAATGCTTTTTTCAGGCGATACATTGTTTTGTAGAAGCATTGGCAGAACCGACTTTTTTGGCGGTAGTTTTGAAGCGTTAGAAAACTCTGTTAAAAAACTTTATACTATCCTACAAGAAGATATTGTTGTTCTCCCGGGACATGGGGATAGAACAACAATCGGACAAGAAAAATTAGAAAACCCGTATATTAGAGGTTAATTTATGCGACTTTGTCTTGTAAATCACGACTATAGATATGAAACTGAAAAATTAATACGAATTTTTTTGCCGTTTGAAAAAATTGAATTTACTGAAAAGGAAGAAATTTCAGATTTTTGTTTAGTTACAAAAATTGAAGATGATTTTGCATTTGCAAAGCTTTATTTTGCAGGCAAAATATATGAAAATAAGCAAAAGATAGAACGTATTAATGATATTTTTTCAAAAGATGCTGAACTTTTTATAGCACTTGCTGTTTACAACTGTTTTACAGCCGCTACAGGCTATTTTCCCGATTGGGGAATATTAACAGGTATACGCCCCGCAAAGCTTTTTTCGCGTCTTAAAAAAGAGCATGGGGAAGAGTTTACAAAAAATTATTTTAGCAACTATTTAATGGTAAAGCCTAAAAAATTATCACTTTGTACTGAAGCGCTTAAAGGCGAAGGTAATATTACCGCTTTATCAAAACCTAATTCATATAGTTTATATATATCTATTCCTTTTTGTCCAACGCGTTGTTCTTATTGCTCTTTTGTATCACATTCAGTAGAAAAAGCACAAAAGCTTATTCCCGAATATTTAGAGTATTTATGCCGTGAGATTATTGAAACTGCTAAAATTGCAAAGCGTAATAATTTATTACTAGAAACAATTTATATCGGTGGTGGTACTCCTACAACACTTGAACCTAATGAGTTAGAAAAATTAATGCTAACAATTAAAGAAAACTTTTCTTTTGAAACATTAAGGGAATATACTGTAGAAGCAGGCAGACCTGATACCATTACTAAAGAAAAATTAGATGTTATCAAAAAACTTGGCGCCACTCGAATTAGTATTAATCCGCAAACTATGAATAATAGTGTTTTAAAAGAAATCGGAAGAAAGCACACAGCCGAACAAACAGTCAAAGCTTTTAATATTGCGCGAGAATGTGGTTTTGATAATATTAATGCAGATTTAATTGCAGGACTTCCAACCGATACTTTTGAGAGTTTTAAAGATACATTATCTAAAGTTTTGGCATTGAATCCCGAAAGTGTTACTGTACATTCGTTATCAATGAAACGTTCATCTACACTTACAAAAATTGGTGAAATTCCCGAAATAGAAATGGGTAAAACCGCTTCGTTAATGGTTGATTACGCTTATAAAACTTTATGTGATAACGGTATTAAACCATATTATATGTACAGGCAAAGCAAAACAGTTGGTAACCTTGAAAATGTGGGTTATTCCAAAGCAGGATATGAATGTCTATACAATGTTTTTATTATGGATGAAACACATACGATTCTTGCTTGCGGCGCTTCTGCAGTTACGAAATTGCGTGAACCTAATGGAAATTCAATCGAACGAATTTTTAACTATAAATATCCCTACGAATACATTAATGAATTCGATGAAATATTAAACCGTAAAATTCGAATTGATGAATTTTATGATCTATATAAAACTTGATTTAAAGCTTATTCTATGATAAAATATTAAAAAACGGAGGTATACTATGGATTTTTTTGATAACGCATTAAATAAAGCTAAAGAAGCATTGGAAATTGTTTCACAAAAAACCGAGGAAGTTGTTACTACAGGTAAACAGAAATATAATATAGCAACACTTGAAAATCAGTGTAATAAATATTTTAAGGCTTTAGGTGAGCTTTACTATAATAGTATTAAAGACACTGATATTGAAGATACACAAATTAGTGTTTTGGTTCATAATATCTCACAAGTCAAGTCTCAAATTGAAGCAATAAAAAAAGAACTTGAAAGCGAAAAATAATGTAAAATAGCGAAAAATGGCTCAGTGCAGCCATTTTTTCATTGGAGGAAATATTTATGAATTTAAAAATCGGTATAGTAGTTGCCGACATTGATGAATATAAGCCTTTTGCGGCATATATCGAAAAAGGCGAATATGAAACCTTTAACTTTTTAAGAAGGCAAGGTCATAAGTTTACCGTTGAAAAAGACGGCAAAAAGGCTGATGTAATTTCGATTTTATGCGGTATTGGTAAAGTAAACGCAACTGCTGCAGCTATGCACCTTATTGATATAGGTTGTGATATCATACTAAATTACGGTCTTTCAGGCGGCATTTCAGGTATATGTCGAGGTGAAATCACTGCACCCGATAAATTTTTAGAGCATGATTTTGACTTAACAGGTACAGGTTACGCTCTTTGCGAAAAGCCTTTGCAAGAATATATATATTCTGCCGATGCTAAGCTCTTAACAGTTGCAAAAGATGTAATTAAAGGTATTAAATTTGGTACGGCAGTTTCGGGTGATCATTTCATTTGTGATGATGCTACAAGAGATTCATTAAAAGATAATTTTTCAGCAACGTCTTGCGATATGGAAACTGCTGCCATTGCTTATGTTTGTGCTTTTTCTTCAGTGCCATTTTTAGCTTTAAGGCGTATTTCAGATGATGCAGGTGATAACGCTACCGAATCTTACCGCGAAATGAACGCTCAGGATGACACCTTACTTTCTGATTATTTAATTGAAATTATTAAGGAAATTTTATGAAAAAAACCGCTAACACAATAGCCGAAAGTTCATTTATTTTAATTGTTTCTACAGCTTTAACAAAAGTGATCAGTGCTTTTTTTAAAATACCGCTTGCAAGTGATAGTTTTTTAGGTGAAGTAGGTTTTGGTTATTTTTCAGTAGCATTCGATTTGTATATGCCTTTTTATCTTTTGGCAATCACAGGGCTTCCGACTGCTGTTTCACATATTATTGCTGAAAAGGTATCAAAAAACGCTCAAAATACTGTTTTAAGCACATTTTATTCTTGCAGACGATTGTTTATATTACTTGGTACTATTATTTCTTTAGTGCTTATTATAATAACTTTACCGCTCGCAGTTCTTTCGGGTGATGAAAACAATAGTTTTTACAGCGTTTCAGCTATAATACCATCAATCTTTATAAGTTTCATAATTTCGGCTTACAGGGGATATTTTGAAGGTTTTTCAAATATGTATCCAACCGCCATTTCCAAAGTAATTGAAGCTCTTTCCAAATTAGTTTTAGGTTTATTGTTCGCATATATTGGTATAAAAACAACTAAAAATGTTGCTTTGTCATCTGTATTTGCTGTATCTGCTGTTACATTCGCAACTATATTTTCAACATTTTATTTGCATTTAAATTTCAAAAAATTAAATAGCAATAAGGAAATTAATAGAGAAAAATCTGAAAAAGGGCAATTAAAGCAATATTTGCATCTTTCTTTACCTTTTGTTTTCGCAGGTTTAACAGCAAGTGTTGTAGCTTTATTGGATGTTTTTTGCGTAAAAATACCGCTTTCTTTTGTTAATGAGAACTATATAAGTGCTGTTGTTTTACAAAACGGAGAACTTATTGGTGATTTTTCTACTCTCCTTTATGGTATTAGAAGTAAAGCATTTACACTTTACAACTTAATTCCAACCTTTACTGCAGCATTAGGTGTTGGAGCTCTACCAGTTATAACCGCATTGAAAACAAAAGGGGATAGGTGCGCTTTAAAGCAAAATATAAATTACACATTGAAACTGATTTCTGTTGTAACTTTTCCTGCAGCTATAGGACTAACAATTTTAAGTAATCAAATTATGAATTTGCTTTATTCTAATTCTTCAATATTGGGTGGTAATTTGCTTGCGATTTACGGTATTACTGCTTTATTTTCCGGTTTATGCATACCATTGATTACTGTTTTGCAAGCGGTAGGTAAAAAACGAGTTACAATTATTAATATTTCTGTAACTGTTTTTATTAAAATTATATCAAGTCTTATTTTAGTTTCATTCCCAAAAGTTAATATATATGCAGCTGCTTTTGGTTCTTTAATTTGTTATTTTTATCTTTGTTTAGCTACAGTATTTGTTTTGTATAAATCAATAGGTGGGTTAGACTTTATAAATTCGCTTTTAAAACCACTATTTTCTGCAATATTATGTGGTATTACTGCTTTACTAGTGTCACACATTTCTGATTCCGATATAGTTACCGTATTATCAATTTTTTTAGCAATTATAATATATTTTGTTTCTTTAATTTTAACCAAAACTTTTTCTAAAAATGAAATTGCTCAATTTCCGATTATCAATAGGTTTTTCGACAAATAATTCTACAATTTATTATACCATTTGCA
>JAZSCF010000021.1:0-15709 GCA_045602785.1 Acutalibacteraceae bacterium
CATAAAATTCACCAATATGCTTTCTTGAAGGTACCAAAAAGTCGCGCGCACCTTCAGGAGAAGAGGCGGTTAAAATTGGGGTTTGAATTTCCAAAAAGCCTTCGTTTTCCATAAGCTCACGCATATATTTTATGATTTGAGAACGCTTATAAATGCTTGAAGAAACCTTAGGATTTCTAAGGTCTAAGAAGCGGTTTTTAAGTCTTAAGTTTTCGTTAGAGGATTTAGAGGTAAGAATTTCAAAAGGCAAATTCTTAGTACATTTACCTAAAACCTCAAATTCATCAACAATAAGCTCTACCTTACCGGTTGCAATATTTTCATTTACTGTTTCGGCATCACGAAGGGAAACTATACCCTTAGCCGAAATTACGGTTTCAATTTTATTGGAATCAAGCTTTTCAATGGTTTTGGGGTCATTTACAACCAACTGTGCTACGCCTGTGCTATCGCGAAGGTCTACAAACAAAACTCCGCCATGGTCACGCTTAGACTGAATCCAGCCTGCAAGCTCAACTTCCTTTCCGACAAAAGCCTCGCTAATGTCATTACAATGATGTGTTCTGTACATATCCGTTCCTCCTATAAAAAGTATACCCTAATACAAAAACAAAAAACGCCCCGAAAATTCTTACGAATTTTCGGGGCGAGAAAAAACAATTTTACCCGCGGTGCCACCCGTTTTGATGCATAGCATCCACTTTAAATATTCGGTTTAGGGTTTGCCGTTGAAGTGTTCCCAAGCTTACTACTCATCTCAAATGTGCTTTCAGTCCATGACACATTCTCCCTGACAGACTTTCCACAAAAGCCGAGTCTTCACACAATATTATATCCACATAAACTTTCTTTGTCAATATTTTTTTAAAAATTAAAGCGGTGTTTCAAAAATATTGAAAAATTTACAAAAAATATGGTGACATATTGAGTGTTTAGTGGTATAATTTATAATGTATTGCTATTTATATATTATATTATTGGGGGATAAGGTTTTGAAGCTTCTTGTAATTGACGGTAACAGCATAATAAATCGTGCTTTTTACGGTATAAAGCTTTTAACCACAAAGGACGGTCAGTATACCAACGGTGTATACGGCTTTATAAATATTTTACACCGTTTGGAAGAACTCGAATCGCCTGACGGCGTTGTTGTTGCGTTTGACCTTAAGGCTCCTACCTTCCGCCATAATATGTATGAAGCATATAAAGCAGGCAGAAAGGGTATGCCGGAAGAGCTTCGCAGTCAGTTGCCTATTTTAAAAGAATGGCTAACACTTGCAGGGTATACACCTATTGAATGTGAAGGCTATGAAGCCGACGATATTTTAGGCACCTTAGCCTTTTTATGCGAGCAAAGCGGTAACGAATGTGTAATTAGTACAGGTGACCGCGATTCACTACAGCTTATATCAGATAAAACCCGTGTACTGCTTGCCGCTACAAAAATGGGCAAGCCCGAAATTATTAATTACGATAAGGCGGCTTTGTTTGAAAAGTATGGGCTTACCCCTGAAGAAATGATAGAGCTTAAGGCTTTAATGGGTGACTCATCTGACAATATCCCAGGTGTTGCAGGTGTAGGCGAAAAAACCGCTACCGACCTTATCACCCGTTTTCACAATATCGATTACATTTACGATAATATTGATACACTAGATATTAAGGATTCGGTTAAAAACAAATTAACTTTAGGTAAAGAATCTGCATTTTTAAGCCGTAAGCTTGGTACAATTTGTAAAACCGCTCCCATTAGTACCGATATTGAAAGCTATAAAAACAAATCCTTAAACGAGCCTGAGCTTTGCCGCCTTATGACAAAACTTGAGTTTTTTAAGCTACTTGAAAAAATGGGGCTTAAGGCTGATAGCATAGCACCCGTAGAAAACACTGTAGCGCGCGAAAAAATAACCGTTGTCGACTCCCCTATTTTGTGCGATTCGGCTACAATCTATTGTGAAAACGGCGAATATGCCGTTATAAGCGGTGACAATGTTTTCAAATGCGATTTTGATGGCGTAACGGCAATTTATAATAACGCAGATATTGAAAAAACGGTTTACGACTATAAAAGCATTTATAAAGAAAATCCTAATATTAAAAACGTTGTATTCGATGCTATGCTTGCGGGGTATATATGTAATCCTGCGGCTTCTTCCTATGCGGTCGACCGCCTTTTTGCAGAATACGGCGCCGCTTTGCCCGAAATTGAAGGATTAGCTGACAATATTATAGAAAACGCTTGCAAATTTTTTGATGTTTGCAAAAAGCTAAGACAAGAGCTTGAAAAAACAAATCAGTTATCACTTTTTGAAACTATTGAGCTTCCATTAGCTAAGGTTTTAGGTGATATGGAGCTTATAGGCTTTAAGGTGGATAGTGTAGGGCTTAAAAATATGTCAGACGAATTATCGGTTCGTATTGATAAAATAAGCAATGAAATTTATTCACTTGTAGGGTATGAATTTAATCTTAATTCGCCAAAGCAGTTAGGCGTTGCGTTATTTGAAAAATTAGGTCTGCCCGCTAAAAAGAAAACTAAAAGCGGTTATAGCACCAATGCAGAAGTTTTAGAAGAGTTAAAGGATGTTCACCCTGCGGTATCGCTATTGCTGGAATACCGCCAGTTAGCTAAGCTTAAATCAACTTATACTGACGGCTTGCAGGACTGTATAGCGGCAGATGGCAGAATTCATACAACCTTTAACCAAACCGAAGCCAGAACAGGTAGAATAAGCTCGTTAGAGCCTAATTTACAAAATATCCCTGTAAGAACCAACGAAGGTAAACGCCTTCGCGAATTCTTTGTTGCCCCGGACGGCAAGGTTTTAGTAGATGCCGACTATTCTCAAATTGAGCTTCGCGTACTTGCGAGTATGGCTAACGACCCGAATATGATTTCGGCATTCGAAAACGGCACCGATATTCATACTGCTACCGCTTCGCAGGTATTTAATATGCCTATAGACATGGTAACACCGCTTATGCGTAGCCGTGCAAAAGCAGTAAACTTTGGTATAGTTTACGGTATAGGCGCGTTTTCGCTTTCAAAGGATATTGGTGTTACCCGTAAGGAAGCTGATAACTATATAAAATCCTATTTGGCTTCTTACTCAAAGGTAGCCGAGTTTATGGAAACCACTATAAAGGAAGCAAAGCTTAACGGCTATGTTTCTACCCTTTTCGGAAGAAGACGCTACCTACCCGAGCTTTCAAGCTCTAACGGAATGCTTCGCGCATTTGGTGAAAGGGCGGCAAGAAATGCCCCTATTCAAGGCACTGCCGCCGATATTATAAAGCTTGCTATGATTCGTGTTTTTGACTCGCTACAAAAAGAAGTTCCGTCAGCAAAGCTTATTCTTCAAGTACACGATGAGCTTATTGTGGAATGTAATGAAGCCGATGCACAAAAGGTTGCCACTCTTCTTGAAACCGAAATGCAAAACGCGGCAGACTTGCGCGTTACACTCACCGCCGATGCTCTCTACGGCAAAAATTGGTTAGAAAGTAAACAGTAATGAACGTTTTATTTGTTTGTACAGGCAATACCTGTAGAAGCCCTATGGCAGAGGGTTATGTAAATAGTAAATTTAATAATTTAACCGCCAAAAGCTGTGGCATTTATACCGACGGTTCCCCCGTATCTAAAAACTCCGAAACTGCTATGCGCGAAATTGGAATAGATATCAGCACGCATTTATCTATAAGTATCTCGAACGAGCTTATTGCTTGGGCAGATAAAATAATTTGTATGTCACCGTCACATAAGCAAATGTTAGAGTCTATTGGTATAAAGGCAGAGGTTTTAGGTAAAGGTATATCCGACCCTTACGGTATGGACTTAAATGCTTACAGGCTTTGCCGTGATGAAATTATAAAAGAAATTGATAAGCTTTTTTTGGCTTTTAATATTGTGCCTATGGACTACTGCCATATTAAAGAAATTGCAAAGCTTGAAAAAATTTGCTTTTCTACCCCTTGGAGTGAGCAAACTATTTTAGATTCCTTTAAAGCGGGCACTCGTTTTTTTGTGTGCGAAAAGGACGGCAAGGTTTTAGGCTATGTTGGTATTTCCGCCATTTTAGATGAAGGCTATATTACCAATATTGCAGTTTTCCCGAAATACAGAAAAATTGGTGTTGCTTCGGCTCTACTTTCGCATTTAGAAAATTTTGCAAAAGAAAAGTCACTTTCGTTTATTTCACTTGAAGTAAGAGAAAGCAACATTAATGCCATATCACTTTATGAAAAATTTGATTTTATAAAAGAGGGCGTACGCAAAAACTTCTATACCGACCCTAAAGAAGATGCCCTTATAATGACAAGAAGGTTTGATTGATTTGAAAATACTTAGTATAGAAACCTCCTGTGACGAAACTTCGGTTGCAATAGTCGAAGACCGCACAGTGCTTTCTAATATTATTTCAACACAAATTGAAGAACATAAAATATACGGCGGTGTAGTACCTGAAATTGCTCCACGCCGTCATGCTGAAGCAATTTCCCAAGTATGTGATGAAGCGCTAAAGCAAGCAAATCTTACTTACAGCGATATTGATGCCGTTGCAGTTACCTTTGCGCCCGGTCTTATTGGTGCGCTTTTAGTTGGTGTGAACTTTGCAAAGGGCTTAGCGCTGTCTTTAGGTGTTCCGCTTATTCCGGTTCACCATTTACGCTCGCATATAGCGGCTAACTATATTGATACGCCCGAATTAAAGCCCCCGTTTTTATGCCTTTTGGTTTCGGGCGGTAATACCGTTATTGCCGAAGTTACCGATTATACAAGCTTTAAAATTATTGGCGGCACTTTGGATGATGCCGCAGGCGAATGTCTTGATAAGGCGGCGCGCTGTATGGGTCTTTCCTATCCGGGCGGCGTTAATCTTGATAAAATTGCCACTTTGGCAGATAATAAAAAATATCCGCTACCCTATCCAAAGGTTAGTACCGGTAAATATGACTTCAGCTTTTCAGGTCTTAAAACTGCGGTTTTAAACCTTGTTCATAACGCAAAGCAAAAGGGCGAAGAAATTGATATACCCGTTGTTTGCGCTACAGTACGCCAAAGGGTATGCGATATGCTTATAACCAATACAATAAATGCCGCTAAGGAATTCGGGCATAAAAGTATTGTTTTGGCAGGCGGTGTTTCAGCCAATAGCGAGCTTCGTTCCCGTATGGAAAGCGAGTGCGAAAAGTTAGGTATTAAGCTTTACTGCCCACCCCTTAAATACTGTACCGATAATGCCGCAATGGTCGGCGCACAGGCAATATACGAATATGAAAGCGGTAATGTAAGCGATTCTTCGCTTAATGCTGCTGCCACTTTACCCATAGATTACAGGAGTTAATTATGACACAAAAAAGGCTTCTTTTAATAGTAAATCCCTGCTCGGGCCGTGCTAAAATGTATACCGAGCTTTTAAAGGTAGTAGAAATACTTTCTGCCGCAGATTATGCAGTAACAGTTTACCCCACAAAGTACAAGGGCGATGCTACCGAATATGTTTCAAAACTTTTTGAAAACGACTACTCTACTATAGTTGTTTGCGGTGGTGACGGTACTCTTAACGAGGTTATTACAGGTATTATGCAAGCAAAGCTTTCTACTCCGCTTGGATATATACCTTCAGGCACACTTAACGAATGGTCAAGCGGTCTAAAAATTTCAAGAAATATTGAAACTGCCGCTAAGGATGTTACCAAAAGCAATAAAGTAATGCTTGATATCGGCAAATTTGGGGATAAATTTTTCTCCTATACCGCCTCCTTCGGCGCGTTTACTTCGGCTTCATATTCAGCACCACAAAATGTAAAAAACGTTTTAGGTCAAGCGGCATATTTCTTTGAAGGCATTAAAAGCCTTGGAAGTATTAAGCCTATTCACTTAAAATTCACTATCGACGGTATTACAAGAGAAGGCGACTATCTTTTCGGTGCTATTTCAAATTCACTATCGGTAGGTGGTATTGTTAAGTACGATAAAGATTCCGTAGTGCTTAATGACGGTGAGTTTGAAGTTTTACTAATAAAAACCCCCGATAACATTTTAAAGCTTCAACCCCTTATTGACGGAATTTTAAAAAGAGATTTTCAAAACGAAGGCTTTGAGTTTTTTAAAACAAAATCCATAACAGTGGAAAGCAGTGAGCCTGTTTCGTGGACACTTGACGGCGAATTTGCCGAAACAAACGGCGCACTTAATATAGAGAATATTCATAACGCGATTACATTTTTAATACCCTAACTTCAAATAAAGGAACGGAGAAAATATATGTTTACAAGAGATATAGGTGTTGACTTAGGCACCGCAAACACCCTGGTTTGTCTAAAAGGCAAAGGAATTATTATGAGAGAGCCCTCGGTTGTGGCTTATGATATAAGAAACGACGCAGTAAGAGCAGTAGGTAGAGAAGCCAAAGAAATGATTGGCAGAACCCCAGGCTCTATTGTGGCTGTTCGCCCTTTAAAGAACGGTGTTATTGCCGACTTTGATGTTACATCTGCTATGCTAAAACGCTTTGTAAAGTTAGCGCTTAAAGGCTCGTTTGTTTCGCGTGTGCGTATGGTTATTTGTATACCTGCAGGCGTTACTGAAGTTGAAAGCCGTGCCGTACACGATGCCGCAAAGCAAGCGGGCGCTATGGATGTTGTACTTGTAGAAGAGCCTATGGCTGCAGCAGTAGGCGCAGGTCTTCCCGTGCACGACGCTACAGGTAATATGGTAGTAGATATCGGCGGCGGCACAAGCGAAGTTGCCGTAATATCTCTTGGCGATATTGTTACCGCGCAGTCTATTCGTACTGCGGGGGACGATTTGGATGAAGCTATTATTAACTACATTCGCCGTAAGCACAACCTTTTAATAGGTGAACGCACCGCAGAACAAATTAAAATTGAAATTGGCTCTGCTAAGCCTTACGAGGGCGAAACCACTATAGAAATCAAGGGTAGAAACCAAGTAGACGGTCTTCCTAAAAATGTTGTTATTTCATCTGAAGAAGTTCGTATTGCTATGGCAGATACTGTTTATCAGATTATTGATACCATTCGTTTAACACTTGAAAAAACTCCACCCGAGCTTGCAGCAGATATTATTGACCGCGGCATTACCCTTACAGGCGGTGGCGCATTGCTTCGTGGCCTTGCCGAGCTTATTGCCGAAGAAACAGGCATAGCAGTAACCGTTGCGGCTAATCCGCTTGACTGTGTAGTTTTAGGTACCGCTAAGTATCTTGAAGCAGATAGTGCGTTTGACAACTACACCTTCCGCAGAGGCAAAAGATTTAGATAGAGTTTTAAAAACAGGAGAAAATAAATGCGTTTTTTCTTTCGCAGTAAACAGTTTAAAATTATTTTAACAATTTTGTTATCGCTTTTAGCTGTTTCTATAATTTTTAGTGTAATAGGCGGCGCTATTTCACCGCAATCAAATATAATAGGCACTATAACAGCTCCGTTGAGTTCAGCTGTTACGGCCGTTAAAAACGGTATTAATGATTTTAGTGAGGCGCTTTCGGGCGGTAATGAGGTTATGCTTGAAAATGCCGAGCTTAAAGAACAGCTTAACGAACTTCGTGAAGAGCTTGCCGATTATGAAAAAATCTCAAAAGAGAACGAGTTTTATAAAAATTATCTCGAAATCAAGGACCAAAACCCCGATTTCGAGTTTACACCGTCTACTGTTATTTCGCGTGATGCTTCCGACCCATTTGGCGGTTTTATTATAAACAAAGGCTCTACCGATGGTATTTCAACACACGACCCTGTTATAACAGATGCAGGCGTTGTAGGTTTTGTAACCGATGTTGGACTTACCACCTCTAAGGTTGTAACCATTCTAAGCCCCGACCTTACTGTAGGCGCACTCGATAACCGTACAAGTGATTCAGGTATAATTAAAGGCTCGTTGGAATTAAACGAAAAAGGCTACACCAAGTTTGAAAACCTTTCTCGTTCTTGCAGCGTTGCCGTAGGCGACTATGTTATAACTTCAGGCGAAGGCATATTCCCAAAAGGACTTCTTGTAGGCAGTATTGAAACTATCTCTAACGATAAATACAACACCTCCCTTTATGCCAGCGTTAAACCATTTGTTAATTTTTCTGAGCTTCGCGATGTTATGGTTATAACCAATTTTGAAGGTCAAGGCAGTATTCTAACCGGTGGTGATAAATAGTATGCTAAAGCTTAAACATCCTTTTATCACAATAATCAATGTACTTATATTTTTTGTTAGTATGCTTTTTTACTATACAGGTGTTCTACCGCTAACCATAAAAGGCATAACCCCGTTACTTATTTTGCCAATTCTAACGGCATTTTCAATTTTCAACACCCCCGTGGTGTCGGCGGTTGCAGGGCTATTTTGCGGTGTGTTTATGGATGCCAACACGTTAGATTCATACTGCTTTAATGCAATTGTGCTTGTTATTATAGGTGCCTTTGTTGCAGTAAGCTCTAACAATCTTTTTAACAAAAACATATTTGCGGCTATGGTTTTATCCTTAATTACCGCCGTTTTTTATTTCACTTTACAATGGGCGGTTTTTGAAACCAACAATATAACAATAAAAGACAGTTTAATTTATCTTTTAAAATACGCTCTACCCTCAGCGGTATATAGCGCGGTATTTATTATTCCTTTTTATTATTTGTACCGTTATTTTGAAAGAAGAAAGGAATCGTAAAAGTGCCTTTTCAA
The DNA here is from genome assembly GCA_045602785.1 of Acutalibacteraceae bacterium. Taxonomy (GTDB): domain Bacteria; phylum Bacillota; class Clostridia; order Oscillospirales; family Acutalibacteraceae; genus UBA737. Next base: position 8,702 of record JAZSCF010000021.1, read on the forward strand.
AAAAAGAATAACTTTGTAACAAACTTTTTGTCTGTTATTTCTATAATTGCTTTGTTACTCTTTTCTGTTCGCGCTTATTCCATGCAGGTAATAAGTAACAGGGAAGCTAAAAATAAAAATGTATTCGGCGCTGTGTCTACACGCACCGCCGTTTTAAAAGCACCGCGCGGTGAAATACTTGACTGCCACGGCAGGCAAATTGCAATCAACCGCGACGGCTATAATATAGTTTTTAATAAGGCTTATATTGGTGACAACCTTAACGACACCATTTTATTGCTTATAAAGCTTTGTAAGCAGTATGATGCTGAATGGGTGGACGAGCTTCCGATGTCGGCAAAATCTCCTTACAATTTTAAAAAGGGCGAGTCCACCGAAAAGCTTTTAAGAACCTTAAAGCTTGCGCATTATGCTACCGCGCAAAACTGCTTTGATGCTATGGTAGAAGAGTATGAGCTTGAAAAATACACCAAAAGCGAACAGCGTAAAATTATGGGTGTTCGCTACAGTATGCAAATCTCCGATTTTTCTATCTCCTACCCTTTCACCCTTGCAGAAGATGTTTCTACCGAATTTATGCGTAAAATATCAGAATGCTCCTATCTATTAGAGGGCGTTTCGGTTGAGGTTGTACCTTTTAGAAAATATGTTGATACAACACTCGCCGTAAATCTTATAGGTACAGTAGGTCCTATTTTTGAAGAAGACTGGCAATATTATAAAGAAAAAGGCTACTCTTATAATGATAAGGTTGGTAAAAGCGGTATTGAAAAATGGGGAGAAGATTATCTTCGCGGTACCGACGGGGAAATTACCTATTACCTTGACGGTAAGGGAAAAATTATCTCAACCGAAGTAACAAAAGAACCTGTTGCCGGCAAAACCGTTATGCTATCGCTTGACAAGAATTTGCAAAAGCAAACCCAAAAATCCCTTGCCGAAAAGGTTAAATCACTACAAAGTCAGGGTGGTTCTTGTAAAGCGGCATGTGCTGTTGCTATAGATATTGCTACAGGTAAGGTTTTAACCGCAGCAAATTACCCTTCATACGATTCGGCCACTATGAATAAAAACTACAACAAGCTTCAAGCCGACCCTGCAAAGCCTTTGACCGACCGCGCTTTTCAAGGCGTATACCCTATAGGCTCTACCATTAAGCCTGCGGTTGCTGTAGCGGCAATAGAAAATAACCACTATAGCAAGGGCGAAACGGTTAATTGCGTACAAACTTATAAGTATTTTAAAGACTATTCGCCAAGATGTATGCATTACCACGGACCTATGGCGCTAAAAAACGCATTGGCAAAAAGCTGTAACTACTTCTTCTTTGAAATGGGCAGAAGAGTAAAGGCCACCAAGCTTACCGATTATTTTAAGCAGTTTGGCTTAGGTGTTAAAACAGGTGTTGAGGTTGATGACAGTAAGGGCATTTTAATTGAGCCTGAAAGCGATAATGTAGGCGGTACTACATTGCAGATAGCAATCGGTCAGATGAACGCCTTTACACCCTTACAGGCAGCCAACTATGTTGCAACCTTAGCAAACGGCGGCACTCACTACCGCGCAAGCCTTATTAACCAAATAGTTTCTTATGATATTGGCGAAGTTTACGAGGTTATAGAGCCCGAAATAGTTAATGAAATTAAAATTAAAGAAAGCACACTTGACGCCGTAAAGGAAGGTATGCTTTCGGTTACTGAAGACGGTACAGGTCGCGCCGCTTTGGGCGACTATCCAATAAAAGTTGGCGGTAAAACAGGTACTGCGCAGGTCAACAACGCTGCGGACCATAGTATATTTATTGCGTTCGCTCCTTTCGATAACCCCAAAATTGCAATTTCGGTTGTGCTTGAAAACGGTGCTTCAGGCTTTGCGGCGGGCTCGATTGTACGCGATATGCTTGACGCTTACTTCTTTGCCGACCACGCAAATGTTGCTGAAGATAAATCCTTTGTAGTTTTAGATTAAAAATTGACAAAATAGGTGTATTATGGTAAAATAACCCTTAAATATGAGGTGTTTTATGGGAAAAATTTTTGCTGTTACATCAGGTAAAGGCGGAGTTGGAAAATCCACCGTTTCTGTAGGACTTTCACTAAGCTTTACTAAGATGGGAAAAAATGTTTTACTAATTGATATGGATGAAGGGTTGCGTTGCTTGGATGTTATGCTAGGTCTTGATGAGCAGGTTGTTTTCGACCTTTCTGACATTCTTTCAGGCGGTGAGGTTTCAAACAGTGTTTATTATAGCGAGCAAAACCCACTTTTGCACCTTATCCCTGCCCCGACAGAGCTTGGCAAAATAAACCCACAGCAGTTTAAGGAATTTGTCGAAAAAATACACCCGTTTTATGATGTTGTAATTTTCGATTTCCCCGCAGGTATTGATTTCTCGCTTTACAATACCCTACCAAAAGAAACCTTATTTTTAACGGTTGCTTTTCCCGACCCTGTAACACTTCGTGATGCTTCGGTAGTATCACAAAAGTTAAGTGATATAGGCATCGCATCAAGGCTTATTATAAACGCCTTTGATTATACCCTTACCAAGCGTAAGATTTACAGTAATATTGATGATATTATTGATAAAGCGAATTTACAACTATTAGGAATTATTCCGAAAAATAGGGAATTATCTTTATTATCGGTAAAAAATAAATTAAAAAACGGCGGCAAAGCTATGGCTGCTTTCACGCGAATAGCCAAACGCCTTTTGGGTGAGCATATTATGCTGCCAAAACTAAAAAAACTTTGAAAGGAATATTAAAATGACAATCGCACTAATTGCACACGATACCAAAAAAGAGCTTATGACACAGTTTTGTATTGCCTATTGTGGCATTTTGAGTAAGCATAACCTTGTTGCTACAGGTACTACAGGTAAAACAGTAGCAGAAGCAACAGGTCTTAATATAACAAGTTTTTTAAGCGGTTCTCAAGGGGGCTCGCAACAAATTGCTTCACGCATTGGTTGTGATGAAATTGATATGCTTTTAATGTTCCGTGACCCGTTAACCCCAAAACCGCACGAACCTGACGAGCAGGCATTATTGCGCCTTTGCGATGTTCATAACATCCCCGTTGCTACCAATATTGCTACTGCAGAAGTGCTTATCCACGGTCTTGACCGCGGCGATATGGATTGGCGCGAAATTGTAAAGTCTAATCACTAATATCTCTTGGAGTAATACTATGGCAGAAATTAACCGTGCCGTTAAAGGCACTAACGATATTTTACCTGCAGACATTCACAAGTGGCAGTCTGTGGAAGCAAGAATGCTTGATACTGCGCGTCTTTTCGGCTTTTCGGAAATACGCGTTCCTGTTTTTGAGCATACCGAAGTTTTTCAAAGAAGTGTTGGCGACACTACCGATGTTGTACAAAAGGAAATGTACACATTTGATGATAAAGGCGGTCGCTCTATAACACTCCGCCCCGAACTTACTGCGGGTGTTATCCGCTCGGTTTTGGAAAATGGTCTTACTAATGGTCCGTTGCCCTTAAAGGTTTGTTATATTGGCGGTTGCTACCGCTACGAAAAACCACAAGCAGGCAGACTACGCGAATTTCACCAATTTGGTGTTGAATGTATAGGCGCTGCAGCACCTAATGCCGATGCTGAGGTTATCTCCCTTGCAAAACAGGTGCTTGATAATATTGGCATTGAAAAAATCTCTTTGGAAATTAACTCAATCGGCTGCCCTGAGTGCCGTAAAAACTATCAACAAGCTTTAAAGGATTACTTTAAGGCGAATTTAGATAATCTTTGCAACACTTGTAAAGAACGTTTAGAACGTAACCCTATGCGTATTTTGGACTGCAAGTCCCCTGTTTGTAAGGAAATTTGCAAAAACGCGCCTGTGGTTATAGACTACTTATGCGAAGAATGTGAAAACCACTTCGCGTCTGTCAAAAAGCATTTAGATGCCGCAGGTATTGAATACACCGTAAACCCACATATTGTTCGCGGTCTTGATTACTATACCCGTACTGTTTTTGAATTTGTATCGGGTGATATTGGCGCGCAAAGTACAGTTTGCGGTGGTGGTAGATACGATGGACTTATAGCACAAATGGGTGGTCAACCAACCGCTTCCTTAGGCTTTGGTATGGGTATTGAGCGTCTTATGATGGTGCTTGAAGCACAAAACGCTCCCATGCCGGAACCCCCTGTTTGCGATTTATATATCGCTTCAATGGGCGAAAACGCTTCTTTAAAAGCAACCGCTCTTTGCAGTCAGCTACGCGATTTTGGTTATTCGGTACAAACCGATATATGCAGTAAAGGTCTTAAGGCACAAATGAAGTTTGCAAACAAAATTGGTGCTATGTTTACTATGGTTCTTGGCGATAACGAGCTTGCCAACAACACCGCAAAGCTTAAAAATATGCAGTCAGGCGAAGAAATTGAAATTAATTTGGATGAATTGGTTGACAAATTACTTAATCTTTTAACCCAAACCGCCTTTGACAGCTTAACAGATTCTATTACTAACTAAGGGAGTATTAAAGTGAAACTCGATAAAATGAACGGACAAAAGCGTACCCACTATTGCGGAACGCTTAGACAGGAAAATATTGGTGAAAAGGTAACCGTTTGCGGTTGGGTACAGCGTCAGCGTGACCTTGGTGGACTTATCTTTATAGACCTTCGCGACAGAACAGGTATTGTTCAGTTAGCTTTTGATGACACTACCGACAAGGCGGTTTTTGAAAAGGCTTTCGCTATTCGTAGTGAGTATGTTGTAATGGCAGAGGGTAATGTTCGTATGCGTTCATCTGTAAACAAGGATATTCCTACAGGCGATATTGAAATTGAAGTCACCTGCCTTAAAATTTTAGGCAAGAGTGAAACTCCGCCTTTTGAAATTCTTACCGACACTAAGGCAAACGAAGAATTACGCCTTAAATACCGCTATTTAGACCTTCGCCGTAATAATTTACAAAATAATATTATGATGCGCCACAAGGTTGCAAAGGTTACACGCGACTATTTTGATGAGAACGGTTTTATTGAAATTGAAACCCCAACCCTTATTAAATCCACACCTGAAGGTGCACGCGACTACTTAGTACCTTCCCGTATTCATAAAGGTAGCTTCTTCGCACTACCTCAGTCACCTCAGCTTTATAAGCAACTCTTGATGCTTTCAGGCTTTGACAGATATATGCAAATTGCGCGTTGCTACCGCGATGAAGACTTGCGTGCTGACCGTCAGCCCGAGTTCACCCAAATTGACCTTGAGATGTCTTTCGTAGAAATGGAAGATGTTTTAAGTATTGGCGAAGGCTATGTAAAGCGCTTGTTTAAGGAAGTTTTAGGTGTTGATATTGCTACACCGCTTCCCCGCCTTACTTATACCGACGCTATGAACAACTACGGTTCGGACAAGCCTGACACCCGTTTTGATATGAAGATAAAGGATTTGTCGGATATTGTAGAAAACTGCGGCTTCGGTGTTTTTGCAGATACCGTTAAAAACGGCGGTACTGTAAGAGCAATTACTGCTAAGAACGCTGCCGCTACCTACACCCGTAAGGAAATTGATAAGCTTACCGAAGAAGCTAAGGGTATTGGCGCTAAGGGTCTTGCCTTTATCCGTTGGGTTGAAGATGCACCTACTTGCTCTTTCCAAAAGTTTATGACTGATGATGAAATGCAGGCTATCTTAGAACGCACAGGCGCCGAAAAAGGCGACGTTGTACTTATTGTTGCCGACCGCAAGAACATTGCGCTTTCAGTACTTGGTGCACTTCGCCTTACTGTTGCAAAGCGACTCCAAATTATTCCAAACACCTTTAACTTCCTTTGGATTACCGAGTTCCCGTTCTTCGAATATAACGAAGAAACAAATAATTGGGATGCTATGCACCACCCATTCACTTCCCCACTTGATGAATGTATTGAGTATCTTGATACTAATCCCGAAAAGGTGTTTGCAAAGGCTTACGACTTAGTTCTGAACGGTGTTGAACTTTCAAGCGGTTCTATTCGTATTACCGACCCCGAGCTTCAAGCTAAAATGTTCAAAGCTTTAGGTCTTTCTGACGAAGAAGCACACGAAAAATTTGGCTTCTTAACAGATGCTTTCCGTTACGGTGCTCCACCGCACGGCGGTATGGGTATCGGTCTTGACAGACTTTGTATGATTATGGCAGGTTGTGACAGTCTTCGTGATGTAATTGCATTCCCGAAGGTATCCAATTCAAGCGAGCTTATGTCAAGCGCACCGTCTGTAGTTGATAATGCTCAACTTCAAGACCTTGCAATATCTATAATTGAAGAAAAAGAATAAAACTAAAATCCGTTAAGTCTTCACTTAACGGATTTTTTATAATTCTGATTTATAAATAGAATATACACATTCCATAATTACTTGTTGCTTTTCGGCTTTACATTTTTTAAACATAGTAAGAAGCTGAGTTTCGTTACCATCCATTGCCAACATTGGTTTATATGGTAAACAAAGCTTTGCAAGCTCTTTATCTATGTCAATTTTTTCTAACAGGCGATTTTCTTCTAAGCGTGGGTTTTCATATAAAAGATATTTTACATCAATATTAAAAATTTCGGCTAATTTTATTGCCATTTCACAGCTAATATTATTTTCGCGTTCTGTTTGAGAATATGTTGTGCTCTTAATTCCCAACTTTTGTGCTACTTCTATTTGTGTAAGCCCACATTTTTTTCGGTAATAAATTATTCTTTTATTGATTTCCTTTTGCATAAAATCACCTAAAAATAAAAAAGTGCGCAGCAAAGCTACGCACCGAAAAATACGTAACTTCTTTTTGCTGCGACACAAATTTCACTAAACCAACAGTTGTATGTGAATACAGAAGTCCGCATTTTTACCAAAGTAAAAATACACACTGTTGGTATGTGAAATTAAATTTGTGTCGCAAAATTAGTTTATCACACTTTTATAAAAAAATCAATATTTTATATAAATTCAAATTTTGAAAATCAATATTGCATCCGTAGGGGTCGATGCCTACATCGACCC
>JAZSCF010000022.1:0-3017 GCA_045602785.1 Acutalibacteraceae bacterium
CATTTTGGTATTGTGAAGAAGAAAATGTTAAGAGAGTAATGACTTTTGTTAAGATTGGAAATTCTATAGGTGGTCACATATTATCAAAGGATTCTATTACGGGTGAAGAAATAGATTCAATGAGTCTTTCTGCATTAGTGGCTTGGGATGGCTATTTAATGGCAAAATCAGGTACAATAGATTTTAAATCATGCGATGAAAACATATATCAATCGGGTAATGAATATAGTTTAACATTTAAAGGCGGTATTTTGAGCGGTTTAGAATTTAATACAAAACCAGACGACTTACCCGAATATCATATTTTGAACGAGAACATTGAGTTTACACCTAATACTAAAAAAATAAAAGAGATGAAAAATAAATATTTAAAGAATAATTCTAAAATAGAACCTATTAAAGAATTAAGTGAATATTATTATTCGTATTCGAAAGTTGAAGCATCAACGATATCTGATGATAACAATAAGGATAATAACATCAAAAAAGAAAATACAAGTGTATTGTCAGATAAATCAAAGACTTCAAAACCACAAAAAACTTCTAATACCACTTCTAAAAATACTGATTCAAAAACAAACCCAGCAAACTCTAGTTCAAAAACAAATACAACAAGCACCACGGATAGTAAAAAGTCAAACAGCACAAATACTAGCGTTAACACAAGTTCTAAAAACAATAGTTCCAAGAACAATTCAACAAATAAGGCTTCCAAACCCACTAACTCGAACAATACATCCTCAAAGCCTACCGCTACACATATACACTCATATAAAAACGCCACTTGTACAAAGCCGTCAACCTGCTCATGTGGTGCAACAATTGGAGAAGCATTAGAGCATAGTTGGGAATCCGCAACCTGCACAAGCCCAAAAAAATGCGAGAATTGCAAAATGACAAAGGGTGATGCTTTAGGACATAAATTTGATAGTGGTAACAAATCTCAATGTACCCGTTGTTATATTGAAAATCCCGCTTTGCCGAAATCTTCCGATTTCACCATTAGTTACGAGTCAAAGACTTCTACATATAACGGTTGTAAGGTTAAAATTAATGGTTACGATATTACGAATTTAGAGGACTATTTAGTAGGTGAATCATATTTCCTTTTAAATACAGTTGTAGAAACTGAGGGCAATGAAATTTGCGTATTGGTTAAATTCTATGATGAAAAAGGAAATTACTTGAAAAGTAGCACACCGTCTGCTAAAAATGCTTTTGGATTTTCGAAAAATGATAATGAAGATATAAGGTGTAAAATACCGGAAAATGCTAAAAAAATCGAAATATGTGATATTTCAAAATAAAAGATATTAAAGAATAATTATAAGGTGAAGTAAATGAAAAAGTTTTTAGCTATATTATATATTTGCAGCTCAATATTAATGGTGATGGTTATACCATTATTGGCGATGAATGGTATAAATGTATCAGCTAAAGTATTGACGGTTATCATTATTACTTTCTTTATAACGGGATTCTTCGTTTTTGATAAAAAAGAATAATTTCTGTTACTATATTGATACACATACGAAAAGACCTTCCCATTTGGGAAGGTCTTTTCATACCACACAAAACTAAATAATATCACACATCAAGTGAGCATATATCTTCTAAGGTTTCGCGCTTTACGGCTACATAGTCGCCGTTTTCATTTAGCATTACAACAGGTGGGCGTGGCACACGGTTATAGTTTGATGCCATTGAGTAGTTATAAGCGCCAGTTGTAAGTACTGCCAAAATGTCGTTTCTGTTGGGTTTTGGCAGCATTACATTTTCTTGTATCACATCGCCTTCTTCACAGCATCTGCCGGCAATGGTGGTGCAAAAATCGGTCTTTTCGCTTGCGCGGTTGGCAAGAAGCACGGTATAGGGGGACTGGTAAAGGGTATAACGCGGATTATCGGTCATACCGCCGTCAATCGATACATAATTCTTGTATCCCGTAATCTCTTTTACAGAGCCAACACTATAAAGGGTAAGACCTGCATCTGCTACAATACTTCTGCCGGGCTCCATTGCGATTTTGGGGATTTCTATTTGGAAAGCGTTAGACTGTTTCTTTAAAATTTCGGCAATCTCGGCTATTTTTTCGGTAAAGCTGATTTTTGGGTCACTCTCCACATATCTAACACCGAAACCGCCGCCTAAATTTAAAATGCGCGGAGTATAGCCATAGGTGTTTTTAATGTCCTTTATAAAACGGAACATCAATTCACTTGCAAGGTCAAAAGGCTCGCTTTCAAAAATTTGAGAGCCTATATGACAGTGAAAACCTGCAAAATCAATGCTTTTAAGGCTTAATATTTTGCCTACAGTTTCTTTTGCTTGGTTTGTATCAATTGCAATACCAAACTTAGAATCAACATTACCTGTTGATATTTTTTCGTGAGTATGGGTGTCAATGCCGGGTGTTACTCTTAATAGAATCTTTTGAGTAATGCCTTTTTGTGCCGCAATTTTTTCTATTGCAAAAAGCTCTTCATTGCTGTCGGCTACAATGCATCCAACACCGCTTTCCATAGCAAAAGCAATTTCCCTGTCGGTTTTATTGTTGCCGTGGAAAAAGCAGTTTTCCATTGGGTAGCCTGCCGTTCTCGCTGTGTAAATTTCGCCCATAGACACAACATCAATGTTCAGCCCCTCTTCTTTTGCAATGCGGTAAATTTGCTTACACGAAAAGGCTTTAGAAGCGTATTCAGGGCAAGAGCCTTTTGGGAAATACTTCTCGAAAGCGGTTTTATATTCGCGCATATGCTCGCGGATTTTATTTTCATCCATAAGGTAGAGCGGTGTACCGTACTTTTGCGCAAGCTCTACCGTATCGTAACCCGCAAAGCAAAGATGCCCGGAACTATTTATTGATAAATTATCGCAAATCATTAGTTAATTCCCATCTTTTCCATTTCTTCGTATAATACTGCGCGTGTAGCGTCCTCCATTGGTGTTAAAGGTAGGCGCAAATAATCTTCGCAGAAGCCCATTTTAGCCATTGCAGCCTTTACGGGAATGGGGTT
>JAZSCF010000023.1:0-39261 GCA_045602785.1 Acutalibacteraceae bacterium
GTTGAAACAGGTACAACACTTAAAGAAAACAATTTAGAGGTTATAGAAACGGTTGTTCCAATAAGTGCAAGGCTTATTGCAAATAAAACAGCTTTTAAATTTAAAGCAGAAGCTATAGAAAAATTAAAAAGTGAACTTGAAGCTCAGGTGGAGGCAGCGAAATGATAAAAATTTTAAATTATAACGAGGTGCAAAGCGACGAAATATTTGCCCGAAGCGAAGCGACGGTTAATGTGGAAGATATTGTAACCGAAATTATTTCAAATGTAAGAAAAAACGGCGATAAGGCGCTGTATGAGTATTGCGAAAAGTTTGATAAATCGGTTCTTAGCTCTTTGCAGGTTACCGAACAGGAAATCGACGAAGCGTTTGCTTTGGTTGACAGTGAATTTATTGAAATAATTAAAAAAGCAAAAGAAAATATAGTAGCCTTTCACCAAAAGCAAAAGCGTAATAGCTTTATTATAAATGAAACCGAAGGCGTGGTAATAGGACAAAAGGTTATCCCTATAGATAAGGTTGGTCTTTATGTACCAGGCGGCACTGCGGCGTATCCGTCAACCGTACTTATGGATTCTATTCCTGCAAAAATTGCCGGCTGTAGAGAGATTGTAATGGTAACACCGCCCGGTAAGGACGGTAAGGTAAACCCTGTTATTTTGGCGGCGGCTAAAATTGCAGGTGTAGATAAAATATTTAAGGTGGGCGGCGCTCAGGCGGTAGCCGCACTGGCTTACGGTACCGAAAGTATTCCCGCGGTACATAAAATAGTAGGCCCAGGTAATGCCTTTGTTGCTGAAGCTAAAAAACAGGTTTTTGGTGTAGTTTCTATAGATATGATTGCAGGTCCCAGTGAAATTTTAATTGTAGCCGACGGCACTTGTAATCCTAAGTTTGTAGCGGCGGATTTACTTTCGCAAGCTGAGCATGATAAAATGGCAAGCGCCGTTTTGGTTACCGATTCTAATGAATTGGCAATTAAAGTACAAAAAGAATTGGAAGTTCAAATACCGTTACTTTCGAGAGCGGAAATAGCAAGGACTTCTATTGATGATAACGGTAAAATTATTGTGGCTGACGATTTAAAGGTTGCTATTGATATAGCTAACGAGATTGCACCCGAGCATTTGGAATTATGTGTAGATAATCCTTTTGATTATCTTGATTCTATCCGTCATGCAGGTTCAATATTTATGGGCAAAAACTGTCCTGAAGCTTTGGGTGATTATTTTGCAGGTCCCAACCACACACTTCCCACAAGCGGTACTGCAAAGTTTTCAAGTCCCTTGTCGGTTGATGATTTTGTAAAGAAAACACAATACACATATTATACTAAAGACGCTTTGGCTAAGGTCGGCAAGGATGTTGCCTATTTTGCCGAAAAAGAAGGTCTTACCGCGCACGCAAAGAGCGCTGTTATTCGCTTGGAGGAAGATGAATGAGCAAATTTTTAAGTGAGCGAAGAAAAAACCTTGTTCCATATACTCCGGGTGAACAACCAAAGGATATGAAATATGTAAAGCTTAATACTAACGAGTCACCTTTTCCGCCATCCAAAAATGCTTTAAAAGAAACTAAAGCGGCGGTTAGCAATCTTAATTTGTATCCCGACCCTGAATGTAAGGCTTTAACCCAAAAAATTGCCGAAATGTGCGGTGTGGATGCATCTGAAGTGCTTGTTACAAATGGCTCTGATGAAATTTTAAACTTCGCTTTTATCGCTTTTTGCGATGATAAAACAAAGGCGGTATTTCCCGATATTACATACGGCTTTTATCCCGTTTTTGCCGAAATTAACAATGTGCCGTATGAAGAAATACCTTTAAATAACGATTTTACAATTAATATTGACGACTATTGCGGTATAAATAAAAATATTTTCATCGCAAACCCCAATGCGCCAACAGGTATACAAATCTCTTTAGAGGATATTGAAAAAATACTTAAAACTAACCCTAATAATATTGTGGTTATAGATGAAGCATATGTGGATTTTGGCGGCGAAAGCGCTATACCGCTTATAAAGAAGTATAATAACTTTTTGGTTACCCAAACCTTTTCAAAATCTCGCTCTATGGCGGGGGCAAGGCTTGGCTTCGGTGTTGCTTGCAGTGAACTTATTAGCGACCTTAATACCGTTAAATACTCAACAAACCCATATAACATTAACAGTATGACAATGGCAGCGGGTATTGGTGTTTTAAATGATAATGAGTATACAATAAATAATTGCAATAAAATTATTGAAAATCGCGAATTTACGGTAAGTAAGCTTGAAGCGTTAGGCTTTAGCTGTACACAATCGTTTGCAAATTTTGTTTTTGCAAAGCACCAAACCGTAAGCGGTAAAGAGCTTTATTTAAAGCTAAAGGAAAAGGGAGTTTTGGTACGTCATTTTGATAAGGAAAGAATTACCGATTATAACCGAATTACAATAGGCGACAGAAAGCAAATGGAATTCTTAATTACTAAAATTAAGGAAATATTGGAGGAAAAATAATGCGAGTAGCAGAAATAAACAGAAATACAGCAGAAACCCAAATTTCGCTAAAGCTTAATATTGATGGCACGGGAAAAAGCGATATAAAAAGCGGTTGCGGTTTTTTAGACCATATGCTAACCCTTCTTGCAAAGCACGCAAGGTTTGATATTACTATTGACTGCAAGGGCGACTATGAAGTTGATTATCACCACACAGCAGAAGATATAGGTATTTGCTTAGGCGAAGCTATAAAGCAGGCGTTAGGTGAAAAAAAGGGTATTGTGCGCTACGGCAGTATGATTTTACCTATGGATGAAACCTTAATTTTATCCGCGGTTGATTTTTCGGGTAGAAGCTGCCTTAGATATTCGGTAGAGATTTTAGCGCAAAAGGTGGGCGATTTTGATACCGAGCTAGTGGAAGAATTTTGGCTCGGGTTTGTTAGAAGCTGTGAATGTAATTTACACATAAGACAGCTTGATGGTACTAATTCGCACCACATAATTGAAGGAATGTTTAAATCGGTTGCAAGAAGTATGAAGCAGGCAGTTGCAATTGAAGAGCAATATAAAGATGAAATTCCATCTTCAAAAGGTGTTTTATAATGGTTGCTATTGTTGATTATGGTGTTGGAAATTTATTTTCATTAGTTTCTTCTTTTAAGGCTATAGGTGTTCGGGCTATTGTAACCAGCAAAGCTTCAGAAATTGAAAAAGCCGATAAAATTGTATTGCCGGGCGTTGGCGCTTTTGGCGATGCCATAAAGAAACTAAGAAATACAGGACTAGATAAAGTTATTATAGAACAAGTATCAAACGGCAAGGAGTTATTGGGCATTTGCCTTGGTATGCAGTTGCTTTTTGATAAGAGCTATGAATACGGCGAGTATGAAGGCTTAGGACTTATAAAAGGCAATATTAAGCCCATAGCGGATGTTATAGGAGAAGGACTTAAAATTCCGCATATTGGTTGGAACTCGCTTAAATTTACCGATAATAAATCTAAAATTTTCAAATATCTTCGTGAAGGCGATTTTGTTTACTTTGTACATTCCTTTTACGGGGCAGACTGTACAGAAAGCGTTATTGCTACTACTGATTACGGTGCTACACTTACCGCCGCAGTAGGCAAAGATAATGTTTACGGATGCCAATTTCACCCCGAAAAAAGCGGTGAAGTAGGGCTTAATATTTTAAAAGCTTTTTGCGAAGATTAGGAGTAAGGATAAAATGAACATATTTCCCGCAATTGATATTATAGATGGTAAGGCGGTAAGGCTTTTAAAGGGTGATTACGATAAAAAAACCGTTTATAATGATAATCCTTTAGAGGTTGTAAAGAATTTTAAAGCTTTGGGTGCAAAATATTTGCATTTAGTTGACCTTGACGGTGCTAAAAGCGGCACCACCGATAATTTTGCAACAGTGAAGCAAATAGTGGATGCCGGCGGGCTTTTTGTGGAAATAGGCGGCGGTATTCGTAATATGGAAACGGTTGATAAGTATTTCTCAGTTGGGGTAGATAGAGTAATTATAGGTACTGCCGCTGTTACAAACCCCGATTTTTTAAAGGAAGCTTTAGCTAAATACGGCGAAAAAATTGCAGTAGGCGTGGATATTAAGGACGGCTTTGTTGCAATTAAGGGTTGGCTTGAGAAATCCGAATTTACACTTTTTGAGTTTTGTGAAAAAATGGAAAATTTGGGTGTAAAATATCTTATTTGTACAGATATTTCTAAAGACGGTGCAATGAAAGGTACTAATTTAGAGCTTTACCGTGATTTAAGCGAAAGGTTTAATATGAATATAACCGCATCGGGCGGTGTGTCAGCTCTGGATGATATTAAAAATTTAAGAAAGCTTAATTTATACGGCGCCATAATAGGTAAAGCGTATTATACAGGCGCTATAGATTTAAGTGAAGCAATAGGTGTGGCAGAATGATAACTAAAAGAATTATACCCTGCCTTGATGTTAGAAACGGCAAGGTTGTTAAGGGTAAAAATTTTGAAGGAATAAAGGATATTTCTTCACCGATAGAGTTTGCAAAATATTATAGCGATAACTGTGCCGATGAGCTTGTTTTTTATGATATAACGGCATCGGCTGAAAACCGCGGTATATTTACCGATATTTTAAAAGAGGTTGCAAGTACTATTTTTATACCCCTTACTGTAGGTGGCGGAATAAACACCCTAAACGATTTTGATAGGGTATTAAAATGCGGTGCCGATAAGGTTTCGGTAAACTCGGGCGCGATTAAAAATCCTGATTTAATATATGAAGCGGCTAAGCGCTATGGCGACCAATGTGTTGTAATATCTGCCGATGTAAAGCGTGTTGACGGCGTTTTCAGAGTTTTTTCAAAAGGCGGAAGAGAAAACACCGGTATGGAAGCAGTTTCTTGGATTAAACGATGCGTTGATAACGGCGCAGGTGAAGTTGTACTAAATTCTATTGATACCGACGGCGTTAAAGCAGGGTTCGATTTAGAAATGCTAAGCGCAGTATGTGATGTTGTAAATGTTCCGGTAATCGCATCGGGCGGCGCAGGTAAAATGCAAGACTTTGTAACCCTTTTTAAAACACTGCCTAAGGTTGATGCAGGTTTAGCGGCATCTATCTTCCATTATAAAGAGGTAGAGATTAAGGATTTAAAACAACTACTAAAACAAAACGGAATTTCTGTAAGGATATAGGTGAAAGTTATGTTAAATATTAGTGATTTAAAGTTTGATAAAAACGGTTTAATACCTGCTATTGTGGTTGATAGCGTAAGTAAAAAGGTTTTAACCTTAGCATATATGAATGAGGAAAGCCTTAAAATTTCAATAGAAAAGGGGCTTACCTGTTTTTACAGCCGCTCTCGTAACGAGCTTTGGCTAAAAGGAGAAACCAGCGGCAACTATCAGCACATTGTGTCCATTACCGCTGACTGCGATAATGATGCGCTTGTAGTTGTGGTTGATAAGGATGGTCCTGCTTGCCATACGGGTAGCGATTCTTGTTTTACAAAATCGGTTTTTGAAAGTGACGAGCGAAGTGAATTCTCCCCCGAAATTCTTTTTGATTTAATCAAAGGCAGAAAAACCGAAAAGAAGGAAGGCTCTTACACTACCTACCTTTTTGAAAAGGGTATTGATAAAATACTTAAAAAGGTTGGCGAAGAATGTACCGAAGTTATTATTGCCGGCAAGGCTGACGACAAAAAGGAAACCATATACGAAATTGCAGACCTTTACTATCATGTAATGGTTTTAATGATAGAAATGGGCATTTCTATAGAAGATATTTTAAAAGAGCTTGCTTCACGTCATGTAATTGATAAAAAAGTTAAGCAGGAAAAAATGACTAAATAATATTAGGAAAAGGGGATTTGTTGTGGTGGATAATTGTTTAATAAAGGTAAAAGAAAACATTAAAAAAGTTATTAAAGGCAAGGATGAAATAATCGATTTAATGTTAGTATCATTAGTAAGCTCGGGTCATATTATAATTGAAGATTTACCGGGTCTTGGTAAAACAACCTTGGCTTCCGCATTGGCAGAATCTTTAGGCTGTAAATTCCAAAGAATACAGTTCACGCCCGACGTTCTTCCTTCCGATATAACAGGCTTTAATATATTCGATATGAAAACCGGTAAAGCATGCTTCCAAAAGGGAAGTATTCACAATCAAATTATTTTAGCTGATGAAATAAACCGCGCCGGTCCTAAAACACAATCGGCTTTATTAGAAGCTATGCAAGAAGGTCAGGTTACAGTTGACGGTGCTACCTACCAACTGCCACAGCCTTTTATGATAATGGCTACACAAAATCCCATAGATATGGCAGGAACTTATCCCTTGCCCGAAGCACAAATTGACCGCTTTTTAATGAAGCTTAGCTTAGGTTATCCTACCGAAAAGACAGAGTCTGATATTATTAAAGCTAATATAAGCGTAAATCAAAAGGTTAAACTTTCTGCAGTTGCTACAGCCGAAGATATTATAGAAATACAAAATAACCTTAATAAGATTTATATTGATAACCGCCTTGTTGATTACATAGTGGCACTTGTAAATAAAACCAGAAATTACGATGGCGTGCTTGTAGGCGTTAGCCCGCGTGGTTCTATAGCGCTTGCAAAGGCTTCCTGTGCGCTAGCATTTTTAAAGGGTAGAGATTTCGTTTTACCTGATGATATTAAGTATCTTGCGCCCTTTGTTTTAGCGCATCGTATTATTATGAAAAAACATCGTAGCCAAAGCGGTAAAGCCGCTAATGATGTTATAAGAGAAATTTTAAACACTCTCGAAGTTCCGAAAATTAGCTAAAATAAAAGGAGAAACAAAATTATGTCTTTAAGAGCCGTTGTTGTCCTTTTATTAGAAACGGTACTCATTATATTGACTACGGGAACTGAAATTAAAGAATTTTTAATTGCGGCTGTGTGTGTTGGCGCTTTGTTGGCAGTATCACTTATTTCTGCAATATGGGCAATGCTTATTTTGCGTTTATCGGGGTTTTGCCAAAAAGCTTCTTGTGAAAGAAATAAGGATGTAACCTTTACTCTTGAAATTAAGGGCTTTTTGCTTTTACCTGTTGTTTGCAAAATAAAACTTTTAACCCCTTACACTAAGCGCGCTAAAGCTAAATTCCCAGTTTTCATTAATTTGGCGTTAAATATTTTAAAAATTAACCGAAGCTTTGATTTTAATATAAATTGTTGCCATTCGGGTAATTGGCGTGTGGGAATTAAAAAAATAAAGGTATGCGATGTTTTTGGCTTATTCGAACTACCGCTTCTATTTGCTAAAAAAGAACAGTATACCGATAAAGTTTTAGTTACACCTAAGTTTTATTTTCAAGAATATTCAAAAGAAAACATAGGCACGGTTGATAATTATAGCGGTTTTTCTTTCGGCACTTCCGAAAACGGTGAAGTTTTTGAAGATAACCGCGCTTATCAGCAGGGCGACCCGTTAAGACGCATTAACTGGAAGCAAAGTATGAAACTGCAAAAGCCTATTACCAGACTTTATGAAAAGCCCAAAAAATCAAGGGTTCTGATTGCTCTTGATTACTACACCTTGGAAGCCTATGGCGATTGCGATGATATCTACCGAGAAACCGCGCTATATATTGCCGACTATTTTACAGGCTTTAAAAATGAAGTAACCGTTTGCGTATTGAGACCCGAAAATTTAGGGTTGGATTTTTACTGCAACGATAAAGCCGATTTATCGTATTTGTCTATGGATATAGCTGATATAACCTTTAAAAGAGATAAATCCGCATTAACCGATATTCCTTTAAACGACTTCGATTTTAACGGTAAGGACCGACTTTTTATAATAACTTCAAATCCGCATCAATCCCTTATAGAGTCGGTTGAAATTATGAATAGCCAAGGTTTTTTAGCCAATATAATAGTTGCTAAAACAAACGGATTTATTGAAACTTTCGAAAGTTCGTATATTACCGTTATAGAAAATAGCGACGAAATTCCCAAAAAGGCGGGTGATGCTTTATGTTAAAAAAGACCGCCAATCTTTATGCGTATTTAAGTATTTGCATAAGCTGTTTTTTTGTGAGTATAGGCCTTGCACTTTTAGTTGGTACAAATTTCGGAAGCTCGCTTGATGCTAAGCAAATAATGGTGCAAGTTTTTATAACTGCTGTTTCAATGACCTTGTTGCTTTATAACCGTTGGACCGCAATCTTTGCTGTGTTTGTGGGTATTGGCGGGGTTATGTACTGCAACTCGTTATTTAAAATTGATGAAAACGGCGGTTTGGGTTCATTTTTAGAGTGGACTATTACAAAAATGCCAGAGAATTCGCAATGGTATTCACCCGAAAATGTTGATAGCGTACACACATTACTTAATATTGTAATTTGCGTTTTCATATTTGTATTCGGGCGCACATATTTCAGAAGCATACTTGTAGGCTTAAGCACCGTGGCAGTAATAGTTTTGGCTTATCTTAACGAAATTATCGAATACAATCGAATTATCATTCTTCTTATATTCTTAGGTGTTTTTTCGCTTTTTGCAGTTGACAAATTTGAGGGTCGCAAAACCTTTTTCAAAAAGAAAACCTTTAAAGTTTTGGGTCAGCATTGGATTGTTCCCGTCTCATCAATTCTTATTTGTTCGCTTATAGCGGGAATAACACTTATAGCATTTGATAATGATAAAAAATATGATAATAGAAATAGGTTCTCTTCAAACATTGCCGCCGACCTTCAAAGTTATTCCGATGTTTATACCAATGAGCAAAAATCCCTTGACATTTCTCTTTATAGCTTGGGTTTGCAAAAAAACAAAAAATATATAGGCGGAAACTTGCCTAAAGGTAAGCATAATTTATTGGCAATAACCAATTTAACAAAACCTACTAATGTAAAAATTGCCACCTTTGAAAAGTTTGACGGAAGAACCTGGAAAACTGATTTTAGCGATACTTACCGTGTTAACGGACCCTTTACAAAAGAGCAGAACCAATATTTAGCAAATAACTCTTTAAATAATTCTAAGTTTCTTTTTGCTTTAAATAACTTTGTATCCAGCAAAAAGGTTAATATTATGGTTACGGTTGATACAATGTTTTTACCTACTATAGGGCAAACACTTTCTTTTACAGAAAAATCGGATACCAAAAATCCAAATCTTTTTAATCGTTCAGGACAGGTGTTCTCTTTTTATGGGCAAAAAGCAGGATATAAGTATACTTTAGAAACCCTTAATTTCAATACTAAATTAAACTTAACAAAAAGTGATGTAGCTTTGTTAAATAGTCTAGCAAAAGCAGGCGACCCTAACTACACTAAAAGTTTTGTGGCTAAATATACCAATTCACCCTTTAGGTTTGGCGAAGCTACCGAGCTTTTATTCAAAGAATTAGGAATAACCCCTGATAAAAACAACTACAACACCGCCTGTAAAATAATGAATTATTTTTCTAAAGAAAACGGATATGTTTATACTACAAAGGGGCTTAAGTTTGATAAAAAAAGCAATGTTGTACACGAGCTTTTACAAACTAAAAAAGGTCATTGTGTTTATTATTCAACCGCCGCAATAGCGATTTTAAGACACCTGAATGTACCTTGCAGGTTAGCGGCAGGCTACAGAACGGTTATGTCATCAAAAAACATTCAAATTGTTGATAGCTATTATCCTTACTGTTGGGTAGAATGTTATTTCCCAAACCTTGGTTGGATTAGCTTTGACCCTTCACCCGAACACGAGATTGAATTTGATAGCCAATTAACAACCACTTTAGATAATTACTATAACAGCAATCCCGACATAATTGCCGATAATAAAGAAAACACTAATATAAGCTTGTTTAAAATAGGCAAGCTTCCGTTTGGTATTATTTTTGCTTTACTGGGATTAGCGTTTGTTTATTTGGCAATAAGGGGATTCTGGGCAAATAAACTTTATGAATACCAATTTGTTTTAAAGCGATTTAAAACAACAGAAAAACAGTTAGAATATTATTTAAAGGATATAGAACGTCAAATCTCCGCATTGGGACTGGTTAGGCTTTCGGAAAAAACGCTTAGAGAACAGTCAGAATGGATATACAATATTTTAGAGAGTGATGACCGCGAGATTTTAGATGCCGCTTTTGATATTTTTGAAAGCTTTTGCTATGGCAATAAAACACCAAGCTCTGATGAAATACGGTATATTTATAATGCACGTTTAATGCTTGAAAAAGTTCTTAAACGAAATATAAATCCAATTAAGTATATTATAAAAAGAAAAATATTGCTTCCTGTTCTATAAAACTAAAAGCACATACTTATGCCATAAGTATGTGCTTTTTATATGGGCGCTCATAACCAATATTAAATGCGCCTGAAAACTTAATTTGCTAAACTATATTGCACAATGAGAAAAAACATACTCGCTATCGCGAGATTACATACCAATCCTTCGGATTGAATAAAAATAAGACAGTCTTCGGACTGTCTTATTTTTGGTGCACCTAACAGGAATCGAACCTGCACTTTCTTGCGAAAATATGGACCTGAACCATACGCGTCTGCCAGTTCCGCCATAGGTGCATTTTAATTCATTTTACTTAGAAAAATGTGATATGTAAGGGCTAAAAGCCCATATAAATCACCTAACGATTATAACTTAAAATACTACACTTGTCAAGCCAAGTTTTTATCATCCTTTTTGTTTTTTACACTTTCCCATTGTGCATTTTTTGAGTGTTTATTTTGGCGGTCGGTTTGGAGTAAGGCTTCGTTATAACCCTGCGCAATGAGTGGATATTGATTCTCGTTATCGCAGGTGGGTTGGATTTCATAAGTGCCGTATTCATTTACTAAATCGAACACGTTTTTGCCCATTTCGGTAGGCTTTAGGGGTGAATTTGGGGTGCGGTCGGGCGTGTCGGGAAATTTTGGGTCTTTTTTCATATAAATTTTCTCCTTAAAATTGACATAACTTTTTATTTGTGTTATACTTTATGGGTATTATTTTGCCCTTTGGAGGAGAAAAAATGCTCGATATTAAATTTATTTGTGAAAATCCGCAATTAGTTAAGGATAACATTGTAAAAAAATTCAAGGATTCAAAGCTTCCTTTGGTTGATGAAGTTATTGAGCTTTATAACCAAAAACGCGACGCTATTAACAAGGCAAGCGAATTACGTGCTAATCGCAACAAAATAAGCAAGCAAATAGGTATGCTTATGGGTCAAGGCAAGCGTGAAGAAGCTGAAGAAATGAAAAAGCTTGTAAGCGCGCAGGCAGATGAGCTTAAGGCTTTAGAAGAATTAGAAAATACACTTAGCAAAAAGGTTTTGGAAATTCAAATGAAGATTCCAAACATTGTTGATGATAGTGTACCTGTTGGCCGTGACGATAGTGAAAATGTTGAAGTGGCTCAGTATGGCGAAAAAACAAATCCCGATTTTGAAATCCCGTACCACACCGACATTATGGCAGCCTTTAACGGTATTGATAAGGAAGCAGCAGGTAAGGTTGCAGGCGAAGGCTTTTACTATCTTATGGGCGATATTGCAAGACTTCATTCTGCGGTTCTTTCTTACGCGCGCGATTTTATGATTGATAAGGGCTTTACCTATTGCATACCACCATTTATGATTAGAAGTAATGTTGTAACCGGCGTTATGAGCTTTGAAGAAATGGACGCTATGATGTATAAGATAGAGGGTGAAGACCTTTATTTAATCGGTACATCCGAGCATTCTATGATAGGCAAATTTATTGATACTATTACCCCTGAAGAAAAGCTTCCGTTAACCCTTACAAGCTATTCACCCTGCTTCCGTAAGGAAAAGGGCGCTCACGGTATTGAAGAGCGCGGTATCTACCGTATTCACCAGTTTGAAAAGCAGGAAATGATAGTTATATGTAAGCCGGAAGAAAGTATGGATTGGTTTAATAAGATGTGGAGCTATTCTGTTGAGTTGTTCCGAAGTCTTGATATCCCTGTTCGTACACTTGAATGCTGTACAGGTGACTTGGCTGACTTAAAGGTTAAGTCTTACGATGTTGAAGCTTGGAGCCCCAAGCAACAAAAGTATTTTGAAGTTTGCTCTTGCTCTAATTTGGGTGATGCGCAGGCTCGCCGTTTAGGTATTCGCGTAAAGGGTGAAGACGGCAAAAAATATTTGGCTCATACCCTTAATAATACTGTTGTGGCTCCACCAAGAATGCTTATTGCATTCCTTGAAAATAACCTTCAGTTTGACGGTGAAAAGTATTCAGTAAAAATTCCTGAAGCTTTAAGACCATATATGGGCGGCAAGGAAATTATAGAGAGTAAGTAATATAAAAATCTCCGCTTTTTAGCGGAGATTTTTAAGAATGAGGGCTATTATGTTTAGAAATTTAAAATGCAAAAATACTTTTTTGTGTGAGTTATCATTTTTAGTATTGCCATTACTATTGGTTGTTGCAGGTTTTTTGGGTTTCACATTTATATCAAACGAAGAAATTGGTGCTGCGGTTTTAGTTTTATCTTTGGTTGGATCTTTAATACTTTTTGTTACTAATTTAAAAACGATAATACATATTGATGTTACACTTTCAATGCTTCGTAGTTGGCAAAAAGACCGCTTATCCTTTGAAACAGATATTAACGGTACAAATTTTTCGGATGTAGAAAAAGCGATTTCAAAGCGCGCTTCAAAATGGGGTATAGCGCAAGAAAGTCAAAATGGTGCAGTTTTTGAGTTTTATAAAAAAACTAAAACACCATACGATATGATTAAAATAGTTCATCAAAAACTTATTATTTACAGTATGCCAATACTTACTTACGAAGATTACTGCGCTAAGCTTGAAGAAGTCAAAAAATCCGCTTATATAATGAGCGAAGGAAAAAATGATGAAGTTTCAACTACGGCGGTGTTTTTTTTAACCGATAGGGCAGACCAAACGGTGCTTAGCTCAGTTCGTAAAGACGATGCTATAGATGAAAATGAAAACGGCATTGTTACTCCTGTTGTGTATGATGCTTTATCAAGGCAATATTATTTTGATGCATTTTATGATTACAATTTATTTGTAAAGGCAACTAAAAATTATCTTTTGGATAGCGTTAAAAAGGTTGTTTTTGGTGGTAAGCTTCCGCTTGAGAATAACGACCGTTTTGATTATTCTAATGAAATTTCAATTTGGCAGGATAAAACCTTAGGTGAATTACTTGATGATATGAAGGAATCTGAAAATAAAGAAAAGCAATTTGTAAAGGACACTGCCGAGCAACTTATGGACGGACAAATGCTTTATAAGGATGAAACCCTTTATATAAAGCATAACGGTAAGCTTGCAGCTTTTATGACTTTTGAAGAAGAAGACAAACCAAATGATGTTTTTCTATTCGAATTAGATTTATGGCAATATCCGCACGAAACCGAGATTTCTAAAAAAGACCAGAACGCTTTAAGGCAGTTGGCTATTGATTATTTCAGTGCTCGCGGAAAGATGGTAGTATTTGATATAGATGATGAATAAATAAAATCTCCGCTTTTTAGCGGAGATTTTTTAATGCGTAATTTGGAATTATTTTCGAGGATGTTTCAAATCGGTTGGTAGTGATAGAATATAGTCTGCGGATACTTGATAGTATTTACAGAGTTTTACCAAATGCTCAATAGGCAGTGGACGATTACCGTTTTCGTACTCACTATAATATTGTTGTGATATATTTAAAACTTTGGCAATATCTTTTTGATATAAGTCGTTATCTTCTCTTAATTCTTTTAATTTTTGCTGATAATTCATGTAAACTAAACTCCAAAATACATATTATAATATAATTGTAACACACATAATAAATTGTGTATTGACATACATAATATATTGTGTATAATATAAGAAAATACATAATAAATTGTGTTTCAAAGAAAAGAGGTAATAAGAATGTCAATACTAAACGAATTGTATAATGGCAATATTAGCCCAAGTGAAAAGTTTATAAAGAAAAACAGTGAATATTATAAGCTTAACGGTGAGTTAATAGACAAAATGTCAGAGTTTACAGCAAAATTAAAGGGTGAAGAAAAAGCAAGGTTTGAAGAAATTGAAACTTATGCGATTAAGCTATGCGCCATTTGTGAAGAAGAAATGTATATAGATGGCTTTTGTACAGGAGTTAAGCTAATACAGGAAATAACGAATTATAAGAGCGAAAATTTTAAATAAAAGTTGCAACATTTTCAAAATTATATTATGATAAATACATATTATTTTTGGGGAAGATTTATGAATAAAAAGGAATTAGAAGTAAAAATACTTTTTCTTAACAAACACAACACAAAAAGCAATGCCTTTAAGCTTCATAATCACAGCTGCTACGAGATAGTTTTCTTTCTCGAAGGCAGCGGTCGTGTTGTAATAGGGGATAATGAATATCCTATCAATGCCAACACCTATTGCATAATTGCACCTAATACCCCGCACATTGAGTGTATGGAGGGTTATGGTGAAATAGCATTTATCGGTTTTGAGCAAAAATCAGGCGGATACAAGCTACAAGAAGGGGTTTATTACGATAGGCGTAGGGTACTTCCGCTTTTTGAGGGTGTTTTCGATGAATATAAAAGTCAGTCTGTGGGTTTTGAAATGGCAACAAAAGCGTATTTGGAGCTTTTACTGTTAGATGCGATAAGAAATGATACCGCAACCGAAAACAAGTGCAAGGATTTGAATTTTATTAAAACCTACATAGAACAGCATTTTGACCAAAAAATTGATTTTGCTTCACTCGCGTTGCTGGCAGGGTATAGCAATGATTATTTCAGGCATATTTTTCGCAAGAGATTTGGGGTATCGCCTCAACAATATATGATTGATATAAGGCTTAGAAAAGCAGATGAAATGCTGCGTGGGACAAATAAAACCTGCACCGAAATTGCTTATTGTTGCGGTTTTTCAAATAGTGGGCAAATGTCCGTTATGTATAAGAAAAAGTTTGGGATATCGCCAAATGAAGTAAAACAATAACCGATTTATATAAATAATACTACGATTTATACAAGACATAATCACCTTAAAGGAATAAAATTTCTTTGAGGTGATTTTATGTTAGTTTCAAATACAGTAAAGGAAAATGAACCGCAGTTAGTAAGGCGGATATACGATAAATCTAAAGAATATGAAAATGTAGTAGACTTGACTTTGGGCGACCCCGATATTCCAACACCCGAAATTGTAAAAAAAGCCACCTATGACGCTATTGAAAGCAATAAAACGAAATATACCGCTAATGCTGGTATTTTGGAGCTTCGTAAAGCAATAGCCGAAGATGTGAAAAAACGAACTGGTGTAAGCTATTCCTGTGACGAAATTTCGGTTACGGCTGGTGCTATGGGTGCACTGTATTTATCATCAGTTTCTATTTTAAACCCAAATGACGAAATGATTATTTTAGCACCTCATTGGCCTAACTATACCAATATGGTTAAAATGTGCGGCGGTGTACCTATATATGTGAACTTTTTGGGTGAGGACAACCTTGAAAAATTAGAGGCTAATATTGAAAGAGCGATAACCGATAAAACAAGAGCGATTATTATAAATTCTCCGTCTAACCCAACGGGTGTTGTCTTGCCCTTTAATAAGCTTTTAGGTATTGCCGAAATTGCAGAAAAACACGATATTTATGTTATAACGGATGAGGTTTATCACACAATTGTTTTTGACAAAAGCTTTAGAAGTATACTTGAAATACCCGATATGAAAAAGCGGACTATTTTGGTTGACAGTTTGTCTAAAAGATTTTCTATGACAGGCTATCGGGTGGGATTTGTGTGCGCTCCGAAAGAGATTGCAACAGCGGTGGCAACCTTGCAGGAAAATGTAAATTCCTGTGCGTGTCAGTTTGCGCAATATGGCTCACTTGAAGCGCTAAAAAACAGCGAAACACTTGAAGGGCAAATTTGTAAAATTTTTGAAAACCGTTGTAGCGCAATGGTAAATGAACTTAAAAAATCCAAAAAGCTTGTTGTATCTGAAGCACAGTCAACCTTTTATCTTTTTATAGATATTAAGAAAACAGGACTTTCTTCAGAGCAATTTGCTTACAAGCTTCTTGAGGATAAGCATATTGCGGTGGTGCCTGGCAACGCGTTTAATAGCGCGGGAGAGGGATATATCCGTATTGCTTGCACGCTTTCTGAAGAAAAGCTTGTAGCGGCCGCAAAGGAAATTGTAAAATTTGCAGATAGTATATGATTTATCCGGGCTTTTGCCCCGATTTTTTGTAAATAAAAGTTGCAACCACTTTAAAATTATAGTATTATTAAGGTAATATATTTTTGGAGTAGATTTATGAACGAAAAAGAATTTGAAAGACTGCTTTTATCTGTTCAAAAACCGGGTAGATATTCGGGCGGAGAGATAAATAGTGTTATAAAGGATAAGGAAAAGGTTGATGTACGCTTTGCATTTTGTTTTCCTGATACTTACGAAATAGGTATGTCACACCTGGGTATGAAAATACTTTATTCACAGTTCAACTCGCGCGATGATATCTGGTGCGAGCGCGTTTTCGCCCCCTGGACCGATTTTGAAGAAAAAATGCGCGAGAATAATATTCCGCTTTTCGCACTTGAAAGCCGCGACGCTATAAAGGATTTTGATTTTATAGGTTTTACGCTTCAGTACGAGATGTCCTATACCAACGTGCTTAATATGCTTGATTTGGCAGGCTTACCGCTTAAAGCGTATGACCGCGATGAAAAATACCCCTTAGTAGTAGCGGGCGGACCTTGTGTATGTAATGCCGAACCGCTTGCCGATTTTATTGATATTTTCTTTTTGGGCGAAGGGGAAGAGGTTGATTTAGAGGTTATTGACCTTTATAAAGAGCACAAGAAAAAAGGGTTTAATAAAGCGAAATTCTTGAAAGAAGCCGCTAAAATTGAAGGCGTATATGTACCGTCGCTTTACGAAGTAGAGTATTTTGAAGACGGAAAAATTAAAGCTGTAACACCTAAGGGTGATGCGCCTAAAACTATAAAAAAACGCATTATAAAGGATATGGATACCGCATTTTATCCCGATAATTTTGTAGTGCCGTTTATACAAATTGTTCATGACCGCGCCGTGCAAGAAGTTTTTCGCGGTTGTATTCGCGGCTGCCGTTTTTGTCAGGCGGGCTTTATTTACCGCCCTGTGCGAGAAAAAAGCTATGAAGTGGTAAACGCGCAGGCAAAATGCCTTTGCGAAAATACGGGCTATGATGAAATTTCACTTTCTTCACTTAGTACAAGCGATTACCGCGAGTTAGAGCCATTACTTAATAATATGCTAGAGTGGACACAGGAAAATCATATAAGCCTTGCATTGCCGTCTCTTAGAATAGACAATTTTTCACAAGAACTTTTAGAAAAAATTGCCCATGTTCGTAAAAGCGGTCTTACCTTCGCACCCGAAGCAGGTACACAGCGACTTCGTGATGTAATAAATAAAAATGTTACCGAAGAAGAAATTTTAGAAACCTGTAAAACTGCATTCCAAGGCGGATATACTGCTGTTAAGCTTTACTTTATGATGGGCTTACCCACTGAAACTGATGAAGATTTAAAGGGTATTGCAGAGCTTGGACAAAAAATTGTTGATATGTATTACTCAATGCCTAATAAACCTAAGGGTAAGTCGGTTTCGGTTTCTATGAGTGTTGCTGTTTTTGTGCCAAAGCCGTTTACTCCGTTCCAATTTGAGCCGCAAATTACTAAGGAAGAAATGGAACGTAAGCAGAATTATCTTAAATCCTGCATAACCACCCGTAAAATTGACCTTAGTATGCACGATAGCTCTACAAGTTTTCTTGAAGCGGTATTTGCTAAGGGCGACAGGCGTTTAGGTGCAGTTTTGGAAAGTGCTTATAAAAAGGGTTGTGAGTTTGATAGCTGGACCGAATGCTTCCAAATAGAAAAATGGAACCAAGCCTTTAGTGAATGTGGCATAGACCCTGATTTTTATTCACTACGCACACGCGACTATGATGAAATTAATCCTTGGGACCACCTTGACTATGCGGTTTCAAAAGAATTTTTAATTAAAGAAAACAAGCTTGCGCATAAGGATACTACAACACCTAACTGCCGTGAAAAGTGTTCTAATTGCGGTGCTAACTGCTATGGAAAGGGTGTTTGTTTTGAGAGACGTTAGAGTTTTTTATCGCAAAAAGGGCGCAATGAAGTTTGTATCCCATCTTGATATGAACCGATTTATGACCCGCCTTATAAACAAGGCTAAAATCCCGATTTGGTTTACCGAAGGCTTTAATCAGCACGCTTACTTTAATTTTGCAGTGCCTTTAAGTCTTGGCTTTGAGGGGCAATACGAAATTTTGGATTTAAGAATTATAAACCCCGATTATTCTAATGAACAGTTGGTTTTAGACCTTAATAAAGCAAGTATTCCCGATATTGAGTTTTTAGCTGCAAAAGAGCCCATTTTAAAAATGAAAGAAATCGTTTTTACAGAGTTTAAATTAATCTTTGATGAACTAAATGCTTCACTTAAAGAGAAAATTAGAGCCTTTTTTACAAAGGAGCAAATAATTACTCAAAAGACTACTAAAAAGGGCGGTACAAAGGATATAGATATTGCGCCGCTTATAAAGAAGTGGGCGATAGAAGGTAACGAGTTAACCCTTATTTTAACTGCAGGTAACGAAAATAACCTTAACCCCAATTTAGTGCTTTCTACCTTTTTTGAGGGTGAAAAAATAGAACCTATGGATTATTCGGTTATTCGCACAATGATTTATGATAAAGATTTAAATGAGTTTGCATAAAAAATATCCGCAAGTAAAACTTGCGGATATTTTTTTAGTTATATTAGTATGCTTTGCCCCAATAGAGCATGTGTTTTGCTTTTTTGCCACAGCAAACACAGGTATCGCTTAAATGCTCTTCGCCTTCAAGCGGAATACAGCGTGAGGTTACGCCAGCGGTTTCTTTTAGCTTGTCTTCGCATTCGCGGTCCCCACACCACATAGCACGGATAAAGCCGGGTTTATTTTCAGCAATATCGGTCATCTCTTCAAGAGTGTGTGCATCGTAGGTCATACTGTTGCGGCGCGCTAATGCCTTATTGTAAAGGCCGTCCTGAACTGCCTTTAAAAGCTCAGGGATTTTGGTTTCTAACTCATCAAGGCTTACTACAACCTTTTCGCCGTTATCACGTCTTACAGCAACGCAAACGTTGTTCTCAATATCCTTAGGACCAAGCTCGATTCTAAGCGGAACGCCCTTCATTTCGTATTCAGCAAACTTCCAACCGGGAGATTGCTCACTGGCATCAATCTTAGCACGGCATACCTTGTTTATGCGCTCGTAAACTTCATTAGCTTTTTCGAGTACGCCCTCTTTATGAGTGGCAATAGGAACAAGCACAGCTTGAATAGGAGCAATCATAGGGGGAAGAACCAAGCCGTTATCATCACCGTGGGTCATAATAACCGCACCAATAAGGCGGGTAGTAGTACCCCAAGAGGTTTGGAATGGATACTGTGGCTGATTATTTTTATCGGTAAAGGTGATATCAAAAGCTCTTGCAAAGCCATCACCAAAGAAGTGGGAAGTACCGCTTTGTAAAGCCTTACCGTCGTGCATTAATGCTTCAATGGTGTATGTATCTTCAGCACCTGCAAAGCGTTCTTTAGCGGTTTTAACACCCTTTATAACCGGCATAGCAAGGTATTCTTCAGCAAATTTAGCGTAAACATTAAGCTGTTGAATGGTTTCCTTTTCAGCTTCTTCCTTTGTTGCGTGAAGGGTATGACCTTCCTGCCACAAGAACTCACGTGAACGCAAGAACGGGCGTGTGGTTTTTTCCCAACGAACAACGCTACACCACTGGTTATAAAGCTTTGGTAAATCGCGGTAAGAATGAACAATATTTTTAAAGTGGTCGCAAAACAAGGTTTCAGATGTAGGGCGAACGCAAAGACGCTCTTCCAATTCTTCTTCACCGCCGTGTGTTACCCAAGCAACTTCGGGCGCAAAGCCTTCAACATGGTCCTTTTCCTTTTGTAAAAGGCTTTCGGGAATAAACATCGGCATATATACATTTTCGTGACCCTTTTCTTTAAAAAGGGCGTCCATATTCTTTTGAATATTTTCCCAAATGGCGTATCCATATGGGCGAATAATCATACAACCCTTTACAGAAGCGTAATCAATAAGCTCTGCTTTGATGCATACATCGGTATACCATTTTGCAAAGTCTTCATTCATAGAGGTTATAGATTTTACTAATTTTTCCTTAGCCATAGCAACGGTGCAAAAAGCACCTACCTGCCTTTCTTATTAAATGCTCATAATAACCTATTATAAATTAAATAACATAATTTTGCAACCTTTTTTATATAATATAAAAAAAGTATTGACAAATGAAGTAAATAAACATATTATTTTATATAGAACCTGTCGTTTTTCGACAGATTATTTAGGAGGTAATTTATGATAGTAGATAAAATTAAATCAATTTTAGCAGAACAACTTGATGTTGATGCAGAAGAATTAACACTTGAAACTGATATTGCTAGAGATTTAAATGCTGACAGTTTGGATGTTGTTGAAATTTTAATGTCACTTGAAGATGAATTCAGCGTTGAAATTCCTGACGAAGAAATTGAAAACATAAAAACTATCGGCGATTTAGCTGAATATATTGAAAATAACCAGTAATAAGCTTTAAACCCCTTAGGGCATTGCTCTAAGGGGATTTTGTTTTTTATTTGTCCAAGCGATTTGCACCGATGTTAATTTGAGTCTATGTTTACACCCTTACCATATTTTACCTACATATACTTGAAAAAATGCTGCGGATATAGTAAAATGTAAATATATTTTTCAAGGAGAAAGCAAATGAAAATTAAAGAACTTGCGATAAAGGCTTTTAAAACTTTAAAACCTTTTATTTCCCCTGTTGTTGATTTTTTTACTAAGCAAGAAGCACCTACAAAAACTTCATTTTCGAAAATGGATTTGGCTGAAATGTTTATTGCACTTTTACCAATTGCAATTTTCGGTTCACTTATATTTGGTTTTAAGGCGGTGCTTATACTCTTAATATCGGTAATATTTTCTTTAGGGCTTGACTTTCTGTGGAACTTTATTGTAAAAAAGGAAAAACGGATTGATTATTCTACCATTGTTACAGGTTTTTTATTAGGCTTAACACTTAGCAGCAGTCTTAATATTTTGCTTGTAATAGCGCTTAATATTATATTAACCCTTTTAAGAAAAACGCTATTTAAAAATGACGGTATAAGGTTTACTACCTGCTTACTTGTGGCGCGCGGAGTATTTAGTATTATTTTTTATAATGCTTTTAATAATTATCTGTTTCCCTTTGTTGGCAGCACGGGCAGATTACCTATAGCTTCATTATTTATTACTTATTCGTACGTAGAGCCTGCTAAATATATGTTTTTTGGTATACATAGCGGTAATATAGGTGATACAACTGTATTTTTAGCGCTTTTGGGCGGAATTTATTTAATACTGCGCGGGTTTATAAATCCCATAATACCCGTAAGCTTTATACTTTCTTCTGCATTTTTATCGCTTATATTCGGTCAAAATTTAGCGATTTCCCTTTTGGGCGGCGGTATATTCTTTGCGGCGTTTTTTATGACAATGGATTATAGCTTAAAAGAAGCTTCGCGAATAAAGAAAATTTTATACGGTGTAGCTTGTGCTGTTTTAACCTTTATTATGCGTGCTATTTTTAAAACCGAGTGTGTTTATTTAGCGGTACTTATTGTAGATATAATTTTTATATATGTAACAAGAAATAACATTAAAGCGTTTATAAGGTTTATTAAAAAGCCTGATTTTAAATTGCTTTTAAATAAGCTTAAAACCGCATTTTCGGTATAAAAAATTCGTTGTGCGGAAAATTATTAGTGAGTTTTAGTTAGAAAAGGTGAATTTTTTGAGAAGTAGCGGAATTTTAATGCCAATATTTTCATTACCGTCAAAGGGCGGTATTGGTACACTTGGCAAAGAAGCATACCGTTTTGTTGATTTTTTAGAAAAGGCAAAACAAACCTGGTGGCAAATATTGCCCCTTAATCCCACAAATTACGGCGATTCGCCATATCAGTCGTTTTCTTCCTATGCGGGCAACCCCTATTTTATTGACCCCGAGCTTTTAATAGTTGGCGGTTTTTTAACAAAGGAAGAGTTTGAAAGCTTTGATTTTGGGGATGAAAGCGACAGCATTGATTACGGAAAGCTTTATGAAAACCGAATAGATTTGTTAAAGCTTGCGTTCGCGCGTTTTAATGCGGATGAAAGATATAAAGCGTTTTTAGAAGAAAACGACTTTTGGCTGCCCGAATATGCGCTCTTTATGGCGCTTAAGAATGCAAATGATGATGTGGCTTGGGAAAATTGGGATAAATCGCTTAGAAAACGCGACCCGAAAGCGCTCGAAAAGGCTAAAATACAGCACGCAAACACAATAGAGTTTTATTGCTTTGTGCAGTATATGTTTTCACTACAGTGGAAAGCGTTAAAAAAATACGCTAACGAAAAGGGCATAAAAATAATTGGCGATATACCGATTTATGTTGCCTATGATTCAGTTGATGTATGGAGTCAGCCTTCGCAGTTTCAGTTGGATGAAGACCTAAAGCCTACTGCGGTTGCAGGCTGTCCGCCCGATGCATTTTCGGAAGACGGTCAGCTATGGGGTAACCCACTTTATAATTGGTCGCTTATGGCGGAAGAAGACTATGCTTGGTGGAAACAACGTATTAAATATGTGCTATCGCTTTACGACTGTGTTCGTATTGACCATTTTAGAGGCTTTGAATCGTATTATTCTATACCGTACGGTGCTAAAGACGCGAAAAAGGGAAAATGGCTTAAAGGGCCAAATATCGCGCTTTTTAAAGCACTTGAAGCTGAGCTTGGCAAAAACTTACCCATTATAGCCGAAGATTTGGGATTTTTAACCCCTGCAGTTTTAAAAATGCTTAAAAAATCGGGCTATCCAGGTATGAAGGTTTTACAGTTTGCTTTCGGTGATGATGCCACAAGCGACTATTTGCCCCATAACTTTGCTAAAAACTGCGTTGTTTATACCGGTACCCACGATAACGATACCATTATCGGTTGGGCGCAAAATAGCGAAAGGGAAGAGGTGGAATTTGCCGAAAAGTATTTAGACAGTAAATCAACCGAAGGCTTTAACTGGGCTATGATGAAGTCGGCGCTGTCTTCGGTGGCAGATACCTGCATTTTAATGATGGCAGATTTAATAGGTAAGGGTAGCGAAGGCAGAATTAATACACCTTCTACAGTAGGCGAAAACTGGAAATGGCGCATTGAAGGCAGCAATATTAACGATTGGCTTGCAAAAATTATTGCCGAATATACCGAAACCTACGGAAGAGTTCCCAAAACAAAGAAGAAAAAAACTGAGTAGCGACTGCTACTCAGTTTAATTTTACTCTAAAATATAAATTTCGGCTGTTCTAACGCCAAATTTGCGGCATTCGCTTGCGGTATCAAAGAATAAATCTATACCTGTGGGGTGTCTTCTTATAAATCCGCCTGTGTCTGCAGCAACAGCATAACCGTAAATGTACTTACCGTCAGTAGTTTTAATAAACATTTTTGTACCGTAAGGTATAACCTTGGGGTTTACTGCAATATAACCGGGTTGTGGCTTAACGCCTGTAGAACAACGGTTGCCTGTGTGGGTGTAAGCGGTTGCACGAACCTTCATCTTAGATTTATAGTTAACCGGAACACCATTTTTGTCTAACTCAATCTCTTCTTTGGGAGAAAGGGTAGAAACATGCCCCTTAGTAGAAACTTTAGCTGCCTTTTTGCCTACAGAAACCTTTTCTGATACAGGCTTTGAAACAACCTTATAGCTTTCTTCGGTTTCAACAGAAATACCGTTTACAAACTTTTCTACTAAAGTAACCTTTTTAACGCCGTCTTTTCCCTCGCGGGTAACCTTCTTTTCGCCTTCCTTTAATTTGGTAGTGAAAACTTTTTTGGTAGCGTGGGGAATAGATTCGGTTTTAGTCGATTTAACATAATCGATATTTGTGTAGTCAATATAAGTGGTTTCGTTGATAACTGTGTCAAGACTCGGTTCTACAAAATCGTATTTATCGGGGGTGAAGCCTGCTTCTCTTAAAGCTGATTTAACAGTACCGCCAAAAAATGTAATTTCTTGTGTTTTGTCGCCGCAGGTGATATATACGGGAAAACCGTAAGAAATTTTTACCGAAGTCATTTTATCATCGGTTTTGGTTTCGGTAACTTCAAAATCACGGGATGTGAGTTGAGCAGATTCCATAGCTAATGCTATGTTGTTATCAAGTGAGCGAACCATATAGGTTTTTTTACCATCAAATATTTTAATTGTGTGGATTGAGCAGTTTAGTAAAGTAGCACTTGCGATAGCAGAGGCGGTTAAAACTGCCACAATACCTAAACGCAAACGTCTGCTTTTAATCAAAGCCGACAGCTTACCCTTTATTCTTTCTATCATCCAATAACTCCTTTAATTTAGGCTAAATAGAAATGTATTTTTAGCCCTTATTTTCAAAGCAAGTGGTATTATAACGCTTTTTTTTGTAAGTGTCAAAGTAAAAAAGTAGTTGATTTTTGGTTATTTTGCCCAAAAAATCACTTTAGCACGCAAAATTGTTACAAGTTTGTAACCTTTTAAAGTTGTATTTATGACAGTTTTTGCCAACAAAGTTGTGCATTCATACAAAAATGAGCATATAAAAGTTGATAAAGCGGCGAGTGGCGCGTATAAATACCATAAATTGCGGTCTTTTTCGAGAATGGGCTTTAAAACACAAAATGTTGTATATACCCACTCTTTACAAACTTTTACATTTATGCTAATATATATTATGTCTAAATCATTAAAAAATATGTTTTGGAGTTTTTTATGGATAAGTTTAAGGCAGTGCTTATGGAAGAAGCGGCTATAAACCGCGCTTTAAAGAGAATTTCTCACGAAATACTTGAAAAGAACAACGGTTGCGACAATATATGTATTATAGGTGTTAAGCGCCGCGGAGTATCGCTTGCGGAAATAATAGCTGACAACATATATAATATAGAAGGCAAAAAAATACCTACCGCCGTTTTGGATATAACCTTTTACCGCGATGATGTTGACAAGGGTTATTTAGACCCTGTTATACAGCCTTGTGATATTCCGTTTTCTGTGGTGGGCAAAAACATTATATTAGTAGATGATGTTTTGTATACAGGTAGAACTGCAAGGGCAGCTATGGAAGCTATAATGAAGTTTGGCAGGGCGGCTTCTATTCAGTTTGCGGTGCTTGTTGATAGAGGACATAGAGAACTTCCCATACGTGGTGACTATGTAGGTAAGAATGTACCAACATCTAAAAATGAGTTTATAAAAGTAAAAATTCCACCGTACGATAATGAATGTACAGTGGAAATTTATGAAAAAGTTTAATTAAGGAATAACAACACTTCCTACAACATTAAACAAATAATCGCGCGATTTTAAGATGCTTGCTAATTCGTAACTATTAGTTGGCAGGGTTTTAGTAATAATACCGCCAAGACCCTGATGGGTGTCATAGTGAAAATCTGTACCGCATGTGGTAATAAAGTGTGGGTACTTTTTTGCGTATATTAGAGCATCGGCAGCTCTTGAGTTGTGACCAAGGTGCATATTAAAGGTTTCAATGCCGTCAAGATACTTTGGGTCGTAGCGTACCATACCATCCCTAAATGGATGTGCTTGTAAAATTACGTTTTTATCGTTTTTAAATTCTTTATAAAAGGTTGCGCAATCGGTGAAACTAAGGTCATACATAATATCTATATCATCTTCACAAAAGCCGTACACCAGATAGTCGTTAGCGTTTTGGGGAAAGCGTATTTCCATACCTAATATAACCTTTATTTCGTGTTTTTCGCCTGCTTCACAAGAAGCATAATAATCGGATAAAAAGCGTTTTTTCACAGTTTCCTTACTGTCACCTGCAAAAACGCCTTTAGAAAAGTGATTTGTTATAGTAATTGCCGAAAATCCGATTTCGGCATATTTTTTTATAACTTCTTCGGGTTTTAAAGTTGCGCACGGACTCATAGGTTTTGTATGTGCGTGGGTTTCTATTTTATATTTGTAGTCTTTAATATTCATAAATTACGCTCCTATAACTTATATATATAATATCATAGTACCAAATACTTTAAATGTCAATTAAACTTACTTGACATTTTTTTAAAATGATATATAATATACAAATATTTATATGTAACACGGAGGAAAAAAACAGTGGCTTTTTTTGGTGAATTATTTTCCGGTCTTTTTGCAAACTTTTTTATTAAGTCAATTATAAGGCTTGCGTTATCGGTTGTAGTGGGTGTGCTTATCGGTAGCGAGCGCGCAAAGCACGGCCGCGCCGCAGGTATGAGAACTCACGCTTTGGTAGCTCTTGGTGCATGCCTTACTTCACTTATGAGTATTTATGTAAGTGATATTTTAGGCGCAGGCGGCGATGTTATGCGTATTTCAGCGCAAGTAATATCGGGCATAGGCTTTTTAGGCGCAGGTATGATTATTATAAAAAATAACGATATTATAACCGGTCTTACTACTGCGGCAGGTGTATGGACTACAAGTATTATTGGTATATCAATAGGTTACGGTTTTTATTTGGGTGCAATTGTTACTACAGTTCTATTCCTTATTTCAATTATAATTTTTACAAGATTCGAAAAACAGAAAAGGTCTACTGAAATTGTTTATGTAGAGCTTGATGACCTATATAAAACTAATGAAACTATGGATGAAATCTCTAAAAAGATTGATAGCGAAATTACCTTTTCAGTTATACCGCCAAAAAGCGGTGCAGAAGGTAATTTGGGACTGATAGTTACAATCTCTAATGAAATTAAATTTGATATAACCTGCTTGTGCGAGATTGAGCATGTGGTCTTCGTGGCTGAAGAATAATTTAATAGCTTATTTTAAAATCTGCTTCTGAGCTTTTTCAGGGCAGATTTTTCTATTCTTGACACATAGCTTCGGGAAATATTAAGCTTTGCGGCTATTTCGCGTTGGGTGAGCTCGGTCACACCGCCCAAACCGTAGCGTAGTGTTATAATTTCAAGCTCGCGTGGGTCTAAGGTATTGTTTATTATGCTTTTTAATTTTTCAAGCTTCATTTTAGTGTCAAGCTCTTCTACAATATCGGTTTTATCGGCAATAGCATCAATTAGTGTAAGGGTGTTGCCATCCTTATCGCTGTCTATAGGGTCGTTTATGTATACATCCTGTGCGGACTTTTTCTGATTTCTGAAATACATTAAAATTTCGTTTTCAATACATCGCGATGCATAGGTTGCAAGGCGAATATTTTTATCCGATTTAAAGGTTGAAACAGCCTTTATAAGACCTATTGTACCAATGGATATTAAATCATCTTGGTTAGAGCTTGCGGCGTAGTATTTTTTTACAATATGAGCTACAAGCCGTAAATTATGTTCTATTAGTGTATTACGCGCATCAAGGTCGCCTTTTTGGGATTTAAGCAGCAACTCGGTTTCACGTTTGCTTGACAGGGGAGCGGGAAAGGAGCCTGCTCCTGTTACATGAAGCGCAAAATAGTATACATTAGTAATTAATTGTAAAATAAGATTAAACAAAATAAGCCCTCCAAATATTTGTACAAAATATTATATGAATAAAGGGGCTTGTCGCATAACGGCAAAAATTTCTTATTTACTTTTATATTAGCGAATGGTATAATATACTGATGAACAAATGTTTGCAAAGAGGTGGGATTATTGGCAGATAGAATTATATTACACTGCGACCTTAATAATTTTTTTGCGTCGGTTTCGCTATTATTTAATCCTACCCTTAGTGATATGCCTGTTGCGGTTTGCGGCGATAAGGAAACCCGCCACGGCATAGTGCTTGCTAAAAACGAAATTGCAAAACGGTTTAATGTAAAAACTGCCGAGCCTATTTTCGAAGCCAAACGCAAATGCAGGGACCTTGTAATTTTACCGCCTATATATAATGAATATGAAAAATATTCAAAAAAAGCGCAGGAAATATACTCTCGATATACCGATTTAATTGAGCCCTTTGGTATAGATGAATGCTGGCTTGATGTTACGGGCAGCACGCTTCTTTTTGGCACAGGGGAAGAGATTGCCCACAAAATACGAAAGGATATTAAGCGCGAATTAGGTCTTACGATTTCGGTTGGGGTAAGCTTTAATAAGGTGTTTGCAAAATTAGGGTCTGACCTTAAAAAACCTGATGCTGTAACGGTTATAGATAGAGAAAACTTTAAAGAAAAACTTTGGGGACTTCCTATTGATACACTTTTGTTTGTGGGAAAAAACACTGCTTCACGTCTTAATTCGATAGGGGTTAGAAATATAGGGGACATTACCCTTTGCGATGATATTACCCTTAAAAGACTTTTGGGTAAAAATGGTGTCGAGATAAAAAATCACGCTTTAGGGGAAGATATGTCGCCCGTAACGCCTATAACTAAGGATAGCAAGCCAAAAAGCGTTGGCAAGTCTATAACCTGTGGTAAGGATTTTACTAATAATGATGAAGTTTGGCAGGCTTTTTTAAGCTTTGCAGAAACTATAAGCATTACATTAAGGGAACATAATTTATATGCAAGCGGTGTGCAGGTGCATATTCGCACTTCATCCCTTGCCGTAAAGGAATTTAGCTTTACCGATAAAACCGCTACTAATTCCGCTTTGTTGATAGCTCGGCGCGGGTTTGATTTGTTTTGTAAAAATTATAGCTTTCAAGAGCCTTTACGCTCGGTAGGGTTAAGGGCAATAGGACTTAAAGAAAGCGCTGATGCGGTACAGCAGGACCTTTTTGGTGAATGTGAAAACGAAGCTTATAACGATATGGTTGAAGATTCTATATATAAGGTAAGACAAAAATTTGGAACAGGCTCAATAAAAAGGGGAAGAATACTGTAGACTTTTTAATAAAAATGTCGTATACTATGTATAAGCTTAAAATGGAAGCACTTTTTTAGGAGAATGTTATGCGTTATACTAATGATTTTGACAATAATAATGATACTATAGATTTATATAGCAATAGTACTTTTGAAGATATTTCATCTTCAAGTAAAAAGCGCCGCAAGCCTAAGCGTAAAAGAAAAAAGAAGGCTACGGTTGTTATTGCAACTATTTGTATTGTACTATCGGTTTTAATCTTGATTGTAGGTAGTGGTTATTTTTACGCTTTTTCTGTACTCGATAATGTAGAGCGTATTCCACTTGAAACCGAAGACCCTATAGAGCTTAATATTGAGACAAGCACCTATTCATCGGTTAAAAATATTGCCCTTTTAGGTATCGACTCGCGTAAGGATAATGATTCGGGCCGTTCAGATGCGGTTCTTATTTTAACAATAGATAAAAAGCATAATAAGATTAAGCTTACATCTATCGCTCGTGATACCTGTGTTCAAATTGATGGCAAGGGAAAGGACAAGCTTACCCACGCCTACGCTTTTGGTAAATCAACCTTAGCGGTTAAAACCCTTAATAAAAACTTTGGTCTTGAAATTACCGATTATGTTACTATAAACTTTTATGAGTTTTCCCGTATAATTGACTATATAGGTGGGGTTGAAATTGATGTAAACCAAAAGGAAAAGGACCACCTTAACAGCTACATTATACCAAAGCTTAAAAAACAGACCGATATTAAGTGTGACAATATTACCGAAACAGGTAAGCAGCACCTTACAGGCGCACAGGCACTTTGCTATTCGCGAATCAGAAAAATTGACGGTGATATAGAACGTGGCAA
Organism: Acutalibacteraceae bacterium; assembly: GCA_045602785.1. Lineage (GTDB taxonomy): Bacteria > Bacillota > Clostridia > Oscillospirales > Acutalibacteraceae > UBA737. The sequence continues at coordinate 29,825 of JAZSCF010000023.1, forward strand.
CCGCCAAAAAGAAGTGCTTGAAGCTATGTTCCAGCAGGTTAAAGACACAAGCGTTACTAAGCTTCCATCAGTTGCTGAAATGGTGCTTTCTCAGTGCCAGACATCCCTTTCAACTCAGGATATTATGAATATGGGTCTTTGGGCAGTAAGTTCGAAACCAAGTATTGAAAATATGAGCGTACCTAATAAGGAAATTCCTTCTAAGGGTCAAACCATTAACGGTTCGTGGCAGTATGTTTACGATTTAGAACTTGCAAGCAAGGAAATGGAAAAGTTTATTTTAGAAAACGCAGAAGAGTAAGAAAAAAGACTATCGCGATTAACTTGCGATAGTCTTCATTTTTTTATAAAATTTATAATTCTTTTTAATAGTGAAAAAGCCCTTTTAAATAAATACCTTATAGGATAGCTTGCACGAAGGAAGAGAATGTAAAGCTTGTAGCTAAGGCTATTTTTGCAGTCATAGTATTTGTTGTTTCTATAAAAGCCTTTCATAACACCCAAAATATCTTCAGCGTGTATATTGGTTTCATTAAAGTAACAGTTATCACCGCGAAGAATGGGTTTGCCGTTTTTTAATTTTACAATACGGTGAAGTATTACTTCGTTAGTGGTTACTTTGCGGTATAGAAGTACGTCGTTAACCTTAAGCTTTTTGGGTAAAGGAATAATCACCGCGTGGTCTTTATTATCACGAAAAAGGGGATACATACTTTTGCCTGATGTAACACCTAAAAGCTCGCCCTTTTCCTTTAGAATACCTTTTGCGACTTCAAAATTGTTGCTCATATAAGTAAATCTGCTGCCTTTAGGCTATCAATAAATTTGTTTACGGTATTTTCTATTGCTTCTTGCGATTCGACTTCAAATTCTTCCTTAATTTTAGCAATAATTTGGGGAAGGGTTATTTCATCCTTTAAGAGATTTAAAATAAAGGCACCGGTTTCATTAGTTTTTATAATGCTTTGTTCACCGTAACCGCTATTAATCGGAACGGCAACTGTTTGACCGGCAACTTCGCTTATAGCAAAGGTGTATTTAAGTTTCATTACGTTTCTCCTTTAAAGATTGTATTGTAGGCAACTGTTGCTGCCGAGATATCGGTATTGCATTTTATTACCCAAATATCAACCGATTTTAAAAGTTTATCTAAAAGCTCAAGGGTTTTTAAAGCGGCGGCAGGGTCTTTAGGAATAAAAAGTTGGCTAAAAATCCCTTTAAGTGCTTTTTCGGCGGTGATTTTTTCACAACTGTTTTTTTCACTGCGTTCAATAAAGCAAATATGCTTTATTGGGGTACGGGCATTTTTACCCCAATGCTCTTTACCGCACCAAGGTGTGCCGTAGCCGTAGGGGATATCATTTTCAAAACGGACAATAGGCTTATCGCCGTTAATAATTTGCACCTTATCACCCAATAGCTTTTGCCATAAACGCGTATGGGTGGATTTTCCTGTTCCGCTAATGGCGGTAAAAGCGACACCAACGTCATTTGCTTCTATTAAAGAAGCGTGTAGAAATATAGCATCGTGAAGAGGTAAGAATGATAAGAGTTTTGTATAAAAGGCAGTAAGTTCAGCTTGAACTACACTATTTGCGGCGGCAGTAATAGCGCATGCTTGCTTGAATTCATCCGCAGTTAATTCTATTTCGAACTGTGGTTTTTCAGTTGAAGCATAATCTTTTAAAAAGCTTTGTACTGCTAAAGAAGGATTTTTAAAAAGCACAACAAAGTTAGCAATTTTGCAAACCATACTCTCACCACCTTTAATATATATTACTATTATATAAAAAGTGATTCCAAAATGCAAGAAGATTAATTGAATAGTTGGTATTAAAAAAAGCTCCCTGAAGGGAGCTTTTAATTAATACCAGGGAGTCCAACCTTCCATTGAGTCTTGGTTGGGGTCTGATTCAGTAGAAGAACTGTCAGAGTTTGTATTACTACTGTTGTTTTCTTCACTACTATCGGTAATATTACTTGAATTTGTATTGGATGATGTAGAAGAGGAAGTATCTTCGCTTTCGGTTGAAGTAATATTACTTGAAGTGTTGTTGCTAGAAGCATTGTCGCTAGAAGCATTGTCGCTTGAAGAAATATCATTATCAGCCTTATCGTTTTCAATCAAGATATATACACCTGACTGCATAAAACCAACAGTAGCAGTACGAGTTTCCTTATCAATTACTGCGGAAAGCTTTTGCACACCGTTATCTAGCAAATAGTAAACTTCTATATTGTCTAGATTATACTTCTTAGGAATGTCAATAACAATCCTTGCAGTATCTATCGGTTGTACATCTCTACCACTGTTTTTAGCAGTGATCTCGTACATAGCATAGTTTTTAGCAAACTTTTGTACATAATGACGTGCGCGATAAAAATCTTTGCTAAATATACCTAATTTTTTTGCATTAAACTCAGTGCCTTTTTCGAAAGCGTTATTAGCTGAAATCAACTTAACGCCATTAGCGGTAGCAAGAGTTTTAAAGGTGATACTAGGTATTTGTGTGGCATCGTCATCTACAATACCAAGATCCGGAAGAACACTTTGTATGCCGTTTTCATCGTCGCCAACAACTCCAATATCTTCACCTTGTGATGGTTTTATATTATCATTTTGAACGTTGGAGTTCGTAGTGGGAACATTTGGATCTTCTTCAAATAAATAAGTAGGGAAGGTTGCGATTATTGATACCGCAAGAATTGCCAAAACTAAACTTATAGAAACAATTGTGATTGTTCTTTTTTTCATTAGTGTACCTGCTTATTAGTCTTTAGGGATAAGTGGTAAATCGCCACCGTCTACTTCGCCACCATTGAGGTCAAAACTATCAGCACCGGGTTGGTCACAAAGGAAAGAGAGAATTTCAATTTCGGGTTCAGTAAATAATTTTTTCATTTATATGTACCTCTTAGAATTATTTAGTTAACAGTTTTAACATTTTCAGCTATGGTAACAGCACCTGTGTCTTTTGCTATAGAAAATGCGATACCTGTGTATTTGGTGTTTTCCTTAACATTAGATAAACGAATAGCATATTCTAGAACGCCATTTGCTTCGTCTTTCCACATATACTTTGTTTGCTTGAATCTGTATACGTTGATACGATCTTCGCCAACTTTATAAGATACATGGTTAGCATTTTCGTTAGCTGCAAGCTTCTCAGTTACATCGCTATAAATAGCTTCAACAAAATCTTTAACACTATAACCGTTTTGAATGTATAGGTTCTTTAAAGCTAACCAGTTACCTTCAAATACTAAAGTACCATGCTCTTCTGCTTTATCGTTGAGTGCAGAATAGCTACCAAATCTTAATCTACTTGGATCATCAGGGTCGTTAGAAGCACCGAAAGTAGTGATCTTGTTGCTAGGGATATCATATGCTTTATATACATAATCACCTGCATCAGTAGCAAGGAAAGAACCATCTGCCTGCTTAGTAGCAAAGGTATATGTATCATCGCCATTGTCAATGTATACTGCGCCTTGTGGAACGAATTTTTTAGCTGGATCAAATTCTACATTTACTTCTGCGCCTGCAGCGATTTCTTGGGGCTCAGAAGCAGCGATTTTTTTGGTAAGTTCGAATGTGCCGTCAAGAGGAGCTTCAACATCAAATAATGTTGTACCATCTTTTGCATATTTGCCTTCAACCTTAATAACGGGGTTCTCAAGGACAACAGTGTCATCAGCTGGTTCTGGAACGGTAGCTTTGAATGTTATTTTACCGTTTGCGCCCTTGGTTAAATCAACAAAGTGAATAGTGGTTACTTCACCATCGGTTTCTTGGGTGTAGTTATTGTCTTTGCTTGCTGATGGAAAACCGGTAACTACGATGTCTTCTAATTTGATGTTTTTGTCAGCGGTGATGATAACATCAGCACCTTGGATTTCACCAAAGTTGGTAAACTTTACGGTTAAATAGGTGGGGACACCTGCATCCACAGGGCTACCTTGGTTGGTTACAATTGTAACCTTTGGTGTTTCTGCGGCCGATGAGCAGATAGTAGCTACGCTAAAGAGCATAACAACTGCTAAAAGTACGGCTAATAGTTTTTTCATGATAATTCCTCCTAAAAATAACTTTTTGAAAAATAAGCATAATCAACGCGTATTTTACATTGTTACAATCATTATACAAAATAAATTCAAAAAAGTCAACTGCTTTTATGTTGTATTTTATTGTGAAAATAACATAAAAATTTCATTGTTTTTTTATTCAATATCATAAAAAACGAAAAAACTTGATGTTTTTAAACTTCAAAAAGCTTTAATGCTGCTATGTGTAGTCTTTCAATATGCCTTTTACTATAGTTCAAAATAAGGCTAATTTCTTCAAGTGTGCGACCACAGATATATTTTTCGTATAAAACCAGCCTGAAACGATGGTCACTTATTTTTTCGATACTTTCTTCAATTGCGTGTCTTTTTTGTTCGCATTGTTTTATTTTTTTAAGGTATATATTCTTCATAGAAGGATTATTTAAAATCATTTCGTTAAGTATTCTGATTTCGTCGCCCTGTAAAAGATAAGAGTTTAAGTATTCCTTTTTCTCGTTCATACTATTTCCCTTTCTTTACAATGGCTGTAAACTGACCGTAGCTATATTTGGTTTTGTGCTTACGGTTATATTCCTCTATTTCGCGAACTCTTTTGTAAAGAGGGCTGTCAACCATTATTTTTTTACGTGCCCGTTCTTTTTGCCAGGCTTTTTCGCCTTTTCGTTTACATTCAGCCGAGCAGTAGTACGCTTGACCTTTTTTAAGTTTTGTGCCGCAATAATGGCAATAGTCGAGTTTTTTTTGTTTGAAGTTTTGTCCTTTGCAAGCGGGACAAACATTTATAACTTCATAGGGTGGGGTTGAAAGGTTGTGGTTTTCAGTCACCTTTGATGCGTGCGAAAAGGTGTAACCGCAATCAAGACAAAAATACATTTTTATACACTTCCTAAAAAATAGTTTTCGCCCTTAGAAAGTGTAAAAAAATGAATTTGTAAATGTGAATAAGTAGATTTTTTTAACGATTTATGATTTGGCTTCAATTGACAATTTATATATATTAATGTATAATGCAGATATAAATTATTATAAATTTTATATTATGTCTTTGCAAAGTGGAAGGGTTAATTAAGTGAAAAAATGAAAAACCGACACCACTAAAGCGATGTCAGTTTTTGGTACTGTTTTGGTGAAAGATTGTATTTTTGTTTGAAAGCCGTGCTAAAATACACCGCCGAAGAATACCCTACCATATTACTTATTTCTTCAACGGTATATAATTTATCGAGCAATAAATCCGCGGCGTGTTCAAGGCGAATATTGTTGCGGTATTCAAGCGGTGTTTTGCCAATAGTTGCGCTAAATACCCTTGAAAAATGGTATTTGCTCATATTACACATTTTGGCGTAATCTTCTAAATTAAAGTCGCTGTTGTAATATCGGTTCATATGCTGTATAACCTTTGCAATACGGTTAAAGTTTTCTTTTGTGGGTGTGTTAAGCTTTGTGGTATCGCGTTCAAAAAGGGTGAGTAACTGCAGTAGTTTACTTATACAAAGTTTTTCATAAAAGGGCTGTTTATTAAGCGTTTCTTCTATAATTTCTTCAAAGGTATCGCATACGTGCGACCTGAAGGGTAGGCTGTAAATACGGGAAGTTTCAAGTGATACCGGTAATTTATCACACTTAAAATGAACAAAATAAAATTCACCGGTTTTGTTGCCTTTATAAATATGGTGTTGCTTTTCGTTTGGTGCAAAAATAATAAACGAGCCTGCATCTGCTTTAACGATATTTTCTAAATAAAAGGTTTCACTTTCCTTTGCAACATAAAATAAAAGCCAATCGTTTCTGCCGTCGGGCCTTTTAATTTCGCGACCCTTTTTTGCAAAAATGTGACCGCAGCTTACAAGCGTTATTCCTGCTATTTGGTCCTTTTGTTCGGCATAAGCGTTAAAAATCATATCATCACCGCAATATTTCTAAAGTTTTTCCCAATAAAATGGATTGATTCAAGGATATTATAGCATTAAAATTAAAGTATGTAAAGACGAAGGGAATTAATTTTATGCCTATAAAAGAAAAATCATTCCGAATTGGTTGCGGTAGATATTTACAAGAACGCGGTATTATTTCATCGCTCGGTGAAGAAGTGTTACGGTTGGGAACAGCCCCGCTTATTGTGGGCGGAAAAACCGCGCTTTCTATTACACAAAGTAAGGTAGAAAAAAGCGTTTCGGTATGCGAAAAATATGAAATAGTAGAGCATTTGGGCAGCTGTAATCACGAAAGAGCCAAAGAGCTTTCATTACTAGCAAAAGAAAAAGGCTATGATGTTATAGTAGGTATTGGTGGCGGAGTTATTATGGACTTTGCAAAGCTTATTGGCTTTTATGCAAAGCTACCTGTTATAAATGTACCAACATCTTCTGCCACCTGTGCCGCATATACACCTTTAAGTGTTTGCTATACTCCTGACGGTCGCACTGTAGGCAGTAAGCATTACGAGTACGAAGTAAACGCCGTAATTGCGGATATAGACGTTATCGCTACACAACCTAAGAGATTATTACTTGCGGGTGTTTTTGATGCGCTTGCTAAGTTTGTTGAAATAAAGCAACGCTTTGATGAAAACAGTAAGGATTACCCAATTGGGCTTGATTGGGCGTATGTGTTATCCCAAAAATCTTTTTTACAGCTTTTAGAAAAAACCGAAAAATATATTTTGGATATTGAAGAAGATAGCATTACCAATACGGTTGAGCAGGTGGTATTTATTACCATTGCAGTAACTGGTGTTATAAGCGGTATTGCACGCGGTTCCAACCAAACTGCATTGGCTCACAAGTTTTATGAAAGCACTCGCGCAATGTTTTTTGAAGAAAGTAAAAAATACCTTCATGGTGAGATTGTAGGGGTTGGTTTATTACTTCAAAATTACTTTAACGGCGAAAAAGAAAATAATGATTTTCTAATAAGCCTTATGAAAAAATACAATATGCCTTGTCGTCTTGCGGATATTGGTATTACCGCTACAAAGGACGCTAAAAATATGTATTACGAAAAACTTAAAAACAGTAGTGCTATTGAAAAAGAAAATGTAGCAGAGCTTGAAAAGCTTCACAAAAGCTTAGAATATTTGTGGGGGATTGAGTAATGCAAAAAAATTTATACAATGGTTTTATAAAACCCGGAAAAGTTTTCGGTAATATATATTTTGTAGGTACTCGTCCTGCGTCAACTCACATTATAGATACTAAAGAAGGTCTTATACTTATTGATCCAGGGATGCCCGCGACTTTATGGATAGTTTTGGATAATATAAGGGAGCTTGGGTTTGACGAAAGGGATATAAAAGTTATATTGATTTCTCACGGTCACTACGACCATGCGGGAGCGGCGCTTGACTTGGCAAGGCTTACAGGAGCTAAAATTTATATTGGTAAGCAGGATCGGAAAATGGTGAACGGTCAAGAAGATACTTCTTTAGCAGAGTTTTTGGGGGTTAAGTACACAGGATTTTTTGAACCTGACTTTTTATTAAACGACGGCGATATTGTTACACTTGGAGACACTTCGGTTTTGTGTCTTTCTACACCAGGTCATACCGACGGCACAATGTCTTTTTTCTTTAATACTTCTAATGGAGAAAAAAGCTATCTTGCAGGTATGCACGGTGGGGTAGGCACCAATACGTTAACGTTTGATTTTCTAACAAAAAACGGTTTGCCTTTTGAAAACCGAAAAAAATATGTTGAAGGAATTAAACGCGTTAAAAATAAAAAGGTTGAAATTTTTCTTGGTAACCATGTTGGAAATAATGATACAGTAGGTAAACTTTTAAGGGTTGCAAATGGCGAAGAAAATGCATTTTATGCACCTATGGAATGGAAAATCTTTTTAGAAAACCGCATAAAAAGGCTTAATGAAATTATTACTATGGAGGATACTATGAAACAAACAATAGAAACCATTTTAAAAGAAAAAATCATTGTTATTGTAAGGGGTATAGGTCGCGATAAGCTCTTAGATTTTGCAACTGCGGCTTATAACGGCGGTATAAGACTGTTGGAGTGTACCTTTGATGCTACGGGTAATACACCCGATGAAGAGATAGCTTCTAATATAAAAATGCTTGCCGACCATTTTGAAGGTAAGATGTTAATTGGCGCAGGCACCGTACTTACCGAAAAACAGGTTGAGCTTACAAAAAACGCAGGCGGTAAATTTATTATTTCACCCGATACTAATAAAGAAGTTATTATAAAAACAAAAGAGTTAGGGTTAGTGTCTATCCCGGGTGCATTTACACCAAGTGAAGCGGTTGCCGCACATAATGCAGGTGCCGATTTTGTAAAGCTTTTCCCAATAACTTCTATGGGCTCAAGGTATCTTAAGGATATTAAGGCACCCCTTTCGCACATTCGTTTTCTTGCGGTTGGCGGAATAAATGCCGATAATATGGCAGAATATCTTGGCGTGGGTGCGTGCGGTTTTGGTATTGGTTCGGATATAGCCAATAAAAAGCTTATTGAAGCAAACGATTTTGCCGCTATTGAAGAGAGCGCTAAACGCTATGTAAAACAAATAGAAATTTTTGAAAGCAGTAAATAATGTATGAAAAAAGCGGAGTAAACACTCCGCTTTAATTTTTTCTTGAGTTGGCATATAAATGTTGTTTATGGGTATATATATGTGTTTTATCATAATGTGTGCGTACTGACAGTAGGGGAGTAGCCAAAGTGATTTTTAAAAGCACGGCTAAAAACATAGATAGAAGAAAAGCCTAGTTTTTCTGCTACATTGGATACGGTATCGTTTAGAAGCATTGTTTTTGCAAGCTGCATTCTTTTGTTGTTGCGGTAGGCTATAAGGCTTATATTGTAGCGCTCTTTAAAGCGCCTTTCTAAATAGTATTTACTGTAGTTAAATTGTCTTGCAATATCCTGTAGTGAAAACGCCATTCCCTGACCTGCATCAATATAATCCTTTACCTGCTCTTCAATACTGTAAACCGATTCGGCATTATTATCAAAAGCCTTTGGAAAGTTATCAGTTATAATCATATCTATAAGCTGGGTAAGTAAGCCCTTTTGGGTTAGTTCACAACCCTTTGGTTGATTTATAACAGAGTAAAAAAGCCGTAAAGCCGCGGCGGTGTCCGAAAAGGTGACAAAGGGTGTTTGTGGGTAATTTTTAAAAACATCCTTTCGTATTTTCTTTTGCTCGGGGCCCGTAAGATCAGTTATATCCTTAAAACATATAGGCACCTGTCGGCTATCTGGCATAGACGTTATATCAAAGTGAATATGTGGCTGTGAAAGGTTGGTTTTTGTGACCGAAAAGCTGTGTGTTACACCAGGGCGAATAAGTACAAATTGACCCTTTGTGCAATTATAGTCGCAACCGTTATAATTTAAAACAAATTCACC
>JAZSCF010000024.1:0-14358 GCA_045602785.1 Acutalibacteraceae bacterium
TTCACAATCAGCAACCGCAGGTAAATATTGGGTAAATATAGATAATGATGTTTACAAGGATGTTAAGCTTGTAAGTAAAGCAGATGAAAATGTTGTTTCACCGCTTACTGATGGATGTGTTACTGCAACTACTACAGGCGAGTATGTGTTTACTGCTACTAAAATACCTAGTACATATTTTGTAAGTCCTAACGGCGATGATGCTAATAGCGGTAAAACAGTTGATAAACCACTTGCAAGTATTAATGGTGCTATAGCTGCTGCTAAGGCTGCAGGTTATGTTGCAGGAGATACTGTAAATATTAAGGTTATTTATGTTGAGGGCAAGAGCTCTATTATTAACACAGAAACTAGTAACGCATTTGCAGCTCACGAATTTGATCTTAATATATCTTCTAATACCACAGATATTGCTTCAATTGGTGTTGCTAACAATAGCGGTTCTATTGGTGGTCCGTTACGTGTAGAAAATATAATATTAAATGTTGCCGGCAATAATTGGCAAGCTTTTGCCATTGGTAACAACAACTTCTATGTAGGTAAGGGTGTATCCGTTACCGGTGGTGACCTATACGATTTTGCAATGGGCACCAAGCAAGATGACCCATTTACTAAGGATATGACCATTTATTTTGGTTCTAAAATAAAGAATTTGAGTCAAGGCGCTTATAATAGACCTCTTTACACAAATACTACAACTATTATTTATGATAATGCAGCTGAAAACGATTTTAGTCTTATAGCTTCTCAAGAAAGAGTTACTAAATATAATGGTACTTTGAACTTTGTCTGCAATAATGCCAAAAAATTCACGCTTTCAGGTGTTGCTTCAAAGTATCAATTTGGTGTAGGTAAAGCTATCCAGTTGTTAAATAACGGCAGTTGTAATATTGATTCAGCGGTTGCTTTCCTTCAAGGTATGAAGGATATTGAAGGCGGAGCAGTTCCTTATTATGTAATCAATAACGAAACAGGCAATAAGGATGCTATTTCATTTACTGGAACCGCAGGTGTTTATGTGATAAGCGGATTAGAAGCAGGTGAGTCTGTTTGGGTTTACAATAAAAATGGTGAATTTATCAAAAAAGCTGCTAATAATAGCACCATAAAACTTGAACCTGGCGAATATGATTTTACTATTGGTCAAGGAAATATTGATTATTCATTTGATGTACCAGAAGGAACCTCTATTGCAGATGCTATTCAAAACGCAATTGATGATGGCGCTGAATCAGGCGATAGTGTTACATTTAATGTTTTGGCTGATACCAATTTTGGTGTATTACCTGAGTACAAATTTAACCTTGTTATTCAGTCTGAAGATAAAGTTACTATTACAGTTGATAACGGTCTTATTGCTAATAATGCAGGTATGACAACTGAGTATAAGAATGTGGTAATTAGTAATCCTACTAATTTTGGTTCATTTCAATTAGCGCACAGTAACGCTATTTTCCATAAGGATGCTTCATTTGTAGGTAGTAATTCTAAATTAATATTTGGTTATAATAATATGGGGCAAGCTACGGAAATACTTCATAATCAAACGGTTGAAATTAATTGTAAAACACCACCTAATATATCTTTATCTAATGGGATTAACGGTAGAAATGTATATAACGGTAATGTAAACCTTATTATTAATAATAAGGATGCATCAACAAAACTATTTTTCAATGCTTATTATGAAGGTACCCCGCATTACACAACAAAATATAACGGTAATGTAAACATCAATATTAAGGATGCAAATACTGTAAATCTTGAAGGTGTTTGGGATTCCAATATTTCTTTTGGTGATAATAGTTATATCCAATTTATGATTGACGGTAGCACAACATTTGATTATGATACACTTGCTACTAAGTTAACAGAAAATAATCTTTTGGATAAAGCCACTATTATAGTTGATAAAACATTCCAAAGACGTTGCGTTGATTTTACTGAAACTGCAGGTGTATTTGCAATTGATAATCCGTATAAAGTAACTGCTACTAAAACCAAAACTATAAGTGGTGGTGCTTTCACTGATATTGCAGATAGTAATAAGGTAGTTACAACAGTTGAAAACAACCAATTTATAGCAGACTTTGGTGGTAATCGTTGGGAACTTACTACCAACGAATATTTTGAAGATTTTAATGATACAACGCTTGATGAACTTAAGGCGGACTGGATATTTACAGGAAGAGTTTCCTATGAAAAATATCATCCAAATCCTACTACGCTCACTGAAGATGGCAGACTTTTAATCGGTTGCAGTAATTATGTTATGGAATATGGTGATCCTAACAAAAACTACAACCTAAAATCTAAGGACCAGTTTATTAGTGTTGATTTACAACCTAAATATTTTGGTTTGCATAACGGATTTGCGATATTCGGTAGAATGGAAGGTAAAAAGGGATATGAGCTCCGTCTTTGCGCTACTGACCAAAGACAACTTAAGCTTTATAAATATGATGGCGAGGACAGAAGCGCTTCAGGTGAGCATTATGCAACTAATTTAGATGGGCTTGAATATGAAGGACTTATGGAATACCGCCCGGGTGATAACAGTGTGTCCTTCAACCCGGATCATATTTATCGAATGAGTCTAGGTATTACTACCGATTATGATGATGAAGGCAACGAGATTGCGCTTATAAGATGTATTTTCTTTGATATTACATCAAATACACTTTTGTTTGATGAAACATTTAGAGATAATAAGCCTTATACAGGTACCGAATGCGCTATATACTCTCCACATGGTGCGGAAGACGGTGTTTTAGCACTACCTTATATCGACAATTTCTACTTCTCAACCGAAAAGTTCAGAGAAGGTGACGACGGTTGGTGCGAAAACGATATCAACGGTGATGGCGTATACGATATTCGTGACCTTGTTATGACAAATGATTCATTAGGTGATACTTCTCAAACAATGCTTTATAAGGCAGACCGTGATTTAAGCGGTACCATAAACGATGGTGATATTACTATTGTTAGAAAAGAATTGCTTGGTGGATTGTCGGCAACTGCTAAAAAGGAATTTAACCTTAAAGGTCAATCGGATGAAGTGGCTGAAACCACAAGACAGAATATTCTTAATTCTACAAGTAGTTATAATACTACGGCTGGTACATATACTTCAACTGCTACAGTAAGAGAAAATGGAGAATATGTAACAAAGACGGCAACCTATGGTAACGGTTCTACGATTTACTTTGTTGCAAATAAAGCGGCAGGTAGCGGTACCGGCACATCGGCAAATAACGCAATGTCGCTTAATACATTTATAACCAAGCTTAAGGCTAACCGAGATACATATTCTAGCGCTATAGTACTCTTTAAGCGTGGTGAAACCTATCGTATTGCTACAGATATGCTTACCTTAAGATCAGAAGGCACTTATGCATATTTTGTTATACCTAAAGGTACAACTACTAATCCAACAGTATTTGGAGCTTACGGTACAGGCGCTAAACCAAGGTTTACATCTTCCTTAAAGGAATACGCAACAGATGTTACTTGGACTGAAGTAGGCGGTAAAAACGCTAATGTTTGGGTAATTGATGCTCCTGAGTTTTACTTGGATGCTTCTGTTAAAGACAATGCACCCACAAATATTATATTCAATGGCGGCGATTCGGTCGGCTTGCGTAAGGGCTTCCCAATAGGTCTTGATCCGCAAGGTGAGAAGCTTTACACGCTTTATAAGGAAGGCGACTTCACTTATGATGAGGTAAATAAAAAACTATATCTCTATTCTGTAGGCAACCCGAACAAATATAGTTCAATTGAAGTAAGCCGCGGTATTATGGGTATTGCACTTCCATTTGGTACTAGTGATTTTGTTATTGATAACCTAAATCTTCATGGATTCGGTAAATTTGCTATTCAAGGCGGTTCGGGTAACAATAATTTAACCGTTACAAATTGTGAAATTGGCTTTGCGGGCGGTGTAAAGAATAATAACACTGCTGACAATGTTTCACGCTATGCTAATGCAATTGAGTTCTGGGAAGGCGGTGCAAACTTACACGTTAATTACAACTGGATTTATCATACTTGGGATTCCGCTATTACCACACAAAGTGACAGCGGTGATAACCATAATGGAATGCAGGTTAAGGGTAATCTACTTGAATATAACAATGCAGATATAGAAATATTTGACAGAGCTAAAGGTACCAATAAGCCTACTCGCGATGATACCGAATGGACAGATAATATTATGCGATTTACAGCGCTTGGTTGGGGTTCTCGTAATGTGTCAAGAATTCGTAATATCCAAGGTGTAATTCGCGGTGGTGTTACAGCTTGTACAGTGGTTTCTATAGACTGGACACATAATATTGTTGATACTCCAGGTATGGAATTTGCAAGATTTACTAACCTTACTAAATATACTACTAATACGGATGGTGTAAATGAATATAAAGGTATATTTAAGTTTGGTCAGTCGTACAATAGTAGCAACCCATCCGAGTTAGGTAATAACACATATTACTTTAACCCCTATGTTCGTTCACGAACAACTACGCTTTGGCAGTATCACGATGCGGTTCCATCTGGTGGCATCGCTACTAATCCAAAATATGGCGTTACAACAAAAACTGAATTCTATGATGTTATGACAAAATTTGATAATTCTTCAAGTAGTCAGTTCTATTTCTTAGGTGAAAGGGTTACTTCTGGTAGCTGACTTTAAATAACATTATATAGAAAGACAAAAAACGGGTGCCCTTTCGGGTGCCCGTTTTCCTTGCAAATGAAAAAGATGTGTGAATATCACACATCTTTTACTATTTTTTATTCTTTATATTACTTAAAGGGTTTGAATCTATAGCATTCTTTATTTGACTATCGGATACATGGGTGTAAATTTGGGTGGTGCCAAGATTAGAATGCCCTAAAATATCCTTTAAAACGCGTATGTCCACTTCACCGTGCTGATACATAAGCGTAGCGGCAGTGTGCCTTAGTTTGTGGGTTGAAAAGCCCTGACCGCCAAGCCCTGCTTTTTCGAGATAGGTTTTAACTATATGCTGAACAGTTTTATTACTTATTCGGCGGTGGTTTCGGCTAATAAATAAAGCGTTGCGGTCGGCAAAATTTATGTCTTCAGTAGGTCTTACGGCAAGATATTCTTTAACTGCGTTAAGGCAAGCCTCGTTTAAATACACAAGCCGCTCTTTATTACCTTTACCAACAACCGTCATAGTTCCGTCAGGTTTGATGCTTCCAACATTCAGTGCGCAAAGCTCGGCCAAACGCAAACCACAATTTAAAAATAGTGTCAAAATACAAAAGTCGCGCTTTTGGTTGGGACCGTCAACCGAATTTAAAAGCTCAATTGAATCTTCAAGTGTTAAATGCTTAGGTAGTGACTGCTTTACCTTTGGTGCTTCAAGCATAAGCGCTGGGTTAGTTTCTAACTGATGTGTTTGTTCACAAAGGTATCTAAAAAATATTCTAAGTGTAGATGTTTTTCTGGCTCTTGTTGCCGCATTGTTACCGCGCTCATTTTTGCAGAAAACAAGGTAAGCATAAAGGTCCGAAATTGTGATTGTTTTTATTAAATTTATATCAATATCTTTAATTTCAATCTCTTCAAAAGGGATTTTAACATCAGCAATACCGCGTACTAACAAAATATAGCGGAAAAAGGTTTGAAGGTCTAAATAATACCCTTCAACCGATAGGGAAGACTTGCCCTTGATTGTTTCACTATATGTTAAAAAATCGCGAATGATGTTAGGACAGCTTTGCAAAATTTCGTATTTCATAAATACTCCTTAACATTTTGTATAATTCAATAATAACATTTTTTTACACAAAATGCAATCTTAATAAAAACTTAAATATTTTCCCACTTTTTTCTTAAACAAATAAGTGGTAGAATAGTTGTGAGGTGAGAGAATGTATAACATTTTAATTTGTGACGATGAAAAGGATATTGTAGCAGCACTTGAGATTTATCTTAAAACTGAAGGCTACAATATTTTCAAAGCATATAACGGTAATGAAGCGCTTGAAACTATAGAAAAAAGCGAAATTCATTTAGTGCTTATGGATATTATGATGCCTGTTTGCGATGGTGTTACCGCAACAGCACGGCTTCGCGAAAGCTCTAATATTCCGGTTATTTTTCTTTCTGCTAAAGGTGAAGATACCGATAAGATTTTAGGGCTTAATGTAGGGGCGGATGATTACATAACAAAGCCGTTTAATCCTGTAGAAGTTGTGGCTCGTGTGCGTTCTCAGCTTAGGCGTTATATGGAGCTTGGCGGCAATACTAAAAGCGGAACAATTACTGTAGGCTCTATTGAGCTTAATACACCTACTAAAGAAGTTTTTGTTGATGGACAGGCAGTAAGCCTTACACCCTTAGAATTTGATATTTTACGGCTTTTAATGGAAAATGCAGGTAAGGTTATGAGCCCTAAAGAGATTTACCGCAAGGTATGGAAAGAGGAATGCTTCGGTAATGAGGGCGTTGTGGCTGTACATATAAGGCACTTGCGCGAAAAAATTGAAATAAATCCTGCCGAACCTAGATACCTTAAGGTAGTATGGGCGCACGGATATAAAATAGAGAAGGGGAGTAGGCTATGAAAAACTTAAAATGCAGTTTGCCTATGAAGATTACGGCGGTTTTGCTTTCGTATGTTATGGTGCTTGTGCTTGTATTGTCTACTGCAGCTGTTGCTGCTATGGGATATTTAAATTTTTATTTTTCTTCTTCAAAGGATGTACAGGAAAATATCTTAAGCGATATGGTTTACGGTGAGTGCCATACACTAGCCGGATATCACGATTTAGGTCGTGAAATCGGATATTATTATAAAGACAGTAATCTGTTTTACGCTATAGAAACTGCAGATGGTAAGGATATTGAATCTAACTATAAGGGAGAAAAAATTATCACTTCACAGCAATACTATACCGAAGATTATATTTACACGGTTTATCTTGCAGATGAGATGAGAGAAAATGATATGTTTTCCATTGTTAGACAGTTAATTATTACAGGACACAAGCTACGATATGCAATGATAGTGTTTGTAATACTCTCGCTTATAGCTTTTATAGTGCTTTTATGTTATCTTTATTGCAGTGCAGGCCATAGAGATGCCTATAGCTATATAAAGCTTAACGCTATGGATAAAATACCGTTTGATATTTATACCGCGGTAGTTGCCACGGTATCTATTCTCGGTATAATGGCTACGCTTGATATTTTTTATGAAGGCGCGGAGGGTTTAATTGTTCTGTTCTTTGGGGGTACAGCGCTTTATTTCTTGTTGCTTGGGTTTACTATGACCTTTGCAACACGCGTCAAAACGGGAACACTATTTACAAATACAGTAATATACAAGTTTTTAAAATGGTTTTTCAAAGGTGTGAAAAGGGTTGCGCGGTTTACTGCGTTTCATTTAAAAAGAATACCGCTTATATGGCGCGTTGTATTAGAAACGGCGGTTATATTGTTTTTTGAATTTATTTTTATTGCCTTTAATTGCCATGAAACAGATAATCTTATTATTGGGTTAATTGCGATAAATGCTATTTTGGTTGCGGTTGTTTTGCATATTGCTATAAGTCTTGTTCGTATTAAAAAGGGCGGTGAAAGACTGGCTGAAGGCGATTTTGAACATAAAATAGATACAAAATATATGTATATGGATTTTAAAAATTTTGCTGAAACACTTAACAATATAAATGACGGTATGCAAATAGCACTAAATGAAAAAATAAAGAGCGAACGCTTTAAAACCGAGCTTATTACCAACGTTTCACACGATATTAAAACTCCGCTTACTTCAATTGTAAACTATGTTGATTTACTTAAAAAAGAGCAAATTGAAAATCAAACTGCGGTAGAGTATATTTCGGTTATTGACCGCCATAGCGAAAGACTTAAAAAGTTGGTTGTAGATTTGGTGGAAGCATCTAAAGCGACTACGGGCAATATATCGGTCAACTTTGAAAGATGCGATGTTGGTGTACTTTTGCAACAGGCTTTAGGCGAATTTGATGAGCGTTTTAAAAAGGCACAGGTAATTCCGCTATTGAAAATCGAGCGCGAAAATGTTATTATAGAAGCAGATGCAAGGCATCTTTGGCGCGTTTTTGAAAATCTTTTAAGCAATATTTGTAAATATTCGCAAAGCGGTACTCGTGCTTATGTAGAGCTTTTGGTTCGTGAGAATAAAGTATTAGTAGTTTTCAAGAATATTTCGAATTATCAAATTGATATTTCCAAAGAAGAGCTTATGGAAAGGTTTGTGCGCGGAGATAAGTCCCGTAATACCGAAGGTAGCGGTTTAGGGCTTTCTATAGCAAAGAGTCTTGTAGAGCTTCAAAACGGCGAAATTAGAATTGAAACCGATGGCGATTTGTTTAAGGCTACGGTGGAGTTCGAGTTTAAACAACAATAAACAGGAATAATAATTATGACAGACAAAACAAGAAAAATTTTAAGCGCACTTTCTATGATTGCCTTTTTGGCTTTTTGCATAGGGGTTGGTTGGTTCATAGGTAGACCTATGGTACAGTTTGTATCCGAGCCTGAGCGGTTTCGCGCTTGGGTAGACAGTAGCGGCTTTATGGGTAAGGTTTACTTTGTGCTTATGCTTACCTTTCAGGTAATTATCGCATTAGTTCCCGGTGAACCGCTTGAAATCGGTGCAGGTTACGCCTTTGGCGCGGTAGAAGGTACAATACTTTGCCTTGTTGGGATAGCGCTTGGAAGTCTTGTTGTGTTTTTACTTGTAAGAAAATTTGGTATAAAGCTTGTAGAAGTGTTTTTTTCCCTTGAAAAGATAAAATCGCTCAAGTTTTTACAAAATAAAAAGCGTGTAGCAGCACTTGTGTTTTTAATGTTTTTTCTTCCCGGTACGCCAAAGGATTTATTAACATATTTTGTAGGCATTACCGATATTAAGTTTAGTCACTTTCTAATTATTGCAACCTTTGCGCGTATTCCGTCGGTTATAACCTCTACTATTGGCGGTAGCCTTTTGGGTACAGAAAAATACACCTTTGCAATAATTGTTTTTGCAGTTACATTTGTTATTAGTGCTATTGGTTGGATTATTTATACTAAAATGCAAAAGGAATAGAAAATAGGCTCTACAAATTATTTTTGTAGAGCCTTTATTATTGACAAAGTATAATTAAACGTATACAATTAAACTATAATTATTGTATAAAGGGGTACATTATGGCGGTTAAAATTTCACCATCGCTTTTAGCGGCAGATTTTATTAATTTAAAGGACGAGCTTATAAGACTTAAAGAGAATAATACGGATATGCTTCATTTTGATATTATGGACGGTACTTTCGTTCCTAATATATCATTTGCAAATCCTATTTTAAAGCAGGTAAAGGCTAATACCGATATTCCTTTGGATGTTCACCTTATGATAGACCGTCCGCATAGATATATTAAAGAATTTGCAGAATCGGCTGATTATTTGGGCTTTCATTTTGAGGCAGGAAGCAGTGTTGCCGAAACTTTAAAGGAAATAAGAGAATGTGGATGTAAGGCTTGTCTTACAATTAAACCCAAAACTAAGGCGGAAGATATTTTCGAGTTTTTACCCCTTTGTGATATGGTGCTTGTAATGTCGGTAGAACCGGGATTTGGCGGTCAGTCTTTTATGCCTGAGTCTTTAGATAAGGTAAAGGCTTTAAGAAAAGAAATTGATGAGAAGGGCTATAATACCCTTGTAGAAATTGACGGCGGTATCAATGCCGAAACCGCGCCTTTAGCTGTAGAAGCAGGTGTTGATGTTTTGGTTGCGGGCAGTTACCTTTTTGGCGATAAAATGGCTGAGAGAATGGAATATCTCAGGTCTCTTTAAAAAAGTATTTACCAATGGTTTTTATGGCGTTTTTGCTTATAAGTAGTTTGCCGTATTCTTTGGTAAAAGCAGTTTCTATAATGTTACTGCTATTTCTTTTGCAAAATTCATTTAAGGATAAAAGACAACTTTCCAAGCGCGTACATTTTATTATAAGCCGATAATCATTTTCGGTTTTATAAAGCATACTATTAAAATTAAATTTATGGCGGTATAAAAACAAAATACTTGATATCATGCTCTCGGAATCAGGGAAGATAAACAGGTATTCCTTTGTTGGTTTATACCGCCGTTTTTTATTGTGGTCAATGGAAACTGTCATAAAATCCCTCCTAATAGGGCAAAATAGTTTAGGGTGGTATTATGAAAAACCAAAGCTTAAAGCTTGTTATAAAATCAATGCTTATCACTTTTGCGGCAATAGCCTTAATTGTTGTGGGGTATTTTACGGCATTATTTTTGTTTAGGCCGTTTTAAAAAATATGTAAAAAGAGAGCCGAAATTAATGTAATTTTGACTCTCTTTGTTTTATTATTCGTCTGTGAAGGGGTCTTGGCAGCTACAGGTAGGACTGCAATCTTCACTACAAGGGCGCGGTGGGAAAAAGTCATCAAGCGGGAACTGAATTTTGCTAAAGGTATCGCAAGGGTGGTCAATAGAACTTTTGCATTGCTTGTCGGGTATGCAAAAATCATACACAGGAACAAGCATCTGAACATTGCGTATAAGCTGAACGATTGAGAATAGACCGATTGTAGCAAAGATTGTGGGAGTACCGTTTCTTAGCTCGGTTACAACATTACCGCCAATTGCTTCGCAAACACCCTCGGGAATACAGCAAACACTCTCGTAGCAGTCGCGTATTTCGCATATACGCGCACTAAGCGGTACAGGGTCAACTGTGCTTACAACGCATTTTGGCATATTACTGCTTCTGCGTGTGGGATTGTTTTTACATACACAGCCTTCGCCTAAAGTATTTGAATAGGTTTTAACATTGCCATCGCTACCGAATAAAATAACCTTCTTGTTAAAGGATGCAATACCATTAATTACGGTAGGACATCCGCGATTACTGGTATAAAGGTCGAAAGACAGTAAGAAAAAGAAGGTAAGGTCACAAGAATAGTAGCCTTTATTAAAGTTAACCGGTTCAACATCAATATAAACATTAAGTACTTCCGCGCATCTTAACCGCACACTTAAGGCATTGTCTATAAGCGCTTGGGTTTCGGGTAAGAAGAAACAACGCAAATCTTCTAAACAATCGCGGTCACAGCAAGAGTCATAAACTCTGCCGGCATCAATGCACACGGCTTCTTTGAAATCACCGTTAGGTGTGCAACAGCCGTTTCGTAAATCTGCCATAGAATAGCCTCCTAAAAATTTTTAAGTTGTTATTTGCAACTTCAATATATTCTATGTTTTTAAACCGAAACGGTGAAAAATATTGACTTAAATGGCAATTTATCGTAAAATAAGCCTTGGTGATATTTTTGAAAAAACAAGAATGGTACAAAAAGGGCTTGGTAGACGGTATACCGATAGCGCTTGGGTATTTTGCGGTTGCGTTTACGCTTGGCATTACTGCTAAAAATAGCGGTCTTACTGCTTTGCAAACCTTTATTGCTACCGCTTTGACTAACGCATCAGCCGGCGGTTATGCAGGCTTTACAGGTATTGCAGAAAAAGTATCTTATTTAGATATGGCGCTTACAATATTTGTAGTTAATATTAGGTATTTTTTAATGTCGTGTGCATTAAGCCAAAAGCTCTCATCTAAAACTTCGCTTGTACATAGACTGCTTATCGGTTTCGATTTGACTGATGAAATTTTTGGTATATCTATGGCGGTAAAGGGGGACTTATGCCCTTATTATAATTACGGCGCTATGACTATTACCATTCCTTCGTGGGCTACGGGAGCGGCGCTTGGCGTTATGATTGGTAATATATTGCCGCATAGCGTTGTAAATGCTTTAAGTGTTGGTATTTACGGTATGTTTTTAGCTATTATAATACCCCCTGCAAAAAAGAATAAAATAATTGCAGGTATAGTTGCAGTGTCCTTTGCGCTAAGTTTTGCCTTTGCAAAAATCCCCTTATTTTCGGGTATTTCTTCTGGCATTCGCATTATGATTTTAACGGTGGTTATAGGCTTTGTGGCGGCTATTCTTTTTCCTGTAAAGGAGGAAGAAGCAGATGAATAATACTTACATATATATCGGCATAATGTTTTTAGTGACCTTTTTAATAAGGGTTCTACCGCTAACTGTTATCCGTAAAAAAATTAAAAATGTAACGCTTCGCTCTTTTTTGTTTTATGTGCCTTATATAACCTTAGCTGTTATGACTTTTCCCGCTATTATTGAAACTACAGATAGCCTTTTAGCTGGGCTTATATCTTTTGTTATTGGTATTATATTGGCATATTTGAATGTAAGCCTTTTTGGTGTGGCGGTTAGCTGTTGCGCTATTGTGTTTGTTTGTGAATTTATAATTAATTTGTTATAAAAAATACTCCCTTTTGAAAGGGAGTATTTTTCTATTCATTTTCTTTTTTTGCTTTTAATTCTCGTTCTGCTTGGGGAAGTCTTAAATAAAAGGGGAGAAGCGCATCTGCACTTAATACTTCGTTATTTTTAAAGCTTTCTGTTGCTACAAGCCCAACACCTACAGCATTTTGGTAACGAAACTGTGAAGAAGCTTTTCTAACTTTTTCAACATTTTCTACAAAGGGGAAGAAAATATCAGTTCCGTCACCGATGATTATAATGTTTTTATCGGTATTTTGAAAATTAGTTTTAATTTCATTTGCCAATTCATCACACATAAGCGCGCGGTCTTCACAAAGTCTTATAACTTCGTTATTCTTAATTTCAAAAATTGCGTTATAAACTTGGTTACATCTGGCATCCATAACCGCACAAACATAGCAGTCAGTTCCTACATAGTTTTCTGCCATAGCGCGTAGGGTCGAAACTGCAACACAGGGTAAGTTTTTAGGTGCGGCAATGCCCTTTAGCGCGCTAATACCTATTCTAACCCCTGTAAAAGAACCGGGACCGTTGCTAATCGCTAAACCGTCAATATCGTTAATACTAAGCTTTGCCGCATTTAAAACATTTTCAACCATAGGCATAAGTGTTTGCGAATGGGTAAGTCTTACATTAACAAAGCTTGATGCTAATATTTTACTGTCTTCAATTACTGCTACCGAAGCAGGTGTAGCAGAACATTCCATACTTAAAATTTTCATTAATTTTCACCTCTTGGTTTAATGGTGATTTTACGCTCGGTATCGCTCAAGCGCTCAAACTCAACAAATAAAGTGTTTTCGGGCAGAGCGTTTTCAATGTTTTCACTCCACTCGCAAGCTAAAACACCGCCTTCTTCTATGTAGTCGAAAAAGCCTGTTGAGTAAAGGTCTTCCCAACCTGAAACGCGGTACATATCAAAATGATAAAGCGGAAGTCTACCGCTTAAATATTCATTAACAAGCGCAAATGTGGGGGATGTAACGGTATCGGTTGAACCAAGACCCACCGCTAAACCGCGTGTGAAACAGGTTTTACCCATACCAAGCCCACCAACAAAGGCTATAACCACACCGCTATTTATTTTTTCGCCTAAGGCTTTACCAATATTTTCGGTATCGATAGGACTTTTAGATATAAAACATTCCATAAAATTTGCCTTTCCTTACTTTTCGCATATAAGTATAACATATAATTTCAACTTTATAAAGAGTTTATTAAAATTATTTTAAGGCACTTGAATATTTAGTGTAAATGATATATACTTATTACAGTATTTTTATGGAGGAACAAATGAGATATTTATTAGGAAAGATTGCTGACTTTGTTCGCGAATCTGATAATATACTGTTGTTGCTTACATTTTTTGCATCTTCTTATGGATGTATAGCGGTTTATTCGGCAACAAATTATATGGGAAGTATGCGCCCGTTTATCGTACAATCACTTTGTATGGTTGTAGGAATAATAGCGGCGTGTGTAATCTCTACAATAGATTTTGAAAAAATGCTAAATAAGTGGTATTTAGCCGCCGCTTTGGGCGTAATACCCGTAATTTTAACATTTTTTATAGGCTTTGCGCCCGAGGGTACTGACGACAAGGCTTGGCTTAATTTAGGTTTTACAACCTTTCAACCGTCCGAGCTTATGAAAATTTGCTTTATTTTAACCTTTTCTATGCATTTAGGCAAGGTTCATAAGAATATAAATAAAATAAAATATTTATTACCTGTGTGCGTGCACGCGGCTTTTCCTGTTTTGCTTATATTTGTTCAGGGTGATGCCGGTACCGCGCTTGTGTTTGCCGTTATGGTAATATTTATGCTAATGGCAGCAGGACTTTCATGGAAGTATTTTGTAGGTGCATTTTCTGCATTTTTGGTAGCATCACCTATAGCGTATTTCTTAGTTTTAAATGATGAACACCGCGAGCGTATTTTAAATATGTTTGATATTGACGGT
>JAZSCF010000025.1:0-4310 GCA_045602785.1 Acutalibacteraceae bacterium
GAGCCCATTCAAGATTGAAAACGGTGACCAACTTTATAAGATGGTGGCTGAGAATTCAAATGCCGATATTTCTGTAGTACCTGAAACTCAAACCTATTTTGAAATCACTTCCGATATTAACTTAGGAAATAATCAATGGTATAGTTTGAGTTATAGCGATAGTTGGATTACCAATGCGAAATATAATACAATGGCATTTAATGGTGTTATCTATGGTAACGGCCATACGATTTATAACTTATATAGTTATGAGGATGCTGTAGCACAAGCACTCATTCCTATAGCTACTCAACTCACTGAGATACATGATTTGCATATTGTTGGCGCAACAATTGATCGTAAATATCCTTCTTATGCAGTTGGTGCTTTGATAGGTCTTGCGAAAGCACAAGAGCGTTCAAAACCAATTACTATCAAGGGTTGCTCAGTTGAAGATTCATTTATAAAAGGTACAAACGGTGTTGGTGGTTTGATTGGTTATGTTTATTCACAACCTGTAAATGTTTATGATTGTTATGTCATAAATTCCGAACTTTCATATACCGGAGATAGTGGTGTAAATGCCGCTGCGTTTGTTGGTTATATGGGTGGTAGCGAAGTTGGAAATAGCTTTGTATTTGAAAACAATTATTGTGATTCACTAAACCCGTTACCATATATGAACGATTCTTTCAAGAATAATACAACTTTCAAGAATGTATATACAACCAATGCAGATTATGATAATTCTATAGATGGTTTAAGCAAGGTGACACCTGCTGAAATTACAGGTGACACCGCTAAAGAAAATCTCAACGGCTTTAACTTCAACCAAATGTGGCAAGCAGTTGAGGGCGGATATCCTGTTCATCAGTCTATGGAAGACAGAGCAAAGGCTTGGGATGGCACTATTGCAGACGACTTTGCAGACGGCGAAGGTACTGCCACGGCGCCTTACTTAATTTCAAATGCAAGCGAGCTTTATCTACTTGCAAACTCTGACAGAGAAACAACATTAGGTAAGTATTATAAGCTTACAAATGATATTGCAATTTCTAATGTTTATGATAATTGGGAAAACGAAAATCCATATTCATGGACAAAACAAAAAGCATTACTTGATGGCTTTACTTACACAAGCTCTTTTGCAGGTGTATTAGACGGTGCAGGTTATACCGTAAGCGGTCTTTATTGTGAAGATGCAATAACCGATAACGGCACTTATGCGTATGGTCTTATTCCTTATGCTACTGCCAGCGCAATAATTAGAAATCTTAATGTTGAAAATGTAAACATTAATGTTACCGGTAATTCTTATGCAGGTGCAGTTGTCGGTGCGGCTCACGTTTCGACTGATGATGCTGCGAATCCGCTTAAACACGTATATTTTGTTGATGTAAATGTCAAAGATTGTGATATAACCGCAACCAATTCAAGTGAAATTTTAGGCGGTGCTACAAGAGGTATTAAATTTAACCGTTGTGACGGTCAAACTCTTGAAAGCAACAGTGAAAACAAGATATTTAATCTTGAATGTAATAAGGGCTTAGCGGTTGATAACAGCTTGGTTGTATATAACGACCTTAACGCTGATGAAAACCTTTTCACTGCAGTTCAACAAGCATTATTAAATAATCAAGCACTCGACATTGTTGATATTAACTGTGTTGAAGGTCTTGATATTGCTGACCTTGTTGCTATAGACGAATGTATCAACGCTGAAACACCTGAAGAATCTTTAGTTTGGTCTCAAGAATTTAATGGTGATGCACTAGACTATTCAGTATGGCGTAAAAATACTGTAATGTCTAAGGGTTCAACACTTGAATACGCTGATAATAATAGATTTAACGGCGAAAGCATGACATTATATTGTGAAGATACAAATAAAACAGATGCTAACGGTGATAAGATTTACAGCGTTAACTACGGTCTTGACACTTTAGATAAAATGAGCTTTAAATACGGACGTCTTGAAATGCGTGCTAAGATTCCGTTTGGCGCAGGTGCCTTCCCGTCTTTGTGGCTTGTTTCACGTAATGCAATGGGTAATGCCACAATAAATGAATATGATACCGAAATTGATATTTTTGAGGTATTTGGAAAGAAAGCAGATAACACTCAAATGATTTCCTGTATTCATAAGTGGTACAATGACGAAACAGGTACACGTACAGGTGATGAATGTAGCTGTGGTTCGGGCATTTTAGCCGGTAACGGTTATAAGGTAGAAGAGTCTGACCGTGATTATGTTATTACCGGTACTGCACAAAATGAATGGCATACAGTTACGTTTGAATGGACTGAAGACACAATGACATTTGCAGTTGACGGAAAGGTTTTCTATACCGCAAAAAGAAGTGAAATGAACAATTTTGATATTAGCGGTTATGATACCAATTCTGATGCAATATTTAATCAGTTCTTAACATTACGTGTAAATAATCATATGTACACAACCGGTGAAGGTGCGGCATATACCTACTCAG
Organism: Acutalibacteraceae bacterium; assembly: GCA_045602785.1. Classification (GTDB taxonomy): domain Bacteria; phylum Bacillota; class Clostridia; order Oscillospirales; family Acutalibacteraceae; genus UBA737. The sequence continues at coordinate 2,469 of JAZSCF010000025.1, forward strand.
GTGCTGCCAGTGAAATTGACGCTTCAAAGCTTAACTACGAAATTGATTACATCCGTCTATATCAAAAGAATGACGGTAAATCACAAATTAATTTAAAATAATTACTTAATTTAATACATAGGCGGATTTGTTTCCGCCTATGTATATGGCGAAAGGACTGATATTGTGCTCAAAAAAATAAGTAAGGGCATATCTTTTTTGTTGTGCGTTTTAATAATTATGGGAACTATAGTTTGCAGCGCAGAAACACTTGATAAATCAGCACAAGGCGACGTTGCCGAAGTAAAATTGGCAAAGGCCGCTTCAGGCGATTATCAACAGTATTTAGAAAATACTGATTTAAAAAATGCCGACAAGAAAATATCACTTTCGCTCTTGGATTTTACCGCCGAAAATGCAAAGGCATCATTAAAAAATGATGTTATTGATTGGAAAGACGGTAACGGAAGTGTTATTCTTAACGTTGACGTACCCGTTTCGGCACTATATAACATACAAATAGTATGGAAGCCTAAAAATGCAGGTATTGACCCTAATATTGGGGTGAAAATTGACGGTAAGGTTCCTTTTTCTAATGCTTCACAAATCGAGCTTAAAAGAAATTGGAAAAATGTTTCCGAATCCCCGCGTGTTGATTCAAGCGGTAATGAGTATGCGCAAGAGCAGGTTGAAACAGGGGAGTATATTACTTCAATTTTGCAAGATTATACAGGTGTTGTAACCGAACCCTATGTTTTTGAGTTTGAAAAGGGCTTGCATACAGTTGCTTTAGTTAATCCCGAACAGGCTATTCTTATTAAGGAAATATCTTTAGTTCCGCCTGCAAAAACAGTAAGTTACACCGAACTTTCCAAGCAATATAACCTAAAAGCAAATGAAGCAAAGCTTATAACAATTCAAGCAGAAGATGCAACGGTTAAAAACTCTAAATCGCTTATTCCCAAAAGCAATAACAGCGATGCAGGTATGACCCCTTGTGACGCTTATAAAAGCCAAATCAACTATATTGGCGGTACTTCTTGGCAAAGCCCGGGCAGTATGATGACATGGGATTTTAATGTTGAAACTGCAGGCTATTATTACTTTGGTTTCAGATATAAGCAGTCCGAGCTTATTAACGGCGTAAGCTGGAGAAAATTAAAGGTTGACGGACAAGTACCTTTTACCGAAGCTGCAGGCTTTGGCTTTGATTTTGGTACTTCTTGGGAATATCTTACCCTTGGAAAAGATGAAGAAGAGCCTTACTATATTTGGCTTGACAAGGGACCGCATACCGTTTCACTTGAAGTTACAGCAGGTCCCCAAAGTGAATTTGTAAAACGCCTTTCCGAAGTTGTTAGTCGCCTTGGTGATGAATACATAAAAATAGTTATGATTACAGGTGAATCACCTGATGTTAATCGCGACTACGAGTTATTTAAACAAATTAAAGATTTTAATAAAACATTAGAAGAATGTAAAGCTTCTCTTGACAGCATTGCGGCTGATATGAAAAAAATGTCGGGCAGTAAGAGTACACAAAGCATTGCGGCAATTGAAAATATGTCGCGTGTTTTGAAGCAAATGCTAAAAAGTCCTTATACTGCACAGCAATATGTTAAGGATTATTATAACAACTATACAGCGGTAAGCTCTTGGTTATACGATATGACCAATATGCCGCTTTCACTTGATGAAATTCAAATTGTTCCGTATGGTAAAGAGCTTGAAAATAAAAATGCAAACTTCTTTGAGTCTTTAGGTTACGGAGCAGTTAGACTTTTTGCATCCTTTGTTCAGGATTATTCTTTATCGGATGAAAAAGGTAAATCTGATAAAGAAATTACAATTTGGATTAACTGG
>JAZSCF010000026.1:0-5936 GCA_045602785.1 Acutalibacteraceae bacterium
TACTAATGTTTATACAACTGCTGCAAAGAATTTTGGAGCATCAGGAATTAAATATTTAGCAAAAGACAGCAATTTGCAAGGACTTTCGGTTGCAGATGTACTTAAGTGTCTTGATTTTGAAAAAGACTGGATTGCCGTTGAAGGCGACTATCCTGCAATCAAAAAGAATGCCGGTATCTGGAAATATGATTACAATACCGCAGGCCAAGTATGGTCAGGTAAGATTGCACGTTACTACAATAGTGGTGACGGTACTAAAGAAAATCCGTATGAAATTAAAACAGGCGGTCAGTTAGCACTTCTTGCTAACGATGCTTTGAACGGTAAAACTTTAGGCAGATACTATAAGTTGACCGAGGATATTATCCTTAACGATACTTCAAAAGCTCATTGGCAGACTAATGCTAAAGAGTGGTATACAGGCTCTTGGGCAAAGGCATTTAGGGGTCATCTTGATGGTGATTATCATATTATTTCAGGTCTTTATCTAAATAAGACTAAGGATAATTATGATGGTACCGATTATTACGGCGGCTTGTTCGCTTGTATTAGTAGAGATGCTGTAATTGAAAAGTTAGGTATTGTTAATTCAAGCTTAACCTTTACAAATGATATTTCAACAAAATATCTTGGTGCGTTTGCAGGCTTCGTTGACCAGTATGATGCTACTGCAGCAAGCTACGACCAATATCCAATAATACGCGAATGCTTTGCGGATACTTCAGTATACCTTAACGGCGGTTCTTGCGGCGGATTTATCGGTTGCGCTACAAGACCTATCCGTGTAGAAGATTCTTTCTTCACAGGTACTGTTGCTGGCGTTTCAAGAGGCTTATTCGGTTATTCAAAAATGAATAAGGATTATGATGAAGTTCTTGTTAAGAATTTCTACACAGCACATTCAAAATACGCTGTTATATCTAATCCTTCTTATGATAACTTTAAGTATGAAAACTGCTATTCTTCTTCAGCACAGGATACTGTTGGTCTTACAAGACTCTTTATTGACAGAATGTGCGGCACAAATGCCAAGAAGTATATGAAGAGCTTTGATTTCAAAAACGTTTGGGCTATAAGAAGCGATAATGAAACCCCAGGTCTTAAGGGATTTGATGCTGATTTATATAGCAATGGTATGAATCCTGAAGATATAGTAGTAAGCTTTGAATCTAACTGTGATTTATTGGTTGATTCTGTAAAAGGCAAGGCTTACTCAAAGCTTACTTTACCTGTATTAAAGCGAGAGGGATATATTTTCGAGGGATGGTACGCTTATCCTGAATTAGACGTACCCTTCAATTACGATTACTTCCCAACCTTCAATACAATTCTTTATGCAAAATGGTCATTGCGAGGTTTTGCACAGGATTTTGAACAGTACGAAGATTCTATATACGATTATCACGAGGATTATGAGTATTATCGTCCTACTGTAGCTAATTACTCCGCTAAATATGTTCACGGTGGCGGTAAGTCGATGCACAGAATAGGCGCTTCGGCTGAAGAACTTGATTTCTTGCTGTTCTATAATGAAGAGCTTGAAATAGGTAGGAAATATAAAATGGTATTCTATACAACTACCGATCAAGCAAAGGCATCCGTAAAATTATCGTTAGTACACCTTGATTGGCCTGATGTTTACTCTGAAAACAATGGTGTTGAGGCTATTGGTGAAATTAGTAATCTTAAAGACGGTAAGTGGCAAGAGGTTACCTTTACCTTTGTTGCCCGTTCTAAGTGGATTGCTATAAGAACAAGCGGTAACAATAGTGTTTATTTTGATGATTTCACATTATTTGACATAGGTAAGGGTGAAATTAAACCCCTTAGCTCTACAAATGATAAGGCTGAAGATAAGGTAGAAGTAGATAATGTTGTTACTGATGAGCCCGAAATAGATGCACCGCAGGTAGATAATACTCCCGATAATTCTAAACCGCAAAATCCTGTTACCAATACTCCCGATAACGACCAAGGTCTTGCAACTATTTGGTACATAGTAATAGCGGCTGGCTCATTGATAGTTTTAGGTGGAATTATTTTTGTAATAATAAAATTTGTTATTCGTAAAAAATAAACTTTAAACATTTGGCGCATTCCTCTGCTTTCTAGAGATAGGGAGTAGAGGGGGTGCTCACCTAATAGTAAACTCATGGAAGTTTGGTATTAGGTGAGCAAAAAGCCCAAAATATATTTTAAAAGGAGAAAGAAATATGAAAAACAGAAAGTTGTTAAACGGTATTTTAGCCGTTGTATTAGTTCTTTCACTCGTATTTTCTCAATTTATTTTTGCACCCTCTGTGATAGAGGCTTCAGCACAGGAGGTTGAAGTATGGTCCGGTAATGCGAAGGAATTCGCAGGCGGTACCGGTACAGCAGTTGATCCTTATTTGATCGAAAATGCTGACCAACTTTATAAAATGGTTTCAGAGTATCATACTTACGAAACATCTTTTGGTAAATATTTTAAAATTACAAAAGATATTTACATAAATGATGTAAGTGATGGTACTGCTATTGCCAACCTTTCAGGCAAGAAAAACTGGCTTGCAGCATACGGTGAATCAATAGCAGAGGCAAGTAAAGCCAATTCTTTTAACGGTACTTTAAACGGTGACGGTCATACAATTTACGGCCTTTATATAAAGGAGGTTGAAAATGCGGGACTGTTCCCTGCTGTTGCAAGCTATGCAGTTATTAAAAACCTTAATTTTGATAATTTACTTATAACAGGCGGTAACGGCTACGGCGGTGCAATTGCAGGTCAAGGTTATTATTATTATAATGAAATCTCTTATGGTACAGCTAAAATAACAAATTGTGCTGTGACAAATGCAACCATCGGCGTTGAAAATAACCTTGCATCGTCTGCTGCATTTGTAGGTAGTATTAATGATCTATCTGTAACTTTTGATAATTGTTTTTCAGATAATCTCTCCCTTAGTTGTTGGAATGGTCTTCCCGGTGGTTTTGTTGGTATTTCTTGGGATAGCGGTACTTTAAAAATAAACAACTGCTATTCTATTGGTTATTTCCCAACAAATTCCAATGTTTCAAAAGCAAAATGTACAAATGTTTATACCAATGTTGCTATTCCTGAAGGTAATACAACAGTGGGTGTAACTGTGCTTTCTGAAGAAAAGATGAAGGGCGAGGCCGCAAAAACAAATCTTAAAGGCTTTGATTTTAAATGGACTTGGAAAACAACCGAAAACAGTTATCCTGTACTTAAATCAGATATAGTAGAAGTTTGGGATGGTACAGTAGCGGCAAGTGTTTCCGATTATAAGGGTTCGGGTACTGCAGCTGATCCGTATCTTATTGAAAACGGCGCACAGCTCGCTGCTGCTACCGTAGCAGTTAAAGCGGTTGCTAACAGTAAATATTATTTTAAACTTGTAAAAGATATCAGACTTAATGATACAACTAATGAAAACTGGAAAGATACCGCTAAAAACTGGAAATGGGCGGATGTTCGCTTCCAAGGCAACTTTGATGGTAACGGACATACCATTGATGGCTTCTATTACAGCGGTTCACAGTATAGAATGGGTCTTTTCGCCTATGTAGGTGACTCGCTTATTAAAGATTTCAAAATGACCAATGCCTATATAAATAGCACAAGCACCGATCAAGGTCAAGCGCTTGTTGCTGGTCAAGCATCAGCTGTAACAAGTTTTGAAAAAATTTATATTGATGATACTTGCGCTATCAACGCACCTAATGTTACAGGTGTGGGCGGTATTGTTGGTAGAAGTGAGTATAATGTATCCATGACCAACTGTGCTGTTTTTGCCAACCTTATAGGTAAAGCAAGCGTGGGTTCTTTTGCAGGACGTTTATCCAGCGGTGCTTCTATGACCATTAAAAACGCTATTTCCGGCTCCAATGTAAGTGTTCAAGGCGTTACAGATCGTAACTTAAACTCCGCTTCGGCAACTATTTATGCTACGGTAAAGCAAGGTACAGTGGATTCGGTTGTTACTCAATTAACTTCTGACCAAATGAAGGGCGAAAATGCCAAGAAGAATATGACAGGTTTGTCATTTAGATTTGTTTGGGAAACTGTAGAAAACGGCTATCCCATACTTAATCCCAGAGGTGAACTTTGGGACGGTAAATGGGTATCGAGTCATGATGATTTCAAGGGTAGTGGTACAAAAGATGACCCCTATCTTATTGAAAACGGCGCGCAACTTTTCTTTGCAGCAATCAAAAACTCCAATCTTACTGATGGAAGCTACTATAAGCTCGTAGAAGATATCATTCTTAATGACACATCAGTTGAAGGCTGGGAAGCTTCGGCTCGACTTTGGGGAATGAACTCTGCAAAGCGCTTTAACGGAACTTTAGATGGAGACGGACATACCATTGAAGGCCTTTATATCAATGTTAATTCCACAAGCGGAAGATACGGACTTTTCTCCTATGTTGGTCAAGACACATCTGTATCCGACAAGGTTTGCGAGATTAAGAACATTACCTTTAAGAGTGCATCTGTAACCAATACAACCACATCTACTTTTGAGGGTGTTGGTATTGTTGCAGGCCAGGCATCGGGAGAGACCCTTTTCGAAAATATTTATATTGATGAAAGCAGTAAGGTTAACGCTCCTAACGTAAAGGGTGTTGCGGGTATCGTTGCTCGAAGCAATCAAAAGGTTACCATTAACAACTGTGCGGTACACGGTACTTATACCGGCGGTAGCCATGTAAGTTCCTTCCTCGGTACCTTCTGGGGCGGAAGTCAGTATATTAACAACAGCTACTCTGCCGCTAATGTTCCTGTAACCACTTCTCGCACACCTACAATAGTTAATGTTTACGCTACCGTAAAAACAGAGGATAACTATTTCGATAGTGAAGTTGTTCTTCTTACCGAAGAGCAAATGAAGGGCGAAAATGCTGAAACCAATATGACAGGTTTTCATTTCGGTCGTCATTGGAAGGTAGTAGAAAACGGTTATCCTGTACCTATGGTATATGTTGCACCGGAAGGAATTTGGGACGGTACAATCGTTTCGGGTTATTCAGATTTTGAAGGTTCAGGTACCGAATCCGAACCATATCTTATTGAAAACGGTTCGCAGCTTGCGTTTGCTTTAAGCAAAAATCCAAATCTGGCTGATGGAAGTTACTATAAACTTGTTAAGGATATTAAATTAAATGATACAAGTGATGCACAGTGGACGAAGGGTGCAACTCCATGGATTTGGAACAATCATGCACGATTTAACGGTACACTCGACGGTGACGGGCATACCATTGACGGTCTTTATATTAATTCAAGTAATACAAGTGGTAGAATTGGTCTTATTGCTTATATTGGTAAAGTGAATGACAATGAAAAAATTGCTGAAGTAAAGAATATTAAATTTACTAATGCTTCGGTTAATAGTTCCGTTTCCGCATCAGGTGCTGCAATTGTTGCTGGGCAAACCTCAGGCGCTGCTAATTTTGAAAAAATTTATATTGATGAAACTTGTGAAATAAATGCGCCTGATGTACAAGGTGTAGCAGCAATAGCAGGTCGTGGTTATGACAATACTAATGCTGCATGTCCTACAATTACAAATTGTGCCGTATTAGCCAAAATTAACGGTGGCACGAACTCGGGTTCGTTTGTTGGCGACTATTGGGCTGCCGATGCAGTTATTACTATTAATAACAGTTTTGCCGATACAAGTCTTGGTTTAGTTGGTAAAAACGAAAAAGGTAAGTTAAATATATTAAATACTTACGCGACAGTTGTAACTGAAATAGATACAGGTGCAAATCAAATTGAAGAAGACCAAATGAAGGGCGAAGCTGCAAAAGAAAATATGTCCGGTCTTGACTTCTACTGCACTTGGGAAACTGTAGAAAACGGCTATCCCGTGCTTAGAAAGGACGGTTTGAAAGCTTGGGCTGGAGCACCTGCTGATACAAGTGCAATA
>JAZSCF010000027.1:0-1774 GCA_045602785.1 Acutalibacteraceae bacterium
CAAAGTGAATATGTGGCTGTGAAAGGTTGGTTTTTGTGACCGAAAAGCTGTGTGTTACACCAGGGCGAATAAGTACAAATTGACCCTTTGTGCAATTATAGTCGCAACCGTTATAATTTAAAACAAATTCACCGTCTTCAATATATAAAAGCTCGTAATCAAATATAATTCGGTTTGCGATTATTTTACCCTTATTCAAAACCGATTGCATAGCAACGCGAATATACGGGTTTATTGAAGAAATATCCAACACTATTATACCACCACCGCAAGAAATGTTAAATTTAATACTAGTTATGTTATTTTAATTTTAAGCGTTTTTTGGTATATTGTCAATATAATAATCGGTTGGAGGTATATAAATGTTAAATAATCTTACTACCAAAAAGAATATAACTACATTCTCTGTTTCACCCGAAAATTTAACAGGTGAAAAGGGCAAGGGCGGTATGGCGATTGAGGGTAGCGCATCGGCTGCTTCGCGCGAGCTTGGCCAAGGTTGGAAGGTTAATCCCTATTTGGTATTAGAACCGGGAGAAACCACAGTGCTTGCCGACGTTAAAGGGCAGGGTGCTATAAAGCATATTTGGATGACTGATAGCGCGAGAGCGGGCAGACTATTAATACTTCGTATTTATTTTGACGGGTATGAAAACCCCGCGGTTGAAGCTCCGCTTTCGGATTTTTTCGCCAATGCCGAGCATACCGAATTTCGCCAGCTTTCAAGCCTTGCAATGTGTGTTAACCCTTCAAGAGCGCTAAACTGCTATTTTGAAATGCCTTATTTTAAATCGTTTAGAATAGAGGTTGAAAATATAGGTGCAGATGCTTGCAATATATATTATCAAATTGATTGTGAAGAAAAGGTACTACCACCCGATACACTTTATTTCCACGCGCAGTTCCGCCGTGTAAATCCGCTACCGTATAAAGAGCCTTATGTGATTTTGGATAATATTAAAGGTAACGGACATTATGTTGGTACCTATATGCATTGGGGCGTTAAGAATAACGGCTGGTGGGGAGAAGGCGAAATTAAGTTTTATATTGATGGCGATACCGATTTCCCAACCATTTGCGGTACAGGTACCGAAGATTATTTTTGCGGTGCCTATAACTTTGATGTTGCGGGTCAATATGCCGAATATACTACCCCCTATGCCGGAATGTATAAGGTGCGCAGTACCGACGGTATTTACCGCTCTCAACGGTATTTTAATATGTACCGTTGGCATATTACCGACCCCGTTTATTTTAAGGAAGATTTAAAGGTTACAATACAAGCGCTTGGGTGGAGAAGCGAAAGAAGATATATGCCGCTTCAGGATGATATATCTTCGGTTGCTTATTGGTATTCAGATACATTGGATGATAAGTATCCCAAATTCCCAAGTAAAGATGAATTAGAGATAATTTAATAAAAACAACAACTACCCGAAGAGATAAAAAACTCTTTTACGGGTAGTTGCTTTTTTATGCCGTTTCTCTGAATTTTAGGATTATCTTTTGCAATTCGCCCGGCAATTTAGCCTTATCTTTAATTGCAAATTCTCCTAACGGATTATTCCAAGCCTCATTTGTGTCGGAAGATACAACGGTAATATAATAAGTTTTATCTTCTGATATATAGCCTACATCAATTTGCATACCGTCTTCGTAGGTTATAAGTAACATATCTTGGTCGTCATCCAAAATACTATGTAGCTTGCCATTTGCTAAATCTAAGTTTTTATATATTTCATCCCAATAAGGTTGGTCTGCTTCTAACTTATAA
>JAZSCF010000028.1:0-5187 GCA_045602785.1 Acutalibacteraceae bacterium
TTAAAAAACACTTGATTTTTCATTGAAGTGTCATTATAATACAATTATGTGGTGCAAAGTGGAGTAAAAATTCATTAAAGTGCATCGAAGTGGTGAAAAAAGAGGTGAAAATCTTGTTTTTAGGTAGCTTTCAACACAATATAGATAAAAAAGGCAGGGTTTTCATGCCTGCTAAGTTCCGCGAAGAGTTAGGCGAAAGATTTATAATTTCTCAAGATATTTCGGGCAAGCGCTGTCTTTGTGTTTATTCTTTACCCGAGTGGGAAAAGTTTGTTGAAAAGCTTAATAATCTTCCTAGCACTAAATCAAGCGTTGCAAAGCGTTTCTTATTTGCTAACGCGTTTGATGTTGAGTTTGATACACAGGGAAGAATATTAGTACCTAATAACCTTCGTGAATATGCCCGCCTTGAAAGTAAGGCGGATATCTTAGGTGTTAATAATAAGGTTGAAATCTGGAATACTGACCTTTGGGCAGAAGAGAACGCGAACACCACCCCCGAATCTATTGCTGATATTATGGCAGAGCTTGAGTTTTAGTTATGGAATTTAATCATATTTCTGTTTTATTAAATGAAACAATTGAAGCTTTAAATATTAAACCAAACGGTATTTATGTTGACGGTACAGTAGGCGGTGCAGGTCATTCAAGTGAAATTGCAAAGCGGTTAAACGGCGGTAGGCTTATTTGTCTTGACCAAGACCCTGATGCAGTAAAAATTGCAACCGAGCGCCTTAAAGGGCTTCCCGCAACGGTTGTGCAAACTAACTTTTCAAATATGGACAAGGCGTTAGAGAGCCTTGATATAAATAAGGTAGACGGCATACTTTTGGATTTAGGTGTTTCTTCGTATCAGCTTGATACTGCTGAAAGAGGTTTTTCTTATCATAAGGATGCACCCTTAGATATGCGAATGAGCAAAAGCGGAATTTCGGCAGAGGATATTGTAAACACCTTTTCCGAAAACGAGCTTTCGGAGATCTTCTTCCGTTTTGGCGAAGAAAAGTTTTCTAAAAAAATCGCGTCACAAATTGTAAAAGTGAGAAGTAGTGAAAAAATAACTACGACTTTACAGCTTGCGGAAATTATTGCAAATGCGGTACCTGCATCTGCTCGAAGAAACTGTCACCCTGCAAGAAAATGCTTTCAAGCAATAAGAATAGCGGTAAACGGTGAATTGGACCGCTTAAACGAAGCTTTAGACAAGGCTTTCAATTTATTAAATAAAGATGGCGTTTTAGCAATAATAACCTTCCATTCACTTGAAGACCGAATGGTAAAACAACGCTTTAAAGAGTTTACAACAGGTTGTACCTGTCCGCCCGATTTTCCCGTGTGTGTATGCGGCAAAACACCAGAAGGACATTTACTAACCCGTAAACCTATTGAACCGAGTGAGTCAGAACTCGAAATTAACCCCCGTAGCAGAAGTGCAAAACTAAGGGTAATTGTAAGAAACTAAGATTTTAAAGGAGAAGGCAAAAGTTGAATAATTTGAAATATTATAACGATAGCTTAGCGTATGATTTTGATATGTTTGCACCCAAAGAAAAGCAAACACCCCGCGATAATATTGTTGTAATGCCTAACCGCAACTCTAAAACCGGTAGAAAAGCCGCAAGACGCCTTTCTCCCACAGTGACCGCAATAATGTGCGTAGTATTCGTTTTAGCAGGTCTTTGCGGTAATATAGCATTACGAATTAAAATTAATGAAGTTAATTCTCAAATTAACGATTATAAAGCCCAAATAACCGAGCTTGATAGCGAAAAAACCGCACTCGAGGTTGAGCTTCAAAGAAAAATATCTTATATGAATTTGGAAGTTGAAGCTATGAACCTTGGTATGAAAAAGCCAAGCAAGGATGATGTAAGATATATCCGTGTTAACGACACCGATATAGCCAAAAACGCCAGTGGTGAAGTTTTGGAATGAAAGTAATAAATTTAAAGGCTGAAATAATATACTAATTAGGGTACGAGAGTCAAAATGTTGACTCTCGTATTCGGGCATAAAAAGATAGAACAAGGGGAAGGTGGTAAATATATGAAACCCGGCAAAATGATGCTTGTAAGAATAAGGGTAGTTATGATTATTTTAATATTGTGCCTTTCCTTAATTTCTACGGGTAGTCTTGCAAATATTATGATAATCAACGGCGAAGAATATCGAAGTAAGGCTTCCGAACAACAACTCTACGACAGCTTAATTTCCGCCCCGCGCGGTGATATTTACGACCGCAATATGCAGGTTTTGGCAACCAGCTCTACCGCGTGGACGGTTTATATAACCCCTAACGCGATAAAGAAAATTAAAGACGAAAATGAAAAAGAAAATATACGCAGACTTATAGCAAAAGAATTATCAGAAATTTTGGAGGTAGAATATGAGACAGTCTATGAATACACAAACAAGAATACTTACTATGTTACTGTTAAAAAGAAAATCGACAAACAGACTGCAGATAGGATACGCCAATTTATTTCGGATAATAAGAAACTTGAAATTACAAAATATGTAGGTATTGATGAAACTACAAAGCGTTATTACCCTAACGATAGCTTAGCTTCGGTGGTTTTGGGATTTGTAGGCGCCGATGAGCAAGGTCTTGCCGGCATTGAACAATATTACGATAACGACCTTACAGGTATTGCGGGGCGTGTTGTTGCGGCTAAGAATGCAGCAGGTGCCGATATGCGATTCACCTACGAAAAGGTTGAAAATGCAATAAAGGGTACATCGCTTGTACTAACACTCGATTCTTATATTCAGTACACTGCAGAAAAGTATCTTGAAACCGCAATAGAGCAAAACAAAATAGCCGAGCGCGGTGCCGCTGTGGTTATGAATGTTAACACAGGCGCAGTGCTTGCTATGGCGGTAAAGGGTGATTTTAACCCTAATGATGCTTTTACACTTTCAGTAGCTGACCAAAAGCAAATTGAAGAAGCTGAAGCAGAGGAAGAAAAAAAGAAACTTCGTACTGAGCTTTTAAACCGCCAATGGCGCAATAAAGCAGTATCCGACAGTTATGAGCCCGGTTCGGTATTTAAGGTTATTACTACTTCAATCGCGCTTGAAGAAAACCTTGTCAGCGAAAAGAATAGCTTTTTCTGTAACGGTAGAACTACTGTTGCAGGGCAAGGCTACGGTTGTTGGAAGCACGGCGGTCACGGCACGCAAGACCTTAAAAACGCTATTGCAAACTCTTGCAACCCTGCATTTATTACAATAGGTCAATTAGCAGGTGTATCTACCTTTTCAAAATATTTTAAAGCCTTTGGTTTTACCGAAAAAACCGGTATAGATTTACCTGGCGAATCACGCTCTACCTATCATTTAGAGCAAAATATGGGTCCTGTAGAGTTGGCTTCGTCTTCATTTGGTCAAACCTTTAACGTAACCCCCGTTCAGCTTATGGCGGCAGTTTCGGCTGCAGTAAACGGCGGGTATCTTGTAACACCGCATTTACTTGAAAAGAAGCTTGATGCTGATAATAAGGTTATAGAAACCACAAAAACCAGTCACAAAAGACAGGTTATTTCTGAAACAACATCTAGTAAAATACGTTCATTAATGCAGTTTGTATCCGAAAACGGCGCTAAAAACTCACTCGTTTCAGGTTATAATATAGGTGCTAAAACGGGTACATCCCAAAAGGTTTCAAAAATTCAACAAACGGGTGATAAATATCTTTATATAGGCTCCTGTATTACAATAGCGCCTATAGAAAAGCCTGAAATTGCTGTGTTTGTTATGCTTGACGAGCCTAAGGGCAGTAACTATTACGGTGGCGTTATATCTGCACCTGTAAACTCTAAAATTATGGCAGATGTATTACCTTATTTAGGCTATGAGCCAAGCTACACTGATGAAGAGCTTAAAAAGCTTTCGGTTGAAATTCCCGATGTAGTAGGTGCTTCTCTTGAAGAAGCACGTGGCAAGGTGGCTTCTAAAAAGCTTGAATATAAGGTAGTGGGTGACGGTGAAAAGGTTGTTCGTCAAATCCCTGAAGCCGGCAGTAAAGTGGTAAACGGCGGTACAGTTATTCTTTATACCGATAAGACAAGCGAAAAAACTGTTACCGTTCCCGAATTTAAGGGACTTACCGCTAACGAAGCTAACACCGCCGCTGCAAAAGCAGGTGTTAATATAGAATTTTCGGGCAATATGACTACTAGTGGTCTTAAAGCCTATAATCAAAGTATTAAGAAAGGAACAAAAGTTGACGCAGGTACTGTTGTAACTGTTTATTTCAGAGATGAATCTACGGTTGACGGATAACTTTTGAATTTGAAAATGAAACTATCGCAATTAACAAGCTGTGAAAAAAAGTTAGCTGAAGTTGAAATTAAAGGAATAACTAACGATTCAAGAAAAGCAAGTGACGGCTACTTGTATGTAAATACAAGCGATGTAGCACAGTATGATATTGATGCTATAAATAACGGTGCGGCAGTAGTATTTACAAGCTGTAAAAGTGATTTAGATAATGTTGTTTTTACAGAAACTCCAAAAAAAGTTTTTGCCGAAGCTTCTGCTAATTGGTTCTCGAATCCTGCTAAAAAGTTAAAGCTTTTAGGTGTTACAGGTACAAACGGTAAAACAAGTGTTACTTATATGGTAAAGGCTATTTTAGAAAAAGCAGGAAAAAAGGTAGGGCTTATAGGCACTAATCAAAATATGATTTGCGACCGTGTAATTCCTTCTATTAATACAACACCACACGCTTTTTACTTAAACGAGCTTTTTGCAGATATGGTTGAAAGCGGATGTGAATATGTAGTTATGGAAGTTTCGTCCCATTCTGTTTGTTTTGGCCATATAGAATATTTAAACTTTGAAACTGCTATGTTTACAAATCTTACGCAAGACCATCTTGATTACCACGGCACTATGGAAAACTATTACCTTGCTAAGAAAAAGCTCTTTAGCCAATGTAATTGCGCAGTAATTAATGCTGATGATGAATACGGCAAGCGCCTAATCGCTGAAACCGATTGTAAAAAGTTTACTTATAGTGTGAAAGAACCTTCAGACTATATTGGTAAAGCAGTAAATACACTACCTAACAGAACAAGTTATGAGCTTCTTACCGATACCCTTATGCATATTAATGTTGCAACAGGTGGCGAGTTTACGGTGTATAATTCGCTTTGTGCTATTGCAGCTTTGCGTTCTATTGGA
>JAZSCF010000029.1:0-21337 GCA_045602785.1 Acutalibacteraceae bacterium
CTTTCTAAATACTTTAACGTAGACTTTGATGACGCAGCCTCTATTGCTAAGCGTTATCGCCGTCAGGATGAAATCGGTACACCTTTCTCTATTTGCTATGACTTTGAGTCGGAAGAAGACGGTTGTGTTACTGTTCGTAACCGTGACACTATGGAATCTATTCGTATGCCTATAGGCGAAGTTAAAGAATACATTGAAAAAGCATTGGAATTTTAACCCTTTAGTCGATAAATAAGGAGAATAAACAATGGCTATTATAACCACAATGGTAATTCCGTTACTTTTGGGTCTTACTTTCTTCCTTTTTGGTATGAATGTAATGTCGGGTGGCCTTGAAACTATGGCTGGCGGCGGTCTTGAACGCACTATGAAAAAGGTTACCGCTAACGACTTTTTAGGTTTCTTTTTGGGCGCAGGTGTCACCGTTGCTATACAATCATCTTCAGCTATGACAATTATGCTGATCGGTCTTGTAAACTCAGGTCTGGTTGAGTTTAGCAATACCTTCGGTATGATTATGGGTTCGAATGTCGGTACCACCCTTACTGCTTGGCTTTTAAGCCTTGCAGGTCTTGAAGGTAAGTGGTATATCGAAATTTTAAATCCAAGCGTTTTCTCGCCAATACTTGCTTTTATAGGCATTGCTATGCAAATGTTTTCAAAAAGCGATAAAAAGAAGGATTTAGGCAACATTTTTATTGGCTTCGCTATTCTTATTTGCGGTATGGACCTTATGAGCGATTCTATGCTTAGCGTACGTACACTTCCAGGCTTTGATACCTTTTTAGCAACCCTTAAGAGCCCGTTAATAGCGCTTCTTATTTCTACTGTATTTACGGGCATTATTCAGTCATCAGCTGCTACAATAGGTATTGTTCAGGCTTTGGCGCTTTCGGGCGGAATTACTTGGGAAATGGCAATTCCGTTAGTACTCGGTGCTAATATAGGTACCTGCGTTACTGCACTTATAGGCAGTATAGGTACTAATAAAAATGCAAAACGTGTTGTTATTATGCACTTTTCTGTTAATGTGTTCGGCTCATTGCTTTGTATGGTTATTCTCTATATCCTTAAAGCGTTTAATATTTCTATCCTTACAGCAGAAATTGCAATGGTTGGTGTGGCAATAGTTCATACACTTTTCAATGCTATAAACACTGTAGCATTACTTCCTGTTAAAAAGTTACTTATTAAGTTCTGCGAATTAGTTGTTCCCGACAAGGAAGAAAAACAGCATACCGTATTTTTGGACGAGCGTATTTTCAACAACTCACCGCTTGCAATATCGGAATGCCGCCGCCTTACAAACGAAATGGCAGAGCTTACACGCAAATCCCTTCGCAAAGCGGTTGACCTTATATTTAACTATCAGCAATATACCGTTGACCAAATACGCGAAGAAGAAAATTTAAGTGACAAATACGAGGACAAGCTTGGTACATATCTTGTAAGACTTAGCCATAACAAGCTTTCTGAAAATGAGTCACATCAAGTTGCCCGTATGCTTCACAGTATAGGCGACTTTGAACGTATAGGCGACCATGCGCTTAATATATGTAAGCTCGCTGAAGAAATGCACACAAAGGGTATTTCGTTCTCGGCTGAAGGTAATCACGAAATTGGTATTGTGGGCGATGCCATTAAAGAGATTACAAGCCTTGCTATTGACTCGTTTATTAATGACGATTCCGAGTCTGCTGTTCATGTAGAACCGCTTGAGCAGGTTGTAGATAGTCTTCAGGACGAGCTTAAAGCCTTACATATTCAAAGGCTTCAAAACAACGAATGTACTATTGAGCTTGGCTTTATATTCACCGATATTTTGAATAACTTTGAACGTGTTTCTGACCATTGCTCTAACATAGCTGTTTACACTATGCAGTTGCCCAGCGATAAACTTGATGCACATAAATATCTTAATTCAATTAAATATTCTACTAATGAAGACTTTATGCAGGATTATGATATGTATAAATCTAAATACGCTTTGGATTAATTTAATATCTAGTAAAAACAAGTGGCCCAAAAGCCACTTGTTTTTTTTAAAATAAAAAAATTTAAAAAAAGTATTGACTTTAACGCTTTAAAGTGTTAATATATATTCAAAGTTTACACTTTAACGCTTTAAAGGGGAGAAATAAGTTATGACAACAGCACAACTTTACACCGTTATAGCTTTATGCCTTTACGCCGTAACAATGGCGGTTATTGGGCTTGTAAGCTACGGCAAATCCAAAACACTTGACAGCTTCCTCATAGGTGGCAGAAATATTGGTCCTTGGCTTTCAGCCTTTTCATACGGCACCGCGTATTTTTCTGCCGTAGTTTTTGTAGGCTATGCAGGACAACACGGTTGGAATATAGGTATAGGTGCTATATGGATTGGTGTAGGCAACGCGCTTTTAGGTTGTTTACCGTCCTGGCTTTTGCTTGCGCGCCGTACAAGACTTATGACTGCTAAGCTAAATGCCAAAACAATGTCAGAATACTTTGAAAAAAGGTACGATTCAAAGGGTATGAAGCTTTTTGCTTCGGTAATTATATTTATATTCTTAGTGCCCTACTCTGCCGCAGTTTACAAGGGCTTAGGCGCTTTGTTTGGCGCGGTTTTCCCGTCGGTAGAAAGCTGGGTATGGATGCTTATAATTGCAACACTTACTGCAATCTATCTTGTAGCGGGCGGTTTTATTGCCACCGCTTACACTGACCTTATTCAAGGAGTTATTATGATTGTAGGCATTATTTGCCTTATTGCAGCGGTATTAAACAATGAAAATGTTGGCGGTTTTACCGGTCTTATCGAAAACCTAAGCCGTTTCCAATCGGTTGAAGGCGACCCCAATTATGTTACAGGTAGTCAGCTTACAAGTATTTTTGGCGGTTCTTCCTTTAAATTCCTTTGCTTTAATATTATGCTTACAAGCTTTGGTACTTGGGGACTTCCGCAAATGATTGGTAAGTTCTACGCCGTTAAGGATACTTCTGCTATTAAGCGCGGCACAATAATTTCAACAATTTTCTGCCTTATTATTGGTTGCGGTGCTTATCTTGTTGGTAGTACATCACGCCTTATTTTAGGCGGTCAGCTTCCCGAAGGCGGTGTTGATGCCGTTATTCCCACCTTACTTATGAAGGTTTTAGGTGATGGCACACTAGGCATAATTCTTTTAGCGGTTATTATGATTTTGCTTTTATCGGCTTCTATGTCTACTTTGGAAGCGGTTGTTTTAACATCAGCTTCTGCCGTTTCGGTTGACCTTATTCCGTCTCTTGTGAAAAAGGAAATAAAGCCCAACAATCAAATGGTTATAACCCGTTTATTCTGCCTTTTATTTGTGGTTTGCTCGTTTGTATTCGCAACACAAAATATTCCGATAATAGTTAACCTTATGTCGTTCTCTTGGGGTGTTGTTTCGGGTTGCTTTATAGGACCTTACATCTGGGGGCTGTTCTCAAAGAAAATCACCAAAATCGCAGCCACTTGCGGTATGATTTGCGGACTTTTAACGGTTGGTATTTCTACCCTTGTAATAACACTTAACGATAGCTTTGCGGCAGCTGCAAAAATGTCACCCGAGCTTGGCGTTGCGGCTATGGCAGTATCGCTTATTGTAGTTCCATTAGTATCTTTAATTACAAAGAATAAGGATACCGAAAGAATAGACAATATATTTGAATGCTTTAAAAAAGCATAAAAAAAGCAGTCACCAAAAGGTGACTGCTTTTAAAATTATTCTTCGATATAATATATCTTTGCGGTCTTGTCGCCGAAAACATTTTTGATGCTGTGTTCTACATTTTCATCAAATTTAAGTACTTCGGGTTCTTCAACTTCGTTACCGCCGTACTGACCTAAAGTAGCGCCTATATGTTGAATATAGGTGTTATTTTTCATTTCGGGGCAGTAGCTATCCTTTAAAGCCACTAAGTGAAGCATTCTATAAGCCGAGCGGTCGAAAATGTTGTTTTCTATTATTTGATTTTCGCCTGTGTTTACATAGCTCCAACCCTTAATAAGTGCAGGGGTATGGGTGTTGTGGCGTTGTTGTCCCCAACCGTAACCCGAAAGGCGTATAAAGTTATCACGCATAAATACGTTCTTCATACAGCTTTCTCTTTCACCATCAATTTGGTCAAGAAAATATTCAATACCGTAAACGCATTTTTCTAAAAGGTTGCCTGTGTAGTAAATATTTTCAAGCATTCGCTTTGTATTTGTGGTTATTTGGTGGGTAATACCTGCATCGTAAACCTCGTAAATGTAGTTGTTTTCAACTATATACTTGTCACATCCGCCGTAAATTTCAATAGCGTTACCAAAACGGGTTACGCTGCCACGTTTGCCTTCGGGATAGTTAGGGTCTGTACCTGCAAAGGTTTGAATACAACCGCCAATCCAACCAAATTCGCAGTTAGTAACAGTTAGTCCCTTCATAATACCGCCTGCAGAAACACCGTGCATACCTACATATTTTATGCAAAGGTTATCTATTGTAATATTAGGTCTGTCTGCGCACATTATTGCATGGCGGCGAACTAATGGCTCTATTTCACTAAATACTTCAGCGGGGTTACCTTCATCACAACGAAGATATAAGTCACCCAAGCTTTCACCTTCAAAGGTAGGAATTGGGAAATTTTCACCCTTGCTTTCTTCAGTGGATAGATTACCTTCAAAGAACCAGAAAATATCAAGGTTCTTTGTCATTTCACATTTAACGTCGAAATCCTTTTGTTCATTGTCACGGCAAACATATTTCATATCTCTAAATGTAGGGATAAGCTTTCTCGAATGTGCTTTACCGTCATCAAAAACAATAGTACCTACATCAAGAATTTTTTCTTTAAGCTTCCAAATATTGTGGTCCTTATCGTATAATTCCCAAAGATTTTTATCATTGAGCGGTTTATCAGCAGAATAGAATTTTGGTTTTTCACCTTCGCCGTAGGCACCGTAGGTTATGCCTGCGTATGCTTCGAATGAGCCACGGAATAAATCACCACGCTTAAAGAATACACCGTCTCCGGCGTTTAAATCGGCATTTGTAACCTTATCTAAACTCTTCCAAGGGGTGCTTATACTCTTACCATCGTTATTATCGTCACCGTCATTCGCAACATAATAGGCGGTGCCTGTTATTTTAAGCTCATCTTTAGTGCTTAAAATCTCCGCTTTGCGTTTTTCGAAAAGCTCATCATAGTTATTTAGAATTTCTTTTGTTGCTTTTATCATTCTTTTACTCCTTAATTTACTAAATATAATAAACCTTGGCGTTTTTGTCGCCAATAATTGTTTTTATGGTTTCTTCTGCATTTTGGTCGAACTTATACATCTTAGAAGGACCGTTCTTACTGGCGCCGAATAGCCCTAAAGGACCGTCTAAATTTTGAATATAGATGTTGTTATCAACGGTGGGGAAATCTTCTTCATTTAAGGCGCTAATATGTAGATAAGTTTGAGTACTGCGGTCGAAAATATTATCCTTTATTACAAAGTTTTCGGACAAATTGGTAGCATCCCAGCTCTTAATAAGCGATGGGCAGGTTATATCGGGGCGTTGCTTACCCCAACCGTAGCCTGAACGGCGTAAAAAGTTATTCTTCATAACGCAATTCTTAATTTTACCCTTTTCTTCGCCGCCCTGACCTAAGAAATACTCAATAGCATAAACACAATTTTCAATAATGTTGTCGCTATATTCTATATCTTCCTGCATAATTTTGCTTTTACTGCCAACCTGGTGGGTAATGCCTGCATCGTAAACTTCATAAATGTAGTTGTTGCGTGCAATATAGCCTTTACAACCGCCGTAAATTTCAATAGCATTACCAAAGCGTACCACACTGCCGCATCTGCTTTTATCTTCAATATTAGAATGGTAGAACTGAATAGAACCGCCAATCCAACCAAATTCGCAGTTAGTAACAGTAAGATTTGGTACACAGTTTCCGCCTGCGGCAATAGCGTGCATACCAATGTATTTAAAGCAAAGGTTATCTATTACTACATCCTTGTTTGCACTTGAACGTATAGTATGGCGGCGTGATAAAGGCTCAATAGAGTTATAAACTTCGCCAGGGTTACCCTTGTCGCAACGAAGGTATAAATCTCCTAACGCTTCATCAACAAGCTTTGGAACCTTATATTCACCGTCGGTAAGAGTATCAACATAATACCAAAATACATCAAGGTCCTCGGTCATATCGCGAACAATATCAAATTCCTTACTCTTGTCGTTTCGGCAAACGTATTTGCCGTCCTTAAAGCTTGGGATAAGCTTTCTTGAACAGGCTTCACCTTCGTTAAATACAAGCGTACCCACGCAAAGATGCTTTTCCTTTAATTTCCAAATATTGTGGTCGCTGTCGTATACTTCCCAAAGGTCTTTGTCAGCCAAGTTTTTATCGCCTGCGTAAAGTCGCGGCTTGGCGCCTTCGCCGTAAGCCGCATAAGTAACACCTGCTTTAGTGTGGAAGCAACCGCGGAAAATATCACCGCGCTTAAAGAACACACCGTCACCGTACTGAAGTTCGGCTTCGTGTACCTTTTTAAGTGTTTTCCAAGCGGTAGCATCGGTTAAGCCATCGTTATTATCATCGCCGTTATTAGCAACATAATATGCGGTACCGCTAATTTTAAGGTTATCCTTAGTGTTTAAAATTTCAGCCTTGCGTTTTTGGAATAAAGCATCAAATTCTAAAGCCTTTTCGTTTGTTAATTTAATCATAACAAAGCACCTCTAATCGATATAATAAACCTTAGCGTTTTTATCACCAAAAATATTATTGATTTTTTCTTCGGCTTGCATATCAAACGCATGAAGCTCGGGGGGGTTTTCTTTATTACTTCCAAACCTACCCAAAGGCCCGTTTAAATGTTGAATATAGGTATTACCATCCATTTTAGGAAGATCTTGTGTAGTTATAGCGGCTATATGTAAAAAGTTTTGTGTGCCACGGTCAAAAATATTATTTTTAATAATATAGTTTTCAGATGCATTTTGAGCAGACCAGGTTTTAATGGCAGCAGGTGTATCGGGGTTATAGCGTTGTCTACCCCAACCGTAGCCGGTAAAGCGCAAAATATTATTTTTTATCATACAATTTTTAATCTTGCCCAAATCTTCACAGCCCTGACCCAAGAAATACTCAATTGCATAAACACAGTTTTCAATAACGTTGTCGCTATAAAGTATATCTTCCATCATACATTTATTATCACTGTAAAACTGATGTGTAACGCCTGCATCATATACTTCGTAGATATAGTTGTTGCTTACTGTGTAATCTTTACAGGCACCGTAAATTTCAATCGCGTTGCCGTAGCGGGTTACTCTGCCATTTGGATTATAATGTTGTATTCCGCCACCAATCCAACCAAACTCACAGTTTGTAACGGTTAATCCCTTTATAAATACGTGACCACCTATACCGTGAGCACCTACATATTTAATGCAAAGGTTATCTATTGTAACATCTGGGTTACGGCCAAGTGAAATAAGGTTAACACAAATTAACGCTTCAATAGAATTATAAAGCTTACCGGGGTTACCGCTGTCACAACGAAGATATAAATCGCCAAGCTTACCTCTTATTCTTGGCACCGTTTCGCCCTCTTCACATTTTCTGTAATCAAAAAACAAATCTAAATCGTTTGTCATATCATTTTCCATAACAAACTCTTTTGTAGGGTCATCGCGCAGTACATAGCCGCCGTCCTTAAAGTTAGGAACAAGCTTTCTTGAATGAGCAACACCATCATCAAAAACAAGCGTACCTACATCAATGATTTTTTCTTTGTATTTCCAAATGTTATGTTCGCTATCGTATAACTCCCAAAGGCTTTCATCTGCCATATTTTTTTCGCCCGAATAAAACTTAGGCTTGTCGCCGTTTCCGTAAGCTGCGTATGTTACGCCAGACTTTGCAGTAAAACCGCCGCGAAATAAATCACCACGCCTGAAGAAAACACCATCACCTGCCAAAAATTCAAATTCGGATACCTTTTTGGTAGTTTTCCAAGGCGTATTTTCACTCTTGCCGTCGTTATTATCGTCGCCATCATTTGCAACATAATAGGCGGTGCCTGTAATTTTAATAGTGTCCTTACTGTTTAAAATTTCCTTTTTGCGATTTTCAAACAGTGCCTCGTTTTGTTCTAAAAATTCCTTTGTAGCTTTAATCATTTCGGCAACACTCCTTTTTGGTTTTTAAAACCAAAATTAGTTACTTATAATTTAGCATAAAAGGTGCGTTTTGTCTACAGAAAATTTGGTTTTTTTATACAAAAAATTAATAAAAAAACGAACCATTTGAATTTTCAAATGGTTCGCTTTTTAAAAGCTTAAATTATTAGTTTTCTTCTTGCAAGTATTTGCCAATAAGCACGCCTGCAAATATTGCCGTTAGCGCGAAACATATTTCAGCAATTAAGTAAGCGATGCCTTCAAATTCGGTATTTGGCATATTTAAAATAGCCGAAACAATGGTAAAAGCAGCTATAATGTAAAGCCATACCTTTGCGGTTTTAGCGTTTTGGAATCCAATAGTGTTCATATCAATGCTTTGGTAAACCGATTTAGCAAATTTATGTACTTTATTGTATCCAAGAATATTAAGCACTATCATTATAGCGGCAATTACGATTATAACCACACCGACAATTACACCAATAAGTGCACCGTAATTTGTAATAATATTCATTGCTTGTTCAGCAAACACAGGGTCTTCAAGTTCGGCTGCGCTTTTAATTTCATCTAGTAAATCAGGTGTTTGCGAAATAACACTTAAAGCAAAAGCAATCATAATGCCTACAAAGGCGACACATCCTGCAGCAACATAATTTATGACATAAACTGCAAATGTGGTACCGCTTAATGAACGAAGATGTGTTGAATCGAGTATTCCCTTGCGTGCCTGAGCGTACGTAAGCCACATAAAAATAGTAAACAATATATTTAATATAGGAAGACCGCCTGCCAAAAGACCAAATAAGCAAGATGCCGACATTAAAATACACATTACTAAAAATAAGCTGTCTGTAATAGCGGCACATACCTTGTCAGCTGCAGGGTTAAGGCTTATTGCTGCAGGCTGTAGACTAGGTTCACAGTTAGGACAAACTCTCAAGCTGTCATCATATTCAAAACCGCAATTATTACATTTCATATTAATTCCCCCTAAGTTTATTGGTTTAATATCATTATACAATAAATCTATAATAATTTCAACTTTTTTAAATACTTGAAAGTAAACTTATTAAGTTATATAATGTATACAAAGGTGTGTGATAATTATGTCAGTAAAAGAGCTTATTAAAAAAAGGCGTACTATTAGAAAATTTGAAAGCAAACCAATTTCTAAAGAACAACTAATAACATATATAGAAGCGGCAAGGCTGTGCCCCAGTGCTGCAAATTTACAACCGCTTAAGTATGCCATAGTATCTGATAAAGAAAATACAGACAAGGTTTTTTCTATGCTTAAATGGGCGGGATATTTAAAAGGCGAATATACCCCCAAAGAAGATGAAAAGCCCACCGCTTATATAGTAGTTTGTATTGACCATAACATCAGTAAAGCAAATTATGATATGGACGTGGGCGCCGCGGTAGAAAATATTATTCTGTCCGCTTTGGAAGACGGTGTTGGCGCTTGCTGGTTGGCGTCTGTTGAACGCCCCAAGCTTAAAAGGATGTTAGATTTGCCCGATAATATAGAGATTTCTTGTGTGGTAGCGCTCGGTTATCCTAAGGAAAACCCCACTGAAACCGTGATGCAAAACGGCGATGTAAAATACTTCTTGCAGGGCGACACATTAAATGTGCCAAAGCGCGCTTTAGAAGAGATAATACTTGAATCATAATAACCTAAACATAAAAAATACCCCCTTGTTTTTATATGTTTTGCATAAAAATATCAAATTGTGTCGAAATTATGAATTTTACATTTGCAATACACAATATCTTGTGGTACAATGTCACATAAGGGCGAAAAAATTTCGGCTTAAAAAAATATTTGGAGGCGTTTTCTTATGGAAAACAAATTGGTTTACGGCATACACGATAAACCCAAATTCGGCGCAATGATAGTTTTTGCTATTCAGCAATTGCTTGCAATCCTTGCGGCAACTATCGCAGTTCCTGCAATAGTTGGTAACGGCATGAGCGCTTCTGCGGCTCTTTTTGGCGCAGGTGTTGGTACAATAGTTTATCAACTCTTCACTAAATTCCGCAGCCCCGTATTTTTGGGTTCTTCATTCGCATTCATTGGCTCTATGGTTGCTGCTTTTGCAGGTGCTACATCGGCTTCTCTCGGTTTCCTTGGTATAATCCTTGGTGCTGTTTTTGCAGGTCTTGTTTATGTAGTAATCGCTATTATTGTTAAGCTTGTAGGCGTTAAATGGATAAACAAGCTTATGCCGGCAGTTGTTATAGGACCTACAGTTGCTCTTATCGGTCTTTCTCTTGCAGGCGCTGCTATTAAGGATGTATTTTCTTACGGTCCGCAAGACGGTAACGGCTCTTTCGTTATGAGTACTTCCGCTTGGGTATCCTTTATTTGCGCTATAGTTACCTTATTTGTAGTTACTATTTGCTCTACATACGGTAAAAAGATGACCAAGCTCATCCCCTTTATTATTGGTATCCTTGCAGGCTATGTTGTAGGTATAATCTTCACCGCTATTGGTTATGCTACCGGTAACGATGCTCTTAAGATTGTTGACTTCACTCCCTTCCAGGCTCTCGTAGCTGACGGCGTTGGCTTAAAGACCTTTATCGCTGTTCCACAGTTTACATTCCTTGAAGCACTTAAAGGCGTTAAAGATTTCAATGGTTCTTATGTTGCTACTATAGCTGTGGCTTATGTTCCTGTTGCTTTAGTTGTATTTGCTGAACATATTGCAGACCACAAGAATCTTTCTACTATCATCGATCAAGAACTTCTTGAAGACCCGGGTCTACATCGCACACTTCTTGGTGACGGCGTAGGTTCTATGGTAGGTGCTTTCTTTGGCGGTTGCCCCAACACCACTTACGGCGAATCAGTAGGTTGCGTAGCTATTACCCGTAACGCTTCTGTTGCTACTATTACTACTACTGCTATTATGGCAGTTCTTATCTCTTTTGTTTCACCCTTTGTTGCATTCCTTGATTCTATCCCAGGTTGTGTAATGGGTGGCGTTTGTATTACCCTTTATGGCTTTATCGCTGTTTCAGGTCTTAAGATGATTCAAAAGGTTGATCTTGAAGATAATGCTAATCTCTTTACCGTATCTTCTATCCTTATCCCCGGTATCGGCGGTATGGCTATGGCTATTGGTAAGGTTACAATTACTGCTATTGCAGGCTCACTCATTTTAGGCATCATCGTAAATATCGTTCTTCATGCTAAGAAGAAAAATCAGGAGTAATTTTAATGAAAACTTACGATAACGTAACAATTTTTAATCACCCGCTTATAAATCACAAGGTTGCAATTTTGCGCAATGAAAAAACAAGTATGAAGGAATTTAGAGAATTGGTTGAAGAAATAACCACTCTTATGACCTTTGAAAGCTTGCGTGAGGGTGTTCCCACCGTTGAGTGTCAGGTTAAAACTCCGCTAGAAACCTGTACACAGTATATGGTTAAGGATAATTCTATTGTTATTGTTCCGATTCTTCGTGCAGGTCTTGGTATGGTAAACGGCGTTCATGTGCTCTTCCCGTCTGCAAGGGTTGGTCATATAGGCCTTTGCCGTAACGAAGAAACCTTAGAGCCTATGGAATATTATTGCAAATTGCCTGATGGCATTGAAGACAAGCTTGTGCTTGTTATTGACCCAATGCTTGCTACAGGCGGTAGCGCTTGCGATGCTATTACTCAGCTTAAAAAACGCGGTTGCAAGAATATTAAGTTTATGGCGGTAATCGGCGCACCCGAAGGTGTAAGCCGTGTTGCAGAAGCTCATCCAGATGTGCATATATACGTTTCCACTTTGGATAGACAGCTTAACGAAAACGGATATATCTTACCTGGTCTGGGTGACGCAGGTGACCGTTTATTCGGCACAAAATAGTATTTATCTATAAATTTTAAAAATTAAGAACTGCCAAGCAATTATCTTTGTAAGTTGCTTGGCAGCTCTTTTGTTTATAATACTATATATATTATTTAATCCTTGACAATTTGGTGCCGATTATTTATAATAATTGTATTGTTTGGGGATCGCAGGACATAACGGGGCGCCCCGTTCGGTAAGAAAATTAAATATTTACGTTAATACTCTTTCGGGAGTTTAACATATACGGAGACGTATCGAAGTGGGGACGTTTGCGAGCGCTGCCAGTGGCAGATACAGCGAGCAATAAGGAGTGGCCGCGGTCGAAATTTTACACAGCAGTGTTAAAAAATTTCGGGAACCGCAACAGGACATAACGGGGCGCCCCGTTCGATAAGAAAATTTAATATTGCGTTAACACTCTTTCGGGAGTTTAACATATACGGAGACGTATCGAAGTGGTCATAACGGGGCTGACTCGAAATCAGTTAGCGCTTACGCGCCCGCGAGTTCGAATCTCGCCGTCTCCGCCAAAAAGAAGCGACAATTCCCTTTAAACAATTGTCGCTTCTTTTATTCAATTATTTAATATACAAATTTCTATATTCAATAGGTGATACACCAAAAAATCTTTTAAAGGTTTTAGTAAAAAATGGTGCATCCTCATAACCGCACATAATTCCTATTTGTTTTATTGATAGGTCGGTAGAGCATATAAGCTCCTTTGCGGAGGACATTCTAAGACTTAGCATATATTTTGTGGGTGGAATGCCAAACTGTTCTTTAAAAAGAAAATTATATCTTGATACGCTAAGATGCTCCATTTCGGCGAGGGTGGCTATGCGTATATCGCTATTGTAATTTGCGCCTATATATTTAATAGAACGAGAGAGCGCACCTTGCTTTTCTCCTGTAGTTACGCTTCTGGTAACTGTTATGAGTAACCGTTCAAGTAAAGCGGATAATTCTCGTTCAAGATGTATGTTGCGCTTTGAAAATGCATCAAAAATAGCGAAAAAGCGCTGTGGAATGTGATTTCCGGGCTTTGTTTCATAAACTGTTGGAAACGGTTTTATAGAATATTCTTCCAAGCGCTTCTCGGCTTCTCCACCTGTGAAATGGACCCAAAAATAGCTGATTTTTTTTGAGCCTATATTAGTGTATTTATAAGGTGTTTCGGGCGGTAATAATACTATATCGCCTTCCTTTAATACGATTTTACGCTCCCCATAAAACATTGTCAGCTTTCCCGAATTAACATAAATTAGCTGATAATCAAGCCTGCCTGTCTTTTTATCGGTTGTAAATAGAAAATCGGATGCATAATTTCCGGCACAGTTTACGATTAGCGGTCGCTCATTTGATGCAATATTGCTTTGGTCAATTCCCTGCTTTGTCGGGTCTAACAAGGTGTAAAAACTAAACATTTTTGTCATATCTGCTCGTGTAAGCGCTTTTTCAGATACGATATCGAACAAATTTTGGCTGTTTTTATTCATATCAATTCTCCAAAACAGTTAAATAATACAACTAAGCAATTAAATAGTTAATTGCTTTTCCTTATTATTTATAGTATCATAAAGAAAAATATGAGTCAACCATTCTTTATGTTACGGAGGAAAAATACAATGCCAAAGAAAAAGATAATTGTTATAGGCTGTGGTTCGCGCGGTAAGACCTATACCGATATTATGAAATCGGATTTTCAGGATGATTTTGAAGTTGTCGCTTGTGCGGAGCCAATAGACGACAGGCGTAATTATATACAAAAAGAGCACGCCATTGCATCAGATATGTGCTTTAAAAGCTGGGAGCCAATTTTCGAGCGTAAAAAGTTTGCTGACCTTGTTATAATAGCAACTATGGACCGCGACCATTTTGCACCTGCAATGGCCGCCATAGAAAAAGGCTATAATCTTTTACTTGAAAAGCCTATAGCCGCTACCCCAAAGGAATGCCGCATCATACAAAAAGCGGCAGAAGAAAAGGGTGTTTTTGTTCTTGTTTGCCATGTGCTTCGTTTTACCCGCTTCTTTATGGCGCTTAAGAGTATTATTGATAGCGGCGAAATAGGCAAAGTTATGAATATCCAAGCTATTGAATGTGTGGGTGATGTTCACCAAACACATAGCTTTGTTAGGGGAAACTGGAGCAATAGTGAAAAAAGCTCTTGCATGATACTTCAAAAAACCTGTCACGATATGGATATTTTGGCTTGGCTTATAGGCAAAAAATGCACCGAAGTTCATAGCTTTGGCTCGCTTTCATACTTTAGAAAAGAAAATGCGCCAAAAGGCTCACCCGAGTATTGTTACCAAGGCTGCCCCGTTGGGGAAACCTGCCCCTATAACGCAGAAAAAATATATGTTGATATGAAATACGGCGGTGAAGGTTGGCTTGATTTTGTTGCCACCGAAAAGGTGCTTCCCACAAAAGAAGACTGTATGGCGGCTATTAAAAAAGCCCCGTATGGAAGATGTGTTTTTAAATGCGATAACAATGTTGTAGACCATCAAACCGTTAATTTAAAATTCGGCGATGATGTTTATGTAGATTTTGCAATGAGTGCCTTTACTGAAGGCGGCAGGGTACTGCGAATTATGGGAACTCAGGGTGAAATAAACGCCAAAATGAATGGCGACCAGATTGAAATTTTTAATTTCTTAACTCGCGAGACCCGTACATTTGATTTTGATTCTGCAGCAGCAAGCGAAGCCATTACTGGTGGTCATGGTGGCGGCGACACGGGAATTATTCACGCGCTTCGCGACCTTATGAACGGAAAAAGAAGCAACTCTGTGTGCGAAATTGGAGAATCATGTGACAACCATATGATATCCTTTGCGGCAGAAGAATCACGAATTACAGGAAAAGTAATAAACCTAACAGAATTTGAAGGGGATTTTTGATAAATGATTAAAGATGAACTTTATTGTGAGCTAAAAGAAGCGTTAGATGCCTTTTCACGAATAGGCGAGATTAAGGATATTAAGCCTTGGGGAAACGGACATATCAACGACACCTTTTTACTTTCCACCGAGAGTGATAAGTACATATTACAAAGGGTTAATGATAGCATTTTCCGTGAACCTTATAAAATGATGGAAAATATTGATAAGGTTACATCACACATCTTAAAAAAGGCGGATAAGGACCCTGAAAGAGCAACCCTTACCGTTATAAAAACAAAAAATGACGAGCTTTTGTTTAAGGATTCTAAAAATACATATTGGAGAATGTACGATTTTCTTAAGGATACAGTTTCTCGCGATAAAGTCGAGAACGCAAACGATTTTTATGTTTGCGCAAAGGCGTTTGGCCATTTTCAAAATTGCCTTTCTGATTTTCCTGCCCACGAGCTTCACGAAGTTATTAAGGACTTCCATAATACCCCAAAAAGATTTGAAAACTTTGCTTTGGCAGTCGAAAAGGATGTTGTTGGCAGAGCAGCGCTTGTAAAGGATGAAATAGAGTTTGTTAATGCACGTCGCGATTTTTGTAGTATTTTAGAGAATGCAAGAATGGACGGCACTCTTCCTACAAGAGTAACCCACAACGACACCAAGCTTAACAATATTTTGTTTGATGCTAATGACGGTCACGCGGTTGCAGTAATCGACCTTGATACCGTAATGCCCGGCTATTCGGTTAACGATTTTGGCGATTCTATACGCTTTGGCGCAAATACAGCAGCAGAAGATGAAACCGACCTTTCAAAAATTTCGTTAGACCTTGATCTATTTAGCGCATTTGCAAAAGGATTTATTGAAGGTTGTGAAGGAAAGCTTACCGATACCGAAATTAAGCTTTTGCCTGTTGGCGCTATGATGATGACAATTGAATGCGGTATGAGATTTTTAACCGACCATCTTGAAGGGGACGTGTATTTTAAAATCCACCGAGAAGGTCACAACCTTGACCGTGCAAGAAATCAGTTCGCGCTTTTTGCCGATATGGAGAAAAAACGCGACCAAATGGATGCAATAATACGCGATATTGTTGCAGGTAAAATTTAAAAAAAAACGAGCTTATTTTTCATAAGCTCGTTTTTTATCTGCTATCCGAAAATCGTATATTGTCTTAAATAACCATTCTTAACAGTACAACGCCTACGCTATACTTCTTATTACTAAAATTATATTGCTTCTGCATTACCAATAAGCTCAGGTGCACCAATATCGGGATTTGCAACACGAATTCTGCCTTTAACCATACGGCTATACATATGACAATCGAATACGGGTTGTAAGAAATCCTCATTTTCAAAAGAGAAACGTATCGATTCATCACGAAGCTCGTTTGCTTTTTCGTAATTGCCTTCAATTCTTTCTAAAATTGATTTTGCAAGCAATCCATATATATGATTATGTAGTTTAAGATATTGCCAAGAATCATTCTGGCAAGCATCAGGGGTAGTTAAATGCTTTTCAATAATCGGCTTAAAATCATCGAATACTTTTATTACCTTAATCATCTTATCGCGGAGAATAGCAACATCAGCAGATTTATCGATAGTGGTATCAATAACATCATGGCCCGATGCTTCATCCTTCATTATAGCAACATCAAAGCAATCAGATATTGTTGCAAAATAATCACAAAGCTCTTTTACTGCATCTTCGCCAAAGGAAGCCGCATATAATTCGGTTCGCAATTTTTGGAAATCGGTTTTATTATTCCACATTGTTTTGGCTAAAACAGTCATACAAATAGACGATGGGAAAGCGTTACGCTGTAATTGACAACTGATATAACCGTTCATACCAAGCGGCATAAGATTTTTAATATCCTGCATAATGATTTTTGCAAGATTTTCTCCGCCACCTTCTAAAAGATGGTCCCACATAAGATGGTAATCAAAATCCAACCAGTCGCCGTCAAAATGCTTTTTCCATTCATAAAGATAAGAAAGGTTTTCATCAATATCATATGACTTTTTGAAGCCGGTTTCTCCGTCCTTGGGGGGTGTAGTGCGACGGTAATGGTCGGGGAAAGCTTCGGTAAATGTACGTGTAATTGGGGCAAAGCTTAAAAGCAAACACTCGCGGTTACGAAGTTCTTCATATTTAGGAGCAAAAGCTGAATTCAGTCCCATAACGGGTGACAGTTTAACCTTGATATCTTTTTCAACAAACATATCAGTAACTGCGTTAATAAGATTTACATAAGTATCAGTAAATGTAGATTTTGAACATGTCTCACATTGGCAGTTGGTATTCAAAGAATCAGCCAGCCAGAAATGAAGAACGTCGGTTTCAGGGTGACGCAAGAGATAATCATAAACCGAATCTACAATAGTTTCAATAACTTTTGGATGTGTATAACATAGATTTGTTAAATAAAGTGAGTTATCATAAAGACCGCGTTTGCCGTCACGCTCTGCGCACAAATCCAAGAAAGATTTTGGCATATCTTCAGGCAAAACCTTCACCTTGGGGTCTTCCGAAAGGCCAAATGGAACGTGATGCCAACCGTGACCTTTTCTATGGAACAAAAGACCGCGTTTTTTAAGCTCTACGGTAAGCTCTTCCATATAATCCTCAATCATTTGATAGCTGAAAGGCTCAGGCTTTTTGCAATGACTTGAATAATGCTCATACCATTGTACAAAGAAGATATAAGAATTTTCAAACTGTACATAGTAAGAGTTGTAACCAACCTTTGTCATCCAGTCAACCATGTCGGTAACATTTTCAAAGCTTATAGCGCCTTCAATACACATTGTACGGTGGCGTAAATATGCTTTTTCGTATATTTCCAAATCTTTAGGGGTTGCTTCTTTGGGATAATGTGTTCCGTTAGGTCCCGGGCGCACCCAAGTAATTCCCCATTCTTCCAACAAGCGATAAACTCCGAAAAGGACACTTCTTCCATTAGAACCTGTAATTACACCTTTTTTATCCTTAACCGAAATGCTGTAAGCGTCGTCAAAAAAAGGGTCTTCTACATCAAATTTGCCTATTTTTAGTTCAATATCCGCAGTAACACCTAATATATCCAAGTGTTTTGTTAGTTCTTCTTTAGCAAATGCAATAACATTGTAATTCATATTAAATCCCCTTTCGGTTTTAACTGCATTATAACATATATCAAACAATTGTCAAACATTATTTTAAGTGGTGTGTTGCAAAACAAAAAATATCAGATTTTATTGACCATTATATACAGATATTGTATAATAAAAAGAAAAAAATAGGTGATGATATGAAAATAAGCCGAAAGCTTCGTAAAGCTTTGATAATTACCCTTAGCGTGCTTCTTATAATAGTTATTACCGTCACTTTAATTGCTTCAAACTTTCTAGCCGCCTACGCGCTTGATAAAAATTCAAAATACTCGCTTATACCGTCTAACGTGGGCGGTCTTTCGGGCGCGCCGCAAGAAGGCTCTTGGTTTTATGAGCATGCAAAGGATGTATATATTGAAAACCCCGACGGGCTAAAGCTTCACGCTTATCTTATAGAAAATGATACAGAATACAATAACGGCAATTTTATGTTGGTCTTTCACGGTTATAAAAGCTGCGCTTCGGATATGAACTTCTACGCCGAGCAGTTTTACGATATGGGCTACAGCGTACTACTGCCCGATGCCCGAGCGCACGGTAAAAGCGAAGGCAGATACATAGGCATGGGTTGGCCCGAACGTAAGGATAACCTTTTATGGATTGATGAAATTATAAAGCTTAACAGCAAGGCTAAAATCGGTCTTTTCGGTGTTTCAATGGGTGGCGCTACCGTAGTCAATCTTGCAGGCGAAGCATTACCCGAGCAGGTAGTACTCGCGATTGAAGACTGCGGCTACGCTTCGGTTTATGAACAATTTTCGGTACAAATGAAATCTTTATTCAACCTACCCGCTTTCCCAATGCTTGATATAGCCTCCTTGGTAGCCTATGCAAAATCGGGTGTAAATCTGCTTGAAGCCGATAGCACCAAGCAAGCAGCAAAAATTAAAATCCCAACCCTATTTATCCACGGCAGTGAAGATAAATTTGTTCCGTTTGAAATGTTAGATAAGCTCTATAACGCCGCTAATTGCAAAAAAGAAAAGCTTGTTATAGAAGGCGCAGGCCACGCGCAAAGCTCTTCGCGCGACCCACAGCTTTACTGGACTACCGTAGTCCGTTTTATCGAAAACGAAATGATATAAAAAAGCGACCGATAAGGTCGCTTTTTTATATTAGTTATTCATTTTATAAGAAAGTCTTGTTAAGCTGTCGCCCAAGTGAACATTTTCAACCTTTACATCGGGGTGGTTTACTGCAATATCGTAGTGGCTGAAGTTCCAAAAGCTTTTTACCCCTAATTTAATAAGCTGGTCGGTGATTTTTTGCGCCGCTTCCTTAGGGATACAAAGTATTGCCGCCTTTGGTAAATTTTCGCGGCAAAATTCATCCAATGTATTTATATTTCTAATAGGCTGATTTTTAACAATTTTACCTACAAGAGATTCCTTTTCATCAAAAAGCCCCACTAAGTGAAAGCCCTTAGATTCAAAGTTCATATGCATTGTGATTGCTCTGCCTAAATTACCAGTACCTATAAGAATAATACCCTTAGGTTTGTCTAAACCTAAAATATATGCAATTTCTTCTCTTAAAATGTCAATATTATAACCGTAGCCTTGTTGACCGAACCCACCAAAGCAGTTAAGGTCCTGTCGTATCTGGCTTGCGGTAAGGCCCATACGCTGCGATAGCTCACGCGATGAAATTTTAGTAAGCCCTTCGTTTCTAAGCTCACCCAAGAACCTATAATAGCGTGGTAAGCGCTTTATTACTGAATTAGAAATTGTACCTGCCATCATAAATCTCCTAAAATACAATCTTAAACTTACGCTTTTTTCATTTTATAACATATATATAATAAAGTCAATTAAAAAAATTTATTATTGTGCAAAAAAATGTTTGACATAGTTGAATTTTTATGATATTATGTTCTAGCGTGAAATATTATGCGATATTATGTTTTGGCGTAATTTTCATAATTTTCAAGAAAGGAGAGATTCAGTAGTGCCTACCTTTAACCAATTGGTTCGCAGTGGTCGTGAAACTATCGAAAAGAAAGCTAAAGCTCCTGCTCTTTTAAAGGGCTACAACTCTATGAAGCGTCAGCATACCGATAACGATTCACCGCAAAAGCGTGGCGTGTGCACAGCAGTTAAGACTTCTACCCCTAAAAAGCCTAACTCTGCTCTTCGTAAGATTGCCAGAGTACGTCTTTCAAACGGTATTGAAGTTTCGGCTTACATCCCAGGTATCGGTCACAACCTACAGGAACACAGCGTTGTTCTTATTCGTGGCGGTCGTGTTAAGGACTTACCTGGTGTACGTTACCATATCGTACGCGGTAGCCTTGATACACAGGGTGTTGCAAACAGAATGCAAAGCCGTTCAAAATACGGTGCAAAACGTCCAAAAGCAGGTGCAAAATAATTTAGTAGACTTAATCTCTGCTGCAAAATCAAGCAGCGGCTTATATATATAATGTATAAAGCCTATGCTTGGTGCCACGGGGAAGTCAACTCGAGTACCTATGATATCATTACTATGAAGGAGGGAAGCAAAGTGCCAAGAAGAGGCTTTATTGCTAAACGTGATGTATTACCAGATCCGCTTTACAATTCAAAAGTAGTTACACGTCTTATCAACAACGTTATGCTTGATGGTAAGAAGGGTGTTGCTCAAAAGATTGTTTACGGTGCGTTTGACATCATTACCGAAAAAACAGGGAAGGACCCACTTGAAGTGTTCGACGCTGCTATGGAAAACGTAATGCCCCAATTAGAAGTTAAGGCAGTACGTAAGGGCGGTGCAACCTATCAGGTTCCGTTTGAAGTTCGTCCCGAAAGAAAGCAAACTCTCGGTCTTCGTTGGTTAACAACATACAGCCGCAACCGTTCTGAAAGAACTATGAAAGAACGCCTTGCAGGTGAAATTTTAGATGCTGTTAACGGTATGGGCGGTGCTGCTAAGAAGCGCGAAGATACCCATAAGATGGCTGAAGCAAACAGAGCGTTTGCACACTACAGATGGTAGTTTAAAAACTAAGATTTTATTACTAACCGCTTAAGCGGTATGGAGGTTTATATGCCAAGAAAGGTATCTCTTGAAATGACAAGAAATATTGGTATCATGGCTCACATCGACGCCGGCAAAACCACCACCACTGAGCGTATCCTTTTCTACACCGGTATCAACCGCAAGATGGGTGAAACTCATGATGGCGGCGCAACCATGGACTGGATGGAGCAAGAGCAAGAGCGTGGTATTACCATTACCTCTGCTGCTACC
>JAZSCF010000030.1:0-4897 GCA_045602785.1 Acutalibacteraceae bacterium
CATAAGAGTTTGAGACAGAAAAAATGAATATTTTTGTACTTTTTGTAGGAAATATATGCGTTTTGAAAATGGAATTTTATGGAACAAAAACTTTTTTTGCATAGGATTGTTCATTTTTCCAAAAAGTTAGTTTTTCAAGCGAAGAGATAAAATTCCGCATTTTTTAGTGCATTTTTGCGAGTTTATATATATAAGTTTTAATAAAATTAGTTTAATTTGTAGCATATTGAATACTTTTTATGAATTGACTTAGATAATTGCTTCAAATTGTTTTCCGTACTTTTTCAATTGTATTCCTTATTTAAATATCAATCGCGGTATTATATAATTATTTTAATAATAGCATTATTGTCCCTTTTTATGCTTTGGTGCATATTCGGATTATCCGGTGCTATTGAACAATTGAGTGCTTCAATTGTTAAAATCATTCGAAAGGAAAAAAGATATGAGCATTGTGAAAAAGATTATCTGTTTGTTAATGGTTTTAACACTTTGCGTTTCATTGGGAGGTTGCAAAAAGAAAAAGAAGGTAATTGTTATAAAAAGACCTTCCTCTCAGGTTTCCGATACTGTTGAAAACAATAGCGTTGTTGAAGACACTGTCGAAAGTGGTAATGAGGATGATGTTGATTCAGTTATTGAAGAAACATATCTATCAGACCGTGAGCTTGCAGACAAGGGCACGGTACAAACCGACATCCGTGAAAAAGAATACAGTACAAAGGTTGTACCTTTTGATGTTACAAAAGATTATACGGTTATTTACCCCGACGGAAATATTCAGTTAAAGCAAGCCTCACAAAAACTGGTTGAGTATTTCTCTAAAAACGGTATAAAAGTTGGCATAGCTTCCGATACTGCCGCTAAGAAGGACAAAGAAATTCTTGTTGGTGATACTAACCGTAAAAAATCCAAGCTTGCCGATAACAAGTATGCGGTTTCGGTTGACGGTAAGAAGGTTTTCTTTGAAAGCGGCAACTTTAACGGTGTAATTAAGGCGGTTTCTTGGTTTACAGCTTTCAAATTTAAGAAGGGTAGCGTAAACACCCTTACAGGTGAGTATGAATTTGCATCAAAAATCAAAAGAGGCGACGGTACATATAACTTTGTTTGGGGCGACGAGTTCGACGGTAATAAGCTTGATACGTCTAAATGGGATTTAACCACAAGCATAAGTGCTGAAAGTTCTTTCAAGCTTTCAAGCGACCCCGCAGCACTAAATGTATCTGACGGTCTTTTAAAGCTATCGGCTTTGCGTTGGTTCGACCCCGATAATAATCAAATCCAAGCAATAGCACCTTATACTGTTGAAGGCAAAAAGAATATGAACTTCCAATATGGTTATTTGGAAATGAAAGCACGTATTCCTTTTGGTAATGGAGCATGGCCTTCATTATGGCTTTCGGGTGCTTGCAGACAAGGCGCTGTAGTTAGTCCGTTGTTTGAACGCGGTGATATAAAGCCTTCAAATTTCTCGGCTGAAATTGATATTGTAGAGTATACAACACTTGCGCCAAACCTACATAAATGGTTTTACGATGATGCTGTGGGTATCGACAATGACCCGTTAATAGTTAATAAGCACTCATCATTGGGTGCAGTTGAAACTCCGGTAAAGAGTAGTTTAGGAATGGATCCGAATCAATCGTATGTATATCAAACTATCGGATTTGAGTGGACACCAAAGAATATGACAATTTACATCAACGGTGAAAAATACTATCACTACAATTGGACCGAAAGTGTACAGCTCGATAGCCTAAAAGATATGTCTGACTTTATGAATCCCGTATTCATTCGTATTAATAACCATCTTATTCCTAAAAATATTCCAAGTGATTTTTCAACCTTGCCTTGTGAGTATTTTGTTGAATACGTAAGACTTTATCAAAAACCCAATACCGGCGGTCTTTGGATTGCTGAGTAATAAAATATAAGGAGAAAAAGATATGAAAAGTAAATTAATTAAATTATTCGCACTTATTCTTACATTGCTCATGCTTGTTTGTGCCGCAGGTTGTGGTGGCGAAGAGGTAGAATATGTTTACCAGTACGAAGATGGTTCACAGGTTAGTTCGCAAGAACAAGTTTCAAGCTCGGCTCCAACATCAACACCTTCTAAAACTGAAAGCAGTGAAGCAAGTTCTACTACTTCATCAGGTAAAAAGCCACCTTCAAAGGGTGATACCGTTGTTAATGACAATGTAAACCCTGCTGATTACAAAGGTACTTCCATAACATATGCTACTTGGCGTAATCCTGCCCAATATGAAGATGGTCCTGTTGTAAAAGATTTTGAAAAGAAATACGGTATTAAAGTTAATGTAGATTTGATGACCGAATCTGAATATACAAACAAAGTATTAGGTAGAATTGCTTCGGGTAAAGCTCCTGATGTTTATTTTTCAACCTACACTTTCCCATATTGTATAGATGCGCTTCAACCTATTGATGCTGCAAAGCTTAATCTAAAAGAAGCTATTTGGGATAAATCTCTTATTGATATTGCAACTGTTAAAGGCAAAACCTATCTTGTAGATACTGTTGGTAGCATTTGGAAAGATGAAGATATGGTTTTCTATAACAAGAAGATTTTCCGTGACAATGGTTGGACTACTCCTGAACAGTATCAGGCAGCAGGTAAGTGGAATTATGACACTATGACCAAATGTATGAAACAGGTTGCTTCTTTGGGTACCGATTATATCGGCGGTGCAGTTCACCTTGAAGGTTTGATTCACTCGGCAGGCAGTAATGTAATCGGTTTAAAGAACGGTAAGTTTGTTAACGGTACACAAAATGCTGTTACTCAAGATATTATGAAATGGGCTTCTACCGGCTTGAAAGAAGGTTGGTTAAGCACCACTTCAATTTACACTGCTCTTAACGAATTTCCATCAGGTAAGGTTGGTATTGCTATTTTACATTCATTCGGCCTTAAGAAAACAGGTTACTTAAGAAATATGAAGGCTAGTGATATAGGCTTTACATATCTTCCTTCATATAAAGATAAGGAATATACTCCTGCTTCATTTGTTCGTGGTTGGGGACTTTGTAAGGGTGCTAAGAACCCTGTAGCTGCAGGTATCTTCTTACGCTATTATCTTGATGTAAACAACTATGATACAACTTCTGCATTTATTTCTAAGGAAGCTGAAAGCTTCTTCTTCAAGCTTACTTCAACTAATACTAAAAATAAGAACTTCTATTTCTGCTATGGTTCAGGTGTAAACGGTGTAACAGGTAAGGAATCTGCAGTGGCTGATTATATTAGCGCTCCCTCTCATGCTGACCCCGGACAGGTAACCACTGTTATTAAAAAATATCAGGGCGAAATTACAGCTGATATTGCTAAGCTTAATAAAAAGCTTAAATAAGATTCATCTTAGCGAAAATAAAAATTCGTGAAAGGAACGAAAGATGGATATATTGAAAAATATTAAAACAAAATCAATTTTCTATAAATCCGTTGCCGTATTAATTTGTGCAGTAATGATACTATCGGTCTTTACCGTTAGTATCATTGCGAGTGCTGCTGACTCAGATGTATGGGATGGCACAAAAGCTTCAAGTTATGCAGGCGGTGAAGGTACAAAAGAAAAACCGTATTTAATTGAAAATGGTGCACAACTTTATAAAATGGTTGCTGAAAATGCAACCAGCACCAACGGTGCCGCTTCTACGGATGCATACAAATATTATAAAATCACAAAAGACATATATCTTAACGATGTTAAAGCTGAAGATTTAACCAATCCTTCAACAGCTTCTTGGGATGCAAAGGGATTTAAACCGTGGCTTTCTGATTCAACTCAGTCAAGCGGTTTCTGTGGCCAGGTTGACGGTGGTGGATTTACAGTATACGGTCTTTATTGTAAAGGCGGCACATATTCGGGTCTTATAACCAGCACTGTTGGCGCAAAAGTTTTTAACTTAAATGTTAAGAACGCATACATAAAAGGTAACGGTGGCGCAGGTGGTATTATAGGTCAAACATACGGCGCAGATACCGAAGTTTCGGTTTCAAAATGTATGGTTGATAATGTATATATCGACGGTGGCGCTAAAGTTCGCATAGGCGGTATTGTTGGTGGATGTGAAGGTTCTACTAAGAAGGTTGAAATTAGCGATTGCTCGGTAACAAGGGCAAAATTAGTAACAACCCATGGAAGTTACCCAAATATCCAATCAGGCCTTTTAGGTTATACAGGTGAACAAAGCAAAAACCACACAGTTACGAACTGCTTTACCGATGGCACAGTACACCCTGTAACAGATACTGCAAACAGCACGCATTTTAAGAAGTATACAAATCATATTACATACACAAACGTATATACTTCTAAAACAAATACAAATACTGCAACAGGCGTAACAGTTCTTA
This sequence comes from Acutalibacteraceae bacterium, assembly GCA_045602785.1. Taxonomy (GTDB): domain Bacteria; phylum Bacillota; class Clostridia; order Oscillospirales; family Acutalibacteraceae; genus UBA737. The sequence goes on from JAZSCF010000030.1 coordinate 4,385, forward strand.
CTGATGACCAAATGAAAGGCGAAGCAGCCAAGACAAACTTGCAAGGCTTTGACTTTGACAATGTTTGGGAAGTAAAAGAAAACGCTTACCCCGTTTTAAGATCACCTGTAGGTGTATGGGATGGCAGTAAGATTTCAAGCCTTGATGCGCTTGAAGGTAAAGGTACCGATATCGAGCCTTACCTTATTAAAACAGGTGCGCAGTTGGCTTATGTAGTAAGCACAAATCTTACTGATGGCTTGCACTTCAAGCTTGCTAATGATATTAACCTTAACGACACATCTAAGGCTGATTGGAAAGATAGTGCTCGTAACTGGGTATGGGCTGATGTTCGTTTTGTAGGTACATTTGATGGTGACGGCCATACCGTTAACGGTCTTTACTTTAACGGCAACCAAAAACGCTTTGGTTTATTTGCTTACATAGGCGATTCACTTATTAAAAATGTTAAGTTTACAAATGCCTATATTAATAACACAACATCTGAAGAAGGTCAGGCAATTGTTGCTGCCC
>JAZSCF010000031.1:0-2095 GCA_045602785.1 Acutalibacteraceae bacterium
AATATGTGTACGAACCCGACTACACCCCCACTGAAAAAATCAACTCTAACGAAACCTTTATGGGCTTTGTTAGAGAAAACGGCGATGTTGGTATTCGTAACGATATTTGGATTATAAATACCGTTGGCTGTGTTAATAAAATTGCTGAAAGGCTTGCCGCTTTAACAGGTGCTTTAACCTTTCCGCATCCGTTTGGTTGTTCCCAGTTAGGCGACGACCAAACCAAAACTCAGCTTATTCTAAAGGGCCTTGTGAACCACCCCAACGCAGGCGGTATTTTGGTATTAGGTCTTGGCTGTGAAAATAATAATGTTGATGTTTTCAAGCAAGTTTTAGGCGAATATAACCCTAACCGAGTTAAATTTTTAAACACTCAGGATTTCAAAGATGAAATTGCAGAGGGTGTAAAGCTTATTGAAGAATTAAAGGCTTATGCCAATACCTTTAAACGCGAGCCGATTCCTGTAAGCCGACTTAAAATAGGTCTTAAATGCGGCGGTAGTGACGGTCTTAGCGGTATTACCGCAAACCCGTTGGTAGGCTCTTTTTCGGATAGCCTAATTTCCAAAGGCGGCAGCTGCGTTATGACCGAAGTGCCCGAAATGTTTGGTGCAGAGCATTTGCTTATGAAACGCTGCCCTACAGAAGAACAGTTCCAAAAAACAGTTGCTTTAATTAATAATTTTAAAGACTATTTTACACAACATAATCAGGTAATCTACGAAAACCCATCCCCAGGTAATAAAGCCGGCGGTATTACAACCTTAGAAGAAAAATCCTTAGGTTGTATTCAAAAGGGTGGTCTTTCGGAAGTGGTAGATGTGCTCGATTACGGCGACACCGTACAGAAAAACGGTCTTAACCTATTGAACGGTCCCGGTAACGATATTGTAGCTATCACCAACCTTACTGCTGCAGGTGTGCACATTATACTCTTCACCACAGGCCGTGGTACTCCCGTTGGCGCGCCCGTTCCTACTGTTAAAATTTCAACCAATAAAAACTTAGCACAAAAAAAGACTAATTGGATTGATTTTGATGCTTCTCCCCTTTTGGACGGAGTATCTATGGATGACTTAACTAAAAGCTTTAACGACTATATTATAGAAGTAGCTAACGGAAAAGAAACCCTTAACGAACAACACAATTACCGCGAAATTTCAATTTTCAAGGATGGCATCGTGCTTTAAACCATATATAAGGAGAATTTTTATGGGTATTATTAATAACGATTTTTACCTTTCAAATGAAACTGCAAAAAAGCTTTATCACGATTTTGCAGAAAATTTACCTATTATTGATTACCACTGTCACTTAGTACCTAAAATGATAGCTGAAGATTATCGTTTTGAGGATGCTTATGACCTATTCCTAGGCGGCGACCACTATAAATGGCGTCAAATGCGTAGTTTTGGTATTGATGAAGAATACATCACAGGTGATAAGGACAGATATGAAAAATGGGTAGGTTTCTGCCGTGTTATGCCTTATCTTATTGGTAACCCACTTTACCATTGGACTGCTTTAGAGTTAAAGCGTTACTTTGATATAGACGAACCCTTAAGCGAAAAGAACGCTAAGGAAGTTTGGGATAAATGTAACGAATTACTTAAAAGAGAAGATTTTTCAGCTAAAAATTTAATTAAAAAATCTAATGTAGAAGTTATTTGCACTACCGATGACCCTGCAGATGATTTAAGATACCACAAGCAACTGCGTGAAGAAGGCTTTACAACTAAGATATTACCTACCTTCCGCCCTGACAAGCTTGTAAATATTGAAAAGCCTGAATTTTTACCTTATATAGAAGCTAATGGTATTGATTCCTTCGAAAAAGCTTGTAGCTGGATGGTAGAGCGTATTGCATTCTTCCATGAAAACGGCTGTCGCCTTTCCGACCACGCTTTAGAATACGTTCCTTTTGCAGTAGGTGACGCAAAAGCAGTATTCCAAAAGAAAATAAAGGGTGAAGAATTAACTGTAGAAGAAATCGACACCTTTAAAACCGCAATGCTTGCAGTTTGCGCTAAGGAATACACAAAGCTCGAGTGGGCAATGCAGTTACACATTGGCGCGCTTAGAAACAACAACACCC
>JAZSCF010000032.1:0-6412 GCA_045602785.1 Acutalibacteraceae bacterium
CTTACCAAAAGATAAGAAAATCAACCCAATGATTGGTGCGGCAGGTATTTCCGCATTTCCGATGTCGGGCCGTGTTGTTCATAAGATGGGACTTAAAGAAGACCCACAGAACTTCCTTTTAATGCAGTCTATTGGCGTAAATGTTTCGGGTCAGATAGCTTCCGTTATAGCGGGCGGTCTTATCCTTAACTTCTTTATGTAGGAGGTAAATTATGTTTAGTGGTTTTAATCCAATGGCTTTTGTAGATAATTTAAAATATATGCTTTCAGGAATGATTGCAATATTTATTGTAATAGGTATTATAGTAATCGCTACAATAATCCTTAATAAAATATTCTCGAAAAAGTAAACTTTAAGCACCGCAGAAATGCGGTGCTTTTTTTATTTTTAAAAAAATTTTAAAAATCTATTGACAAAATAAAAATAATGTGTATAATAAAAACAGTAATCATTATCACTTTGGTTAATACTTCCTATAAATAAAATAAAAAAATTTTAAAAAAAGTATTGACAAATCGAAAAAAATGATTATAATAAAATAGTAATCATTACTGATTTAGGGGTGATTAAATGAAGCATTACTCAAAACAGCGAGAAGCTATTTTAGAGGTTTTACGCTCAACAGATACTCACCCTACAGCAAATTGGATTTACGAAAATGTTCGTAAAAAAATTCCCAACATCAGCTTAGGCACTGTATACCGCAATTTATCAGGTCTTACTGCTGACGGCGCAGTACTTCAAATTGATGTTGGTGACGGCTTTGAACATTACGACGGTGATATTTCTCCCCATCTTCACTTATACTGTAGAGAGTGCGGAAAAATTTATGACCAACGTCTTAATGGTGATTATATAGCCGACACTGCCAAGGAATCAGGCTTTACAGCCGATACAACAATTTATGTAGCATACGGTATCTGTAAAAATTGTAATTAAAAAAATTAAATATTTAAATCTATGGAGGAAAACAAAATGAAAAAGTATGTATGTCTTATCTGCGGTTACACCCATGAAGGAGATTCCGCACCCGATGAATGCCCTATCTGCCACGCACCCGCTTCTAAATTTCAGGAGCAAGCAGGCGAAAAAACTTGGGCTGCTGAGCACGTTGTAGGCGTTGCACAAGGCGTTGACCAAAGCATTATCGACGGTCTTCGCGAAAACTTCAACGGCGAATGCTGCGAAGTAGGTATGTATCTTGCAATGGCTCGCGTAGCTCATAGAGAAGGCTATCCCGAAATCGGTCTTTATTGGGAAAAAGCAGCTTATGAAGAAGCTGAACACGCTGCAAAGTTTGCTGAGCTTTTAGGCGAAGTTGTAACCGACAGCACCAAGAAAAACCTTGAAATGCGTATTGACGCTGAAAACGGTGCTACTCTCGGTAAGTTTGAGCTTGCTAAGAAAGCTAAGGAATTAGGTCTTGACGCTATTCACGACACCGTTCACGAAATGGCTCGCGATGAAGCTCGCCACGGCAAAGCATTCGAAGGTTTACTTGGTAGATACTTTAAATAATATAGCGTATGGCGACATAGAGCCGCCCACTATTAATTAAACTAAAACGGGCGGATATAACATCCGTCCGTTTTGCATATAATAAAAACAAAATTCAAGTCTAAAGGAGGCTTACGCTTATGAAAAAAAGACTTTTACAAAAATTATTTGCATTATCTCTATCCCTTTTAGTTGCATTAGCTCTCACGGCTTGCACACCTGAAATACACATCCACACTGGTGAATCCTCTTCTGAAACAGCAGTTACTGATGAAACCGTAAAACAAGATGAACCTGCGCAAAAAGAAGAATCAAAAACCGAGAACAGCACAAGTGTTGCCTCTTCTGAGCCAAAGCCAAGCAACAATAGTAGTAATAAAAATACATCTACTGCATCAAAGGCAACAAGCTCTAAGTCATCAAGCAGCGACCTTATCGGCGAAGCAAAAGCTAAATCTATAGCTCTTAAGGATGCAGGTCTTAAAGAATCTCAAATCTATGATTACGAAATCGAGCTTGACCGCGACTCCGGCACGCTTCATTATGATATTTCTTTTGAAAGCAACGGTAAGGATTATGAGTACGATATAAATGCAACAACAGGCAAAATTATATCATTTGAAAAGCCAAAATCCACATCAAGTAAAACTACAAGCTCCGAATCTTCCAGTAGCAGTACTATAAGCAAATCAAAGGCTAAGTCTATAGCACTTAAGGATGCTGGTCTTAAAGAATCTCAGATATATGATTATGAAATTGAATTAGACCGCGATAACGGTGTAACAAAGTATGAAGTATCATTCGAATATGAAGGCCGCGATTATGATTATGAAATAAATGCTAAAACAGGAAAAATCATATCTGTTGAAAAGCCTAACGCTACTTCAAGCGAAGCAAAAATTTCAAAATCGAAAGCAAAAAGCACCGCTTTAAATCATGCAGGCGTAAAGGCTGCTGATATATCTCACTATCAAATCGAGCTTGAAAAAGACGACGGTGTATGGAAATACGAAATTTCTTTCAACAAAGGCTATGTTGAATACGAGTATACTATCAATGCCGAAAACGGAGAAATCCTCCATAGCGAGAAAGACATAGATGACTAATGTAGTCACAAAAAATCGCCCCACGGGGCGATTTTTTGTATTATTTTTAAATTTTTTGTACATACTAATATTGCTCAAATTTAATTTTAAGGAGTAATATTTATGTTTAAAAAAATAATAGCAACCTTTTGTGCACTTGTATTTTCAGCTATGCTTACAGGCTGTGGAACACAAATGGGCGAAGACATCAGCAGTGATATAAGCTCTATGATGCCTAGCGCGACCGACAATTCTTCACAACAAAGCGGTACAGATTCCACACAGCAAAACAGTACTACAAGTGAAGCTAAAATCACTAAAGAGCGTGCAAAAGAAATCGCCCTTGAACACGCAAATATTAAGGAAACCGATATTACCGATTACGAAATCGACCTTGATAACGAAGACGGTAAATTAGTTTATGAAATTTCGTTTGAATCAAATGGCAAAGAATACGATTATGATGTAGACGCCACCACAGGTAAGGTTAGCAACAGTATGTACGAGCTTATTGACTAATTATAAAAATCTGTCACCCTGAGCAAAATTGGAAATCCGCTGATGAAAATCGGCGGATTTTTAATTTCTACTTTTCATTATTCAATATTCATTTTTTCTGTCACCCCGAGCATTGCCGAGGGGTCTTACCTAAAGATTCCTCACATCCGTTCGGAATGACAATAAAAATATCATTTATTAGAAAAATCCACCTGTCAGAAACAGGTGGATTTAAATTTTTACTTCTTCCGCAAACTTTTGTTATTTGTTATTAAGAAGAATCTTTCTAACGGTTGCAACGTCTCTTTCGTTTATTACATCATCATTGTTATAGTCAAAATAAGCCTCAGTTGTACTAGCAGCAATCTGTTCATCTGCATTTACTAGGTCAGCAATATTCAGTATGTTAGATGACTTTTCAACATCACGTGAATAGAAACCTGCAATTCTTACCCTGTAGTGGGAAGAAGGTCGAATAATAGCGGTGTGTTCACCGGCGTCAAGACCTGCCGCTATAACGGTTGGGTTCTTACCAAGATATTTTCCTGTAGACCAGGTTTCGCCACCATCAAGGCTATACTCAAAGGTATTATAAAGCTGAATACCTGCAGTATCAGCGTCAACATCATCCGCTACGGTGTAGGTGGTATCATCAGCAGGTACGGTATATAACTTATCGTGACCTGCGGTTGTAACCATAATAAGCTCGGTACCTGTAAAGTTTACAGTAACCGTATCCTTACTGCCTGCAGGAACACTAATAAGACCCTGATAATCTTCTTTAGAAACTATACCTTCACTATCGGGATTATATGTAGTTCCACCTTCTGTAGTAAAGTCAACAGTAGATTCATCAATATAGGTTATATCACCGTCAAACAAATATTTATACTTGTTTTGAATTTCAGGCATTGGATTTATAGAAATATTACCGTCATATTCGCCATAATTAAGTTCATTATTAAGGAATTCCTTAATTACGTTGAAGTAAATTTCGTAACCTGAATCTAACGGGTGAACGATATCTTTAACATACTCACTCCAAATTGGGTCTTTTTTACAATCGCTTTGCTTAACCCAACTTGTACCAAGGGCTGTACCAAGCGCTTTACCTACATGGATTGAAGGAATATTATATTTAACACAAATATCTTCATGTGCTTGTGCTTGAGTATGCAATTCACCTTTTCGTGCGCTGGAAACGCAATAATAGTCGGTTACAAGAATTGTTACAATATCGCAATCGGGATATGCTGTTTTAACTTCTCTCACAACTGTTTCAAACTGCATTTGAGCACGGTCATAAGAAGCTTTATCGTAAAAGTCATTTATTGAATATTCAATAAATAGTAGGTCAGGTGCTTTATTAACAACGTCACGTGCAACGCGGTAGCAACCAAGATATGTACCGGTTTCACCAATAGCTTGGCTAATATTGCTTACATTAGCTGCAGGGAAATTGTTTGTAAGCCAGTTGCCTACGCGTGCGCGCCATGAATAAAGGCTTGGATTACTTGAACCTGAACCTGCAGTTACAGAACCGCCAAAGTAAACAACGTTAAGCTCTTTATCGTTTTTGAGCTTACTAAAGGTATTGCCAAGTCCGTTACGAACGTTAATATAACTACTATATTTATCTGACTTAGCCTCTTTAAATACAAGTGTATACTTACCGGGTTTACCTTTTAAGGTAAGCACGCCGTCTATAGATTTTACTTCTTCACCTGTAGAAGTATTAACAGCAATCGTTTCATAACCTTCAGCTATATCAAACGTACCTGCAATAGCATTACCGTTATTATCGCGACGGAAGGAAATCATACCTTCTTCTCCACCGTTTTTAATATAGTAGTAATTGGTAATGTTTTTAGCGGTTAATACAGTTTCTAAATCAGTAACAGAAGCATTATTTTCTTCAATTACCTGAACTGCATTTGCTGTCATCAAACTAGTAGCATCTGCACTACCAAGCTTGTTAACAAGTTGACCTTGTTTAACATAAATATTAAGGTTAGTAAGCGCTAATGTAGTGTTTGCTGCAGTAGTACCCCATAGGAACCAAGGCTTCGCGCTTGCATTATCAACAGTTAAATTATAATCACCTGTAAAGGTGGCGTTAACACCTCTAGCCATATACAGCGAACGTTGTTTATCAGAGGAAAACGTTGTATCAATATTTACATTAATACCGTCGAAAGTAAGGTTTTTAGTATCTTTAAGTAAATATGTATTTAATGCACCATAATTATTCTCTAACTCTCCATTCCAGGTTACACCCAGGGAATAACTTTTACTGTAATCCATTGGAATACCTGCGAATTTACAGTTTTTACTATAAGTAAGGTCGTTGCCGTTAGCTATTATCGAGTTCCAAATGCCACGCGTCGAAAGTACTGTTACATCATCAAATACAGTAGGACCTGCTAAGTGCAAAAAACCATTACCAATAGTATCCGCATAAGCAAGATATACCGTTTCGGTCGCTTCAGGGTCTGCTTTAATTACCAAATTAAAAGTATGTGCTTTAGGAATAGTGTTAGTTGTGCTTTTATTTTTTTCTGTGTGTTGCCAACTGGTAAAACTGTGATAAGGAATATAGTACTTTCTTTGTGAAGTTATTTCATTTCCGCTTTCATCGGATTCTTTATGAATACCTACTACACTACCATCATATTTAAGTGATTGGCTGTCACCAACATCGCTATGGTTCATAATATAAACAGTTGCGGTGTCGCCAGCAACAAGACCGTCGGCATCGATTATATCAATAACATCCTTAACAGTAGCGGCAGGGCTTTCCTTAGTACCTAAGCCTTTATCCCACACACCGTCGTCAAGGTCTTCCCAACCGGGACTTCTTACGTAGTAATCCTTTTTAATTGCGCCTCGTTTAAAGGTAACGGTATATGCGCCCGGTACTTTAGATAAATCAAGTAAACCGTCCTTAGATTCATAGGTAGTACCGTTTGCATCGGTAGCAATAGCAGTATAGTTTTCGCTTATCTTATATTTACCTAAAATAGCTTTGCCACTTGCATCTGTAGCAAAGGAGATAGCATCGCCGTCATCAGAGACTCTTTCAATAGACCAATATTTTAATTTGCCGTTTTCATCCGTAGGTACTGTTATACCATATTTGTTTGATGAATCATCCACTTGGTTAATAACATCTTCTATATTGTAAGTAAAGCCTTGCGGTTTTATTACCTGCAAACCGCCTGTTACTGCAACAATACCATTAGCATCATCACCTAGTACATTAACCAAGCTTTTAGCGGATTTTATATTAATATTTACATTAGAGAAAGTATGAGTTCTACTTGCTTTATCA
>JAZSCF010000033.1:0-5732 GCA_045602785.1 Acutalibacteraceae bacterium
ATTGATTTTACTATCGCACAATAGTAAAATGTAGATGAGGTGATTATATGGTAAAGAAAATTGTTGTTGCGGGGTGCCGATATTATCAAAACTATGAAGAGGCAAGGGAATACATAAATTATTGTATTAGCAATATAAAAAATAAGTATACTTTAATATTTGTTTCGGGTGGTTGTATTGGTGGAGATTTTTTGGGTGAGAAATATGCGCGAGAAAATGGTTATGAGATTGAACGGTATATTGCAGAATGGGATAAGTATGGTCGAAGCGCGGGACCCAAAAGAAATGAAAAAATGGCACAAATAGCCGATTATGTAATTTGTTTTTGGGATGGGGAAAGCAAGGGAACAAAATCTATGATTAGTTCGGCAAGAAAATACAATAAGCCGTTACGAATAAAGTATATTATATAGGGATACAAACTAAGGCAGAGCAATTTGCCCTGCCTTTAAATTTGTACTTATGCTTTACGATACCCTATAATGACCTATAATATCATCGCGGGATTCTAAAATATCTTCTTCATAATACTTTTGATAGGGGTTAGCGTGGTGGATTACAAAAGGAATACCGTTTCTATTCCTTTTATCCGATACAATACCTATATGTTTTTTAAACACCACAATATCACCGCCTTGCCATTCGGCGATTTTGGTTATATCGGTAGTAAGTGTGATTGCGGTGTCGCTAAAGTAAACATTCAGGTTTCTAACCCTTCTAAAGTCGATGTTTTTATCCACCGTTTCAATATTATATTTGTTTCGGTTTGAACGAATGTGGTTATCTACTAACTCCATTAAATCGTAGCCCGCGCCTTTAAGCCCGTTTGCCACAACATCGGTGCAAACGCCGTATTGGTCGTTAGGGTAGCCCGTGTTATAATATTTACTTTTGTATTTTGGATTTTTTGCTATATATTTTCTAACGTTTTCCAAAATATCGGTTTGGTCGTCTATGCTGTCGTTATCCTTATCGATTTTACTTATATAGGTTTCAATATTAAAGTCTTTATTAGTGTATTTTTTGTGCGGCAAATAATTAAAGGTATATAGTACATAAACCGCAAACGAAGAAATTACAATAAATAAAGCGCAAAAAAGTATAATTCGTTTTTTCATATTAGTTTTTATTGAAATCTTCTAAAATTAAGCCTTCATTTTTCTCAAGCGCCCAGTTGATATTCCATTCGCTTGTGAAAATAAGAATATTATTGCCCTTAAAGTCTTGCACCCATTTTGTATCAGATGTAAGGTTAAGCTTTTTAATATCAATATCCTTATTTTTAACCCAGCGGATGTATGAATATGGTAGGTCGTTACGGATAACATCAACATTATATTCGTTTTTAAGGCGATGCTCCAACACTTCAAACTGAAGCACACCTACAACACCGACTATTACGCGTTCCATACCTGAGTTTGGTTCGTGGAAAATTTGAATAGCACCTTCCTGAGCTATCTGCTCAACACCCTTTACAAACTGCTTTCGTTTAAGGCTGTCTTTTTGCTCAATCATTGAAAAATGCTCAGGCGCGAAGGTTGGTATGCCTTCAAATTGCACCTTCATTTTAGGTGAGCATACAGTATCACCGATAGAGTAAATACCGGGGTCGAAAACACCGATAATATCGCCCGCATAGGCTTCGTTTATAATTTGTCTTTCTTCCGCCATCATTTGCTGTGGCTGTGAAAGGCGAATGGTTTTGCCTTGCTGTACGTGGTAGTAGTCGGCGCCGCGTTCAAATTTACCCGAGCATATACGGAAGAAGGTAATGCGGTCGCGGTGATTTTTATTCATATTTGCTTGTATTTTAAATGCAAAAGCCGAAAAGTTTTCATCAAATGGAGAAACTTCTGTGTCGCCCGAAAGCCTTGGTAGCGGTGAAGTAGTCATTTTAAGGAAGTTCTCTAAAAACGGTTCAACACCGAAGTTGGTAAGCGCAGAGCCAAAGAATACGGGGGTAAGCTCGCCCTTGCGTACCTTTTCTAAATCAAACTCGTAGCTTGCGCCATCCAAAAGCTCAATTTGGTCAACAAGCTCGGCACGTTGGTATTCGCCTATAAGCTCATCCATTTTTTCTATATCTGTAATGTCGCAGGGGGTAGGCTTAATTCTGTCCTGACCCCTATGCATTTCCGAAAAGGATAAAATCTCACGCTTGTCGCGGTCAAAAACACCCTTAAAGCTTACACCGCAACCAATAGGCCAGTTTACAGGATAGGTGCCAATACCAAATTCCTTTTCTAATTGGTCAAGTAGCTCAAACGGGTCGCGTGCTTCGCGGTCCAGCTTATTAATGAAGGTGAAAATTGGGATATGGCGCATAGCGCAAACCTTAAAAAGCTTGCGTGTTTGCGCTTCTATACCCTTTGCGGCGTCAATAACCATTACCACGCTATCGGCTGCCATAAGGGTACGGTAGGTATCCTCCGAGAAGTCCTGATGTCCTGGAGTATCTAATATATTTATGCAGTAGCCGTCATATTCAAACTGCATTACCGAAGATGTTATTGAAATACCGCGTTGTTTTTCAAGCTCCATCCAGTCACTAACTGCATGCTTTGCAGTTGCTTTGCCTTTAACCGAGCCTGCAGTTTGTATAGCACCGCCGTAAAGCAAGAATTTTTCGGTTAAGGTTGTTTTACCTGCGTCAGGGTGGGAGATAATAGCAAAAGTACGTCTTCTGCTTATTTCTTTTTGTAATTCAGTCACGAAAATTCTCCTAAAAATTAATTAACTTAATATCTAACTGATATATATTACCACATTAGTTTTATTTTAGCAATAAAAAATTATTAAACCGCGTAAATGTGGTAAAAAATGCTTGACTATTGACATTTTTTATGCTATAATGCTTTTACCTCGCAAAGGGTTCTTTTTTTTTGCAATAAGAACTTTTGGGTCATATGCGCAAGATGTCGCAATGTGCTTTTCGTTTCACCGCAAAATGTGGTGTAATGGGCGATAAATTGGGCTTTGGCCGAGGGAGGCGTTTACTTTTACAAGAGTAAAAGCGAAAAATATTTCCGTAAAGCGGGAGGTGCCGTTATGAGAGTTAAAATCACACTAGCTTGCACAGAATGCAAGCAACGCAACTACAACACAATGAAAAACAAGAAAAACGACCCTGACAGACTCGAAATGAACAAATATTGTAGATTCTGTAAAAAGCACACCCTACACAAGGAAACAAAGTAGGGAGGGTACGAGATGAAAGCATTAAATAAAATTTCTCAAATTTTAGCAGCTGTTTTCGGTGTCGGCTCATTAGTGTTGTTCTTCTTACCGTTTGCTAATATCGTTACAAACGGTGTCACAGTAAGCCCTGTTGGTACACAGTTGGCATTTGGTGGTACAATTGCAGTTGGTGAAGCAACCGCAAACCTTGCTATGTCAGCTCACATCTTGTTTGTATTTATAATTGCTGCAATCGGCGCAATTATGAGTATTTTTGCATTCAAGAAAAAGGGTCTTCGTTACAGCTCATCAGCTTTTGCGTTAATTACTGCAGTTTATATGTGGGTTATCGCTTTAAGCAAGGATTCAAGATTTGTTGATGTTCGTCCTTTAGAAAAGGTAACAAGCATTACCCATACAAATTTTGTTCTTTTGTTAGCAATTGCATTAACACTTTTTGCTGTATTTGCTATTGCATACTTGCTTATTGATGACTATCTCGAAGTAAAAGCTTCTAAGGACAAGAAAACTATTTTCCAAAAGGTTGTTCTTTTCTTCCGCGATAATAAGAGCGAAGTTAAGAAAATTGTTTGGCCAAGTTTTCGCGATGTATTGAAGAACACAATAACCGTTCTTGTTATGTGCCTTATAATCGGTTTATTGATTTGGGGCATTGACTTAGGTCTTGGTAAGCTATTAGATTTCATCTTAAAGTAATAAACGGAGGTAACTATGGCTGAAACACAAGAAGCAAGATGGTATGTCGTTCACACTTATTCAGGATATGAAAATAAAGTAGCAACCGACTTAGCCACAATGGTAGAAAGCCGCGGTATGCAGGATTTAATACACGATATTAAAATCCCTACCGAAATTGTTACAGAAGTAAAGGAAGACAAAAAACGCGAGATTGAGCGTAAAATCTTCCCGGGATATGTCCTTATTAAGATGATTGTCACTGATGACAGTTGGTATGTTGTAAGAAACATACGCGGCTGCACAGGTTTCGTTGGTCCGGGGTCTAAGCCGGTACCCTTAACTGATGCAGAAGTAATCGCACTCGGCGTAGAAAAGCACAGCGTTGAAGTAGGTTACAAGGAAGGCGATAATGTTAAAATTATCAGCGGTCCTTTGGAAGGATACTCAGGTACTGTTAAAACGGTTGATACCGAAAATAACAGCGTTTGTGTTGTTCTTTCCATGTTCGGTAGAGAAACTCCTGTCGAGCTTGAGCTTGACCAGATTTCTATCGAAGACTAAATTTAAAAGCAATTAAGTCCCGACACACAAGGATGTGTCACGGTGGGAGGGACGGAATATGACCGTTCCGCCAAGTGTAAAAAAACACTGTTACCACGAATAATGGAGGTGCAAATAAAATGGCTCAAAAAATTTCCGGTTACATTAAATTGCAAATTCCCGCAGGTAAGGCTACACCAGCTCCACCTGTAGGTCCTGCTCTTGGTCAGCATGGTGTTAACATCATGGCGTTTACTAAAGAGTTCAATGAAAGAACTAAGAATGATGCAGGTCTTATTATCCCTGTAGTTATTACAGTTTACGCTGACCGCTCTTTCAGTTTCATCACAAAAACTCCGCCTGCTGCTGTTCTTATTAAGAAGGCTTGCGGTATCGAAACAGCTTCAGGTACACCTAACAAGACAAAGGTTGCTAAGATTACAAAGGCACAGGTTCAGGCTATTGCTGAACAGAAGATGAAGGACCTCAACGCAGGTTCCGTTGAAGCTGCTATGTCTATGATCGCCGGTACAGCTCGTTCCATGGGCGTAGAGGTAGTTGACTAATTTAAGTACAATCAATAAATTATGCGTGGGAGGTTTTATACCGTTTGACCACAAGGAGGATTTTACATGAAGCACGGAAAGAAATATGTTGAAAGCGCAAAGCTCGTTGAAAACGGTAAGTTCTACGAAGTAGGCGAAGCTTGCGATTTAGTATGCAAGACAGCTAAGGCTAAGTTTGACGAAACAGTTGAAATTCACGTAAGACTCGGCGTAGACTCCCGTCACGCTGACCAGCAGGTTAGAGGCGCTGTTGTATTACCCAACGGTACAGGTAAGACTGTAAGAACAATGGTATTTACAAAGGGCGACAAGATCGCTGAAGCTGAAGCTGCAGGCGCAGATTACATCGCTGATGATGATACAGTAAAGAAGATCATGGACGGTTGGATGGATTTCGACGTAGTTATCGCATCCCCTGACATGATGGGTGTTGTTGGTCGTTTAGGTAAGGTTTTAGGTCCCCGTGGTTTAATGCCTAACCCTAAGGCTGGTACAGTTACACCTGACGTAGCAAAGGCTGTTGCTGATGCTAAGGCTGGTAAGATTGAATACCGTCTTGACAAGACAAACATCATTCACTGCCCCATTGGTAAGGCATCTTTCGGCCAGACCAAGCTTGAAGAAAACTTCGAAGCTCTCATGGGCGCAATCGTTAAGGCTAAGCCCGCTGCTGCAAAGGGTCAGTACCTCAAGAGCTGCACTCTTTCTTCCACAATGGGCCCCGGCGTTAAGGTAAGCACAGCTAAGTAC
>JAZSCF010000034.1:0-1856 GCA_045602785.1 Acutalibacteraceae bacterium
AACGGCTGTCGCCTTTCCGACCACGCATTAGAGTATGTTCCCTTTGCAATAGGCGACGCAAAAGCAGTATTCCAAAAGAAAATAAAAGCTGAAGAATTAACTGTAGAAGAAATCGACACCTTTAAAACCGCAATGCTTGCAGTTTGCGCTAAGGAATACACAAAGCTCGAGTGGGCAATGCAGTTACACATTGGCGCGCTTAGAAACAACAACACCCGTATGTTCCAAAAATTAGGCGCCGATACAGGCTTCGATTCTATTAACGACCTTTGCATTGCTGAAAAATTATCAGCATTTATGAATTATCTTGATACTGATGATATTCTTCCAAAAACTATTCTTTACACCCTTAACCCTAAGGATAATTATGTTTTAGGCACAATGCTTGGTAACTTCCAACGCGGTCCCGTAAAAGCTAAAATTCAGTTTGGCTCGGGCTGGTGGTTTAACGATAACGCAAGCGGTATGGAAGCTCAAATGGATGCATTGGCAAATCTTGGCGTATTGGGTAAATTTGTAGGTATGCTTACCGACTCCCGTAGTTTTGTTTCCTATCCCCGCCACGAATATTTTAGAAGAATACTTTGCAATATGTTAGGTGGCTGGGTAGAAAAAGGTCTTTACCCAAAAGACTTTGATGCACTTAAAAATATTGTAGAAGGCATTTGCTACTACAACGCTAAGGAATACTTTAAATTTTAAAGGAGAAAAACTATGTATTTTCAAAAAGCCACACCCGAAAGCGTAGGTATTGATTCTGCAAAAATTATAGAAATGCTAAACGCTCTCAAAAAACATAATATCCCTATGCATTCGGTTTTAATAGCCCGCGGAAATAAGCTTTTTTTCGAAGCTTATTGGGACCCTATAAAATCTGATGAAAACCACCGTATGTACTCCCAAACAAAGAGCTATGTCGGTATGGCAATTGGTCAGTTAGCGGCTGAAGGAAAGCTTAATTTACAAGATAAAATTATAGACTACTTCCCCGAATACTTACCCGAAAAGGTACATCCATATTTAGCGGCTCAAACAATTGAGCATATGCTTAATATGCACACCTGCTTTACCGATTGCCCTTGGTTTGAAAACCACGGTGGCGACCGCGTTAAGTACTACTTTTCTATGAAACCGGTTCGTTACCCCGGTACTACTTACTACTATGACAGTACAGGCTCTTTCATTTTGGGTGCTTTAGTTCAAAAAATTGCAGGTAAAACCTTCCTTGACTATTTAAAGGATACGGCTCTTCGTAAAATAGGATTTTCCGAAAATTCAAAGGTTTTAACCTGTCCGGGCGGCTTTGCATGGGGCGACTCGGCTTTGCTTTGTACATCTATGGATATGCTGCTTTTTGGTCGCCTCCTAGCAAATAAGGGCGAATGGAACGGCGAACAGTTGCTTGACAGAAAAGCAGTTGAAGAAACCACCGCTGTTCCGTGTAGTTGCGGCGGTACAGGCGGATTTTTATTCTCGGGTCAAGGCTACGGCAGACAGGTTTGGCGTACTTATGAAGATAGCTTTAGTTTCTTTGGTATGCACGGTCAGTTTATGATTCATAACCCTAAAACCGATTTAACCTTTGTTTGTACTGCAGGCTGTCAACGCGGCAATTCTCCCCTTGCTAAAGAAGTTATTTATAATTCTTTCTTTGAATTAATTGTTGATAAAGCGCAAGATACTGCTTTACCCGAAAGCGACAAATTTGCAGAGCTTGAAGCAATAACAAAAGACCTTAAAATCACTACTATTTGTGGTAACAAAACTTCCCCCATGGCTAATGAAATTAATGGTAAAACCTTTAAGGCAGAACCTAACCCAATGGGTATTAAAGAATTTACCATCAAATTAGACGG
>JAZSCF010000035.1:0-12281 GCA_045602785.1 Acutalibacteraceae bacterium
CTTTAAAATTTCCTCTTCTTCATCACGCATAATGATTTTAAATTCCATTTCAACGCCCATAACGGTTTTTATACATTTGTTGAAAAGTTCAGTGTAGGTTTGTTCTATAATGCCCTTTTTATACTCGTCATTTAAAGAAACAGTAAATTCGCTTTCGTTGAAGAAAACAGGTTTTAAATCTTTCAAAAAGCAATTGAAAGCAACCTCTGAAATAGATTTTTTACATTCGTCGCATATAGCGGCCCAAATTTCTTCTAAGGGGTTTAAAGACATTAGAAAATCACCTCATTATTATAATTTTTTTAGAGTTTTTTCTTATAGTATAATATATCTATATTAGTATATCATATTATAATAATTTTTGCAACTTTTTTAATTAATTTAGGGGATAAAAATGAATAATAGAACAGACCTTGCCACAGAACTTGAAAAAAAGTATATAAAAATTCGAAAAAAGAGAGAAAAAATAGGCAAAATAAGTGTAGATTTTACCGAAATTAAAGAAGAATTTTCAAGCTTTAAAAAGGGCAACCAATACATTTCAATAAATATTGGTAACCTAAACTATATAACTTCGTTTGAAGATATTGAAAATGCTATAAATTTAAGCTTAAATGAGCTTTTACCCCCAAAAAGAGAAAGCGTACTTGTAGTGGGGCTCGGTAACCGCGAAATTACAAGTGATAGTATAGGACCAAATACTTGCGAAAAAATTTTGGCAACAAGGCATATTGTGGGCGAATTTTCCCGAAAATTAGGTATTCCTAATTTAAAAAGTGTTTCAACAATTACTCCAAGTGTTTTAGGTAAAACGGGCATAGAATCAAGCGAAACTGTAAAGGCAGTTGTAGAAAAAATCAAGCCCGATGCAGTTATTGTAATTGATGCTTTGTGTGCAAGCAAAAGTGAAAATCTATTTTCGGTTATACAGCTAACAAATAGCGGAATATCCCCAGGTTCAGGCGTTCAAAATTCGCGAAAAGAGTTAAATTTTAATACCTTGGGTGTGCCTACAGTTGCAATAGGCGTACCCACCGTTGTAGAAGCCGCCACTATTGCAAGGGAACTTTCAGAAAAGCAAAAAGAAATAATAAAAGAGCTTTTACTAACGCCAAAAGATACCGACCTTCTTTCTCACCGCATAAGTGAAATTTTAGCCCACTCTTTAAATATTTTTCTTCAGCCCGAAACAGACAGGGAAGTATTGCTTAATTTGGTCTAAATAAAAATGGTTTTGCATAAACTGTTTTGGGGTGAAATAATGAAAAATGATTATTCTCTTATAAGGCTTATTTTGTGTTATGCAGTTTGTTTATTATTTTTGTTTAATACCTTTTTCGAATATACTTCTATTAAAGCTAAAACTTTGCCGACATTCACCGACAACTTTCAAAAAACCGACCAAAATAGCGAAAATTTAATAGAAAAATTAGAAAAAGCGGAAGAAAACACCCCAAGTAATAAGGAAAAAACAGAAAAAACAGAGAGTGAAAGTGAAAAAACTACGTCAAAACCCGTTTCGGCTGAAGCTATAAAGGGAAAAATAATAACGCGGTATATTTCGCCATATAACGCGCCGCAAAGCTATTCGGGAGTGTATCTAAAAAATTCTACAGGGGTAGATGTAGATATAAAAAAACTGCTCGAAAAAAAGAGCAGCTTTAAAATAGAAAAAAATAAAAGTCCACAGGTGCTTATAATGCATACCCACACTACCGAAACTTTTTTAGAAAAGGATAGCGATTACTACACCGAAGATTTTAAACCCCGTACTACCGATAATTCTAAAAATATGGTTAAAATAGGGGATATTATAGCCGAAAAATTAAACAAAAGCGGCATTAAAACCTTGCATGATACCACCAAGCACGACTACCCTGAATATACGGGTAGCTACGGTAGAGCAGCAACTACAATAAACAGCTATTTAAAAAAATATCCAAGCATAAAAATTGTGCTTGATTTACATCGCGATTCAGTTTCAACCGATAATGGAAAAGCAAAGCTTGTAACCACAATAAATGGCAAAAAAGCGGCACAGGTAATGCTTGTTATGGGTTCACAAACAGGTAGTATAAAGGACTTTCCAAATTGGAAAGAAAACCTTTCTTTAGCCTTTAAATTACAGCAAACTATGGAAGCAAAATACCCAACGCTTGCACGCCCAATAATGCTTGCATCAAAAAAATATAACCAGTCGCTTACAAAAGGGTCAATGCTTTTAGAATTCGGTACTGAAGTTAATACATTAGAAGAAGCAAAATACTCGGCAGAGCTGGTAGGTGACTCGCTTGTAAGCCTTTTAAATACACTAAAATAGGAGAAAAAAGTGAACAATTTTTTAAGAAAAATGGTGGTTTCGGCGGTGGTTACCGCCTGTATTTTATTTGGCTTTATGGCAGTTTGTAAAGCCTATTCGGGAATACGAAAAATAGGTTTCGGTGAATACACAAACGCTATAGAATATAAAGACGGAGAAATTAAATTTTTTGATTATAAAATAAAGAATTAATGTTTTGTCGGCAAAGCCGACACATTAACTCTTCACTATTATCTATTATCTATTCACTAATAAAAAAACTCCCCGAAGGTAGTTTTTTTATTCTATGTCTTTTCCGCAGCAGCGTTTGTATTTTTTACCGCTACCACACGGGCAAAGCGCGTTTTTGCCAACAACACCCTTTCCTTTAACGGTTAAGGGCTTGTCGCCGGTGCCTGTTTCTTCGGCAACCTTTTCACGTTTTACTTCTTCATCCTTTTTAACACGTACGGTAAGAACCAATTTCGCAGTTTGCTCGCGAATAGCGTTTGTCATACCTTCAAACATATCAAAGCTGTCTTTACGGTATTCAATAACAGGGTCGTGCTGACCGTAAGCGCGTAGCCCTATACCTTGGCGAAGTTGGTCCATAGCATCTATATGGTCCATCCAGTTGGTGTCAACGCTTCTAAGAAGCATTACACGCTCAATTTCGCGCATAAGGTCGGCGCCAAATTCTTCTTCACGAATATCATAAATACGGCGAGCTTTTTCCTTTAAGTTTTCTGCTATTTCTTGGCGGGAAGTATTGCCTAATTCTTCGGTAGTAAAGTTAAAATCAGTCGAATCTGTTATCCAACCGCCAAAATACTCTTTAAGGCCCTGTAAATCCCAATTATCGTGAATAGCATCATCATTTAAGAAAACACTACAATACGAATCAATAGTATCATCAATCATTTTAAGCACGGTTTCTTTAAGGTTTTCACCGTCTAAAACCTTGCTGCGCTGAGAGTAGATAATTTCACGCTGCTTGTTCATAACATCATCATATTGAAGCACATTTTTACGGATGGCAAAGTTAATGCCTTCCTTTTTCTTTTGGGCGCCTTCAATAGTGTGGGATAGCATACTGTTTTCAAGCGGCATATTTTCATCCACTTTTAAGGTGTCCATAAGCGTTGTTATACGTTCGCCACCGAAAAGGCGCATAAGGTCATCTTCAAGAGAAATAAAGAACTGTGTACTACCTGCATCACCTTGTCGACCTGCACGACCGCGAAGCTGATTATCAATACGTCTTGAATCGTGGCGTTCGGTACCAATAATCGCAAGACCGCCTGCATCTCTTACCTTTTGTGCTTCGGGTGCTATTTCGGCTTTAAACTTTTGATAGTATTCAGAATATTTTTCACGAGCTTGTAAAATTTCGGTATCTTGTGTTTCGGCAAAGCCCGTAGCTTCAATAATCATTTCTTCCGAAAGACCGTCGTGTCTGAGTGCCGCTTTTGCTAAATATTCGGCATTACCGCCAAGCATAATATCGGTACCACGACCTGCCATATTAGTAGCAATAGTAACAGCACCTAGCTTACCTGCCTGAGCAATAATTTCAGCTTCTTTTTCATGGTGCTTAGCGTTTAAAACATTGTGAGCAATGCCACGGCGCTTAAGCAAAGCCGACAAAAGTTCCGATTTTTCAATTGTAATGGTACCAACAAGCACAGGCTGACCTTTTTTGTGGCATTCAACAATCTTATCTATAACAGCAAGAAGCTTACCCTTTTCGGTTTTGTAAACTACATCATTTTGGTCAATACGCGCAATTGGGCGGTTTGTAGGAATTTCAATAACATCTAGTTTATAAATTTCCTGGAATTCGGCTTCTTCGGTCATAGCGGTACCGGTCATACCGGAAAGCTTGTTATAAAGGCGGAAAAAGTTTTGGAAGGTAATGGTAGCAAGGGTTTTGGATTCTTTTGCTATTTTTACACCTTCCTTGGCTTCAATAGCCTGGTGCAAGCCTTCGTTATAGCGCCTACCAAACATAAGGCGGCCTGTAAATTCATCAACAATTATAACTTCGCCGTCTTTTACAACATAGTCAACATCGCGCTTCATAATACCATGTGCGCGAATAGCCTGATTAATATGGTGGGCAATGGCAATGTTTTCGCTATCGTTAAGGTTTTCGATACCAAAAAATTCTTCCGCTTTTCTTACACCTTCGGGTGTTAAAGTACAGCTTTTAGCCTTCTCATCTACAACAAAATCGCCATCGTAATTGGTGTCAAGGTCGCTTGCTTTATCGTCCATCTCTTTAATTCTAAATACCTTAAGACCTTTTGCAAAGCGGTTTGCGGCGGTATATAAATCGGTAGATTTATCACTCTGACCCGAAATAATAAGCGGTGTTCTTGCTTCATCTATAAGGATAGAGTCAACTTCATCGACAATGGCAAAATTATGCTCGCGCTGAACCTTTTCTTCCTTATAGGTTACCATATTATCGCGCAAATAGTCGAAGCCTAATTCGTTATTGGTGCAGTAAGTAATATCGGCATCATAGGCGGCGCGTTTTTCATCCTTATCCATACCGTGAATAATAAGTCCAACCGAAAGACCCATAAACTTGTAAAGCTTGCCCATCCATTCAGAGTCACGCTTTGCAAGGTAATCGTTAACGGTTACAATATGAACGCCCTTGCCTGAAAGAGCATTTAAGTATGCAGGCAAGGTAGCAACCAAGGTTTTACCTTCACCTGTTTTCATTTCGGCAATACGGCCTTGGTGAAGTATAATACCGCCTATAATCTGAACAGGGAAATGGCGCATACCAAGTACGCGGTCACTAGCTTCTCTGCAAGCGGCAAAGGCTTCGGGCAAAATACTGTCAAGGCTTTCGCCTGCGGCAATGCGTTCCTTAAATTCTATGGTTTTATGTCTAAGCTCTTGGTCGGATAATGCTTTGTATTCTTCTTCAAGCGCTAAAACCTTATTTTGTAACGGTAAAATTCTTTTAATTTCTTTTTGACTGTAGTTACCAAAAAGTGTTTGAAGTAAACCCATAATCTAAATCTTCTCCAATAAAAAGTGTAATTAAAGTTATTATACTATATTATTTTAAAAAAATATAGTATAATTTGTAAATTTTTAAAAATTAAAATAATAATTGGGCTTTTGGCAACAATATTTTTAAAAGGAGGAGTTATAATGCCAAAAAATGCAGCAAATTTTATGAAAGGCTTAGGAACAGGAATGGTAGCAGGCGCGACTGTAATGGTGGTTGGTAAAATGATGCTTAAGGACCGCAAAAAAATGGAAAAAGGCGGCACAAAGGTAATAAAAGCCGCGGGACAGATTATTGACGGAATGCAAACTATGTTTAAATAAATAGAAAAGTTAAACCCACCAAAAAGGTGGGTTTTTATTGTGCTCAAATAATCAATTATTTAATTTCACTATATAATTTTTCTGCTATTTTTAACATTCGGTTTTTATCAACCTTTAAAACCTTTCGGTCATAGCTTAAAAGACCGTTGGTTTCGTCTTCAACATCGGAAAGTTGGGTATAAACCGCAGCGCACAGACCTTTTTTAACAAGCGGTACAATCTCGCTTAAATAAAGGGTTTCTAAGGCGTTCATAAACTCGTTTTGTACTTTAAAAAAGCGGTAGCCGTAGGTGTTATAAGGGTTAGCAACATGTCCTTCGGGCTTGTAGGAATAGCCCCCAAATTCTGATAACACAAACGGTTTATCTGCGCCATCAAATTTTACCTTTTTAAAATAAACATGTGCGCTTTCAACATCACTGCTTTGGGACTTAAACCAACCCGAAGTAGTATCAAAAATGCGGGATTCGTTTAAGTTTTTAAAGTATTTATACATATTGTCGCTGTCAAATTGACCCCATCCCTCGTTAAAGATGGTCCAATATACAACACTAGGGTGGCTATTAAGGGTTTCAAGCGCTCTAAATCCACATTTTCTAAATGCTTCGCGCGATTTTTGGTTTTTGTGAAGGCGCTTATCGGATAGCTTTTTAATACCAACGGTAGGCAAAGCGGTATCGCGCAAAAAAGAGTATTTGCCGTTGTTTACAAAATCCTGAAAAACTGCCATTCCGTAAATATCGCAGTAGTAATAGAATAGCTGCGGCTCAATTTTAATATGCTTTCTTAACATATTAAAGCCTAATTCTTTCATAGATAAAATATCGTTTTTAAATTCTTCGGGCGAAGCAGGGGTAAAAATGCCGTCGGGGAAGTAGCCTTGGTCTAAAAGACCGTGGAAAAAGTAGGGCTCGCCGTTAAGGCAAAGGCGGGGAACACCGTCTACAACCTTGCTTTCTATTTTTCTGAATGCTAAATAAGATTCAACCTTATCTTCGCCTGATTCTACCGTAAAGCGATAAATATTAGGATCTTCGGGAGTCCATAAAAGCGGATTTTCAAGCTTGATTTCGGCTAAAGCGCCATCAAATTTAAATTGCTTGTCGCCGTCGGGGGTGTGCAGGGTTAATGTTCCTTCCGAAACGCCAAGCGCCCACACATCAACCGCCTTGTCGTCACCAATAACTTCAATGTCGGTTATATATTCTTTTGGTACGCTTTCAATCCAAACAGTTTGCCATATTCCCGAAACGGGGGTATACCACATTCCGCCGCGCTTGTGCTTTTGCTTGCCGTAGGGCAGAATGTGTTTATCCAGATTGTCCTTAGCGATTACAACAAGGGTATTATCTTTTTTTAAAAATTTGGTTATATCAAAGAAAAACGGGTCGTAGCCACCTTCGTGAAAGCCAAGCTTTTTGCCGTTTAAAAATACGGTTGCGGTTTGGTCTACTGCGCCAAAATGCAGTAAAACTCTTCCTTTATTAAAACCTTCGGGCAGGGTAAAGCTCCTTTTATATATAAGGTAGTTGCTGTCGGGCACTAATCGTTTTATGCCCGATAAAGCTGATTGCGGACAGAAGGGAACTATTATTTTTTCATTAAAATTTTCGGGTATTTCGCCCGTTTTATTTAACGCAAAATCCCACTCACCGTTAAGGCAAAAAAAGGAATCGCGTTTCACCCGTGGACGCGGATACACATTCCAGTTTTTTATATCAAAATTTTCTCCGTTTTTGGTGTAAAGGGTTAAAATTTCTTTCTTTTTCTTCATGGAAAAATCTCCTTTAACTTGGTGTTTATGTATTCTCTTGTTTTTATAATAAACTCGGGAGATAACGGGTAGTGGTTGAAATCAATTTTTCCATCTGCTTCTATTATTTTTAGCACAGCCGTTTTGCCGATTTTGCTTTCAAGAAGCCGAGCTGCCATCATATCTTGAAGACCTTGATGAAACACCTTAAATCTTAGTGACGGTACGGCGCCGTTTTCAGAAGGATAAACTATAAATGGGTCGCCTGCGGGGAAGCCGCCGTCGGCATCGGTAGACAAATAGGGGTTTATTTTGTGGGTGGAAAGCCGACTGTAATAAAAATTATAGCCCCACTGCAAAAAGCCCTTAATGTCAAGTGTATATAATTGAAGCCCTATAATACGGTTGCGAAAAGACGGCATTGCAATAAAGCGGTTACTGTAATTATCAACACCTTGCATACAGCAGTAATAACTCCAAATTTTATCAACTTTTTGCTCTAAAAATGGTTTTGTTTCATTTGTGGCAACAACAGGAGTATCTATAAAGCCCTTATTGTAAAGCTCTAAGTCGGATATGGCATCCATAAGCTTAAAGTCGCAAAGCAACGGTTTTAAAAATTTATAAATTTCGCTGTAGTGAGCAATGTGTTTTTGCTGTGGTTCATCAGAAATATGAAAATACACTTTTTCCTTATCCCAATATTGCGATAAAACCTTACTTAATGGTGGTAAAAGCTGTGTTAAAAAGTCTTTGTATTCTTCCCCTAAAGAAGCGGTTTTCCAACCAAATTTTTTAACACTTTTGCCGTTTTGTTTTACCACGATTTTCGGAGTGTGCTCGGCTCCCCATTGACTGAAAAGATGGGAAATTTCAAGGTATTCTATACCGTGCTTTTTGCAAAGAGCCATCCATTTAATAAGATTATCAAAGCGAAAGCTATAAAGGCCATTTTTAAGCGTAATGTCAATAAGCTGAACCGTTGGGCGCTCAAGTCCTATCTTAGTGTCGAGTGCAGGGGTGAATATGGGGGTTAGTATCATATTTAGTCCGTGCGCGGTGTATAAAGCCATAAAGCTTTCAATTAAATCCCAATGCTTTTTAGAAAGTGGTTTTACGTTATAGTAATCGGCAATACAGTCGCAGTGAAACCAATTTGTAACGGGAATATCGGTTTTTGGAATAGGTGCTCCTATAACATCAAGCGAAAAATTACTCTCGCCCCAAATTTCACCGTCACACTTAAAGATTATTTTAATATTATGTGCGCCAACGCTTACATTTTTATGCGGCTTTATGCTTACCCAAAGGCTTTTGTAAAAGTTTGGACTTGCTAAAACACAGTTGTTAAGCGGTTCTAAAATATCGGGGTAAAGCCCTTGTTTATGCGAAAGGTAGCAATCGTCATAACTTTGGTTAAAATGGGGCAAATAAACAGGCACATTTTTAACGGCAAAAAGCTTTATGCAGTCGTTAATATCCGATATAACTTCTATTTTTAGTTCCTTTTCTTCGCCAGAATTTTCCTTAAGCTTAAAAGCAATCTGGTAGGAAAATTCCTCATCCCAAAGGCAGCTTGCGTTATTATGGATTTTTGCTTTGAGCTTCTGTAAAGGAAGAACCTTTTCGAGAGAAGAAACGTTTTTTAAATATAAGTTTGACATAAATATAATCTCCTACAAAAGTTTTATTTTTCAAAAAAACTTGCTTGCTTCTGTGCCGAATAGAGACTAATTTTGCCCGAAAGTATAAAGCAAATTATAACCGTGGGTATAAAGTACCAAAAACCTACACCCGAGAACAACTCGAAGCCGAGTGCTATGGAAGATAAGGGACAGTTTGTAACACCGCAAAACAGTAAAACCATACCAAGCGCCGCGCCAAAGGGTATTGGTAAACCTAAAAGTGATGCCACAAGCGCGCCAAAGGTGGAGCCTATAAAAAGCGTAGGTACAATTTCGCCACCTTTAAAGCCTACTGCCACCGAAACGCAGGTGAAAAGTAGCTTTAAAGCAAAGGCTTCGGGCTTAAAGCTTAGGGAATTTGGGTCGAAATCGCTTTCAAAAATACGCTCAATAACCGAAATCCCAGCGCCGTTGTAATCCCCGTTTCCTACAAGAATAGTTAAGCCGAAAATTATAAAACCGCCTATAATAATACGCAAATACGGGTTTTTAATAAGCTTTTTAGCGATTTTTGCCGAATGTCTTAAAGAATGGCAAAAACCAATACTTAAAACCGCAGTAAGCACTGTTAAAACGGCAATTTTCCAAAGCACATTAAAAGAAAATTCGGGCACTGCTTGTAGTGAAAATCTTTCAGGGTGGGCGCCTAAAAGCTGTGATATTAAGAAAGCGGTAAAAGAAGATATAACCGACGGTAAGGCCGATTTTAAATGTAGTGTTCCGACAACTGCGACTTCTAGCACAAACAAAAACGCGGTAATGGGTGTGCCGAAAACTGCTGAAAATACCGCCGCCATTCCTGCGCGGATAAGAATACTGCCGTACGATTTATCAAACCGTAAAAGCTTAGAAACCGTAACTGCCAATCCGCCGCCAATTTGAAGCGCGGCACCTTCGCGACCTACCGATGCGCCGAAAAGATGGGAAATGCCTGCGGTTATAAACACACCTACCGAAATAAGTGGAGAAAGCACAGCGCTTTCGTTTACAGATTCAAGCACTGTGTTTGTGCCCTGCCCCATAATACCAAGCTTTTGATATAAAAATACAATTAATACACCGCAAATGGGTAAAAAGCATAAAAGCCAAGAGTTAGATACACGAACATTGGTTACAAAACCTATAAAAAGGGAAAACGCAGTACCAATAGTGCCACCAATAAGCCCTAAAACAAGGCTTGCCAAAAGCAATTTTATAAAAGCCTTAAAACTTTTTCTTTCCAAACGCTTATCCCCTTTCTGTTTAATGTATCTTTAGTATTTTACCACATAAAGTAAAAAAGAACAAGAAAAAACCACCGCTAAAATTTCTTTAACAGAAACTTAAGCGGTGGCGTTTATTTATTTTGTTTTAACCTTTTTAGTGCTTGACCAAGCGGAATATATTTTTTTGCCGTCAACAGTTTTATAGGTTCTTATTTTAACATAGTAGTTTTTCTTAGATTTCAAATTTTTAATAGTTTTCGAAGTGGTTGTATCCTTTTTAATAAGCACATCTTCATAGGAAGAGAAAGAAGACTTAAGACTATATCTTATTTGATAGCCTGTGCTTTGAGTGGTTTTCTTGCTCCACTTTATTTTAAAGGCATCGTTTTTAGCGGTAAGCCCTGTAATTTTGGTTGGCTTTGGCTTAATGGTAAAGGTTTTATAAACTGTGCTACCTAAACTGCCTTTTATGGTGATTTTCACCTTGTATTCGCCAACATTTTTTCTACCATCGGGGTATGATACCTTGTAATATGAACTTCCTGTAAGCTTTCTTCCGTCATAGTTGGTTACTGTAACGGTGGGTTTTTGCGCCTTGCCGTTATAAACATAAGAGCTTTTTGAAAGTTTAATTGTAGGCAATATGTTGTAAACAGTTACGCCGTAAGCCTTACTGTCCCACTTAAAATAGTTGGTTTTACTGTTGTTATCCTTATAATAAAGAACAAAATCATTGTAAGCGTTTTTAAGAGCGGTGTTTCCGTGCTTTTTAATAAGCGAATACATATCCTTGCCATATGCATTTGAAACCTTTTTATGCATTTTGGAATACTGCTTCATAAAGCTTTCGTATTCGCGCATATCGAAGAGTGTCATCGATTGCTTGTGCTTGCCTTTTTTAAGGTTTTGTTTGCAGTATTTCCAATATTTAGAAGTTATTTTAATAATGTTTTCGCCGGCAGTTCTTACAGATTCACCGATTTTGAACATTGCGTGGTACTGACTGTCTATATTATTTTTTTCAAAAACACTGTAATCCCATTTATCCATAGAATATCCGCCATAGTCAAATTGGGATGCTAACATATAATTGGTGAAAGGATAATAAACATTCAGAAAATCTGTGTTAGATGTCTGACAGTTGGTGCCAAAATCTATAAGAGCAAACTTGTTACCAAAAATAGAAACACCCTTATTTAATGTAGCTTTTGTGTCTTCAACATTCATACATCCGCAAAAGCCGATATTACCGTGACCTGAGTACTTAAGAATAACATTTTTAGAAGGCGATTTTTTCTTAACAACCTTAAAAAAGCTGATATAAGCATCCTTCATGGTAGAACTGCATTTTGAAATGTTGTCGGTATTTTTGCATTTAACACTTTTTATACAAAAAGACTCGCGCCATTCAACATATTTTTTCAAGCCGCTTTTGGTTGAAACATCACAAGAAAAATCAAAACCTTCTTTTTCGTTGTGTTCTACATTATTTGGGAATTTGTATAGGTTAATGCGGTCTTCCCAAATAATAACATCGTATAAAATGTATCCTTCGGCATCCTTTATCGGAGCCGCAACATGCACACCGCCCCAATTATCACTAAAACCGCAGGTGGCAAAAGAAGTTCTTATAATAACCGCGGGGTTTTTCTTGGAAATAACATTCGCATCTGCTGCCATAACACTGGGAACAGCGGCAAAAATGCTACTCATAATTATTGTAATAGACAAAATAAGACCAATGATTTTTTTCACAAAGCTCTCTCCTATACTTAAAATTACAGTTATATAATACCATACGACAAACTCGCCTGCAAGGGTTAATCTGGTTGGAAAAATAAAAAACCACAGTATCTAAAAATACTGCAGTTTTTAAAATTGGTGGAGACGGTGGGGATCGCCGTCCGCTTCGCGTACTACTCGGCTTGTCGACCGTCGCCCTCCAGCCCCAACCGTCCCACCCGTGCCATGTTCACCGGCAACAA
>JAZSCF010000036.1:0-12191 GCA_045602785.1 Acutalibacteraceae bacterium
TAAGCCTCGTTAAGCTTCTTAACGGTCTTTTGAAGGTCGATGATATAAATTCCGTTTCTTTCTGTGAAAATGTACTCAGCCATTTTCGGGTTCCAGCGTCTTGTTTGATGTCCGAAGTGAACACCAGCTTCAAGCAACTGTTTCATTGATACTACTGCCATTTGTTTTTCCTCCTAAGAATTTTCCTCCACTCCGCCGATTAGAAATCACCCGACAGTATTGGATGACACCTGCGAAAACTCGCCGTTATTAAACGGAGTGTGTGTTATATTTTTGCTAATTTACCATTAGCCGATAAATTATATCACAACCAATTTCAAAAATCAAGTGTTTTTTTACTTAAATTGGCAGTTTTGCGCTATATTTATAATTCTTTTTCCTTGTTTAATTGCTTTTTCAAGATAATCATACGAATTTGTTAATTTATTATTAACATAGCAAACCAAAAAATCGGAATTTTCAATCATGCAATAATTCCGCATTTTTATTGCAAATTTAGGCGGTGTATTTTCTAAAATATCGGGATAAATTGTATGAGAGTAATCTTCAAATATTTTCTTTTGTTGCGGTAAATAAGCTAAAACCACCGTATAAGAAATATACGGATGTTCTTTTGCTATTTCTTTTAAAATTGATAGTACCATGTAGTCAAAATTACCGTGATTACCTACATAAAATTCATTTACCGAATATTTGTCTATAATTTCTATTATTGCGTTCTTTAAAACTGTCCTTATATTGTTTGGAGAATCTCTATGTCCTATAAATGTGCAAGTCATAAATACACCTCAAATATGGGGATTATATCCCCTTAATATTTAAGATTATAACCCCCATAATAATTGATGTCAAGGGGGTGCCGTATGATTACTTTTGATAAACTATGGAAAACAATGGAACGTAAGGGCTATACAACTTATTATTTACGTGAAAAAGCTGATATTGATAGCAAAACAATTCGCCGTTTAAAAGCAAATCAAAATATAGAAACTAAAACATTGGATAAAATTTGCATTGCTTTGGATTGTAAAATAGAAGAGATTATTGAATTTAAAAAGTCTTAAAACAAAGGGTGGTTAAATACCACCTTTTATAATTTTAAATATTAATGGTGACATAATGAATTTACCAAATCGCAAGCCTACAAGATTGGTTAAATATGATTATAGCCAAAATGGGTATTACTTTATAACAATTTGTACGCATAATAAAGAATGTATATTGACAAAGATTGTAGGGGAGGGTCTCTGCGCCCTCCCGTCAATAAAATTGATGCCGATCGGTGAAAAGGTAAAGGAAGCAATCGAATTTATTGACAACCATTATAATAGCGTTGCTGTGGATAAATATGTAATTATGCCCAATCATATTCATCTTATAATCAAGATTCAAACGGGAGGGCACGGAGACCCTCCCCTACGAATATACGATATAATTGGTAGATTGAAATCATTTACAACCAATGAATATGGTGACATTCTTTGGCAACGTTCTTTTTATGACCATATAATTCGCGGGGAAAAAGATTACTTGAAAATTTGGGAATATATTGATAATAATCCTGCAAAATGGATGGAAGATTGTTATTACAATAAATAAGACTTAAACAACATATTTTAGTTGGTTTTTTGCGAAATAAATCTTCTTGACTTTTAACTAATAGTATTATATATTTATAGTGTTATCATATAATAACTAAATATGTCGGTTTTTGCCGACAAAGCATCTTGTGTAGAGTGCTGTTTCAGATTTTATGCCGTAGTTTCGGGCGTAGCAAAGTATTTAGACTTAATTCAGATTTTGGAATAATGATTTTCCGTTGTGACTTTGTTTAAATACTCGTGAATCCTTTAGCTTAGAAAACTATGAAAAACCCTTTGTTCAGGGCATATTACGAGGAAACGGCGGGTATCGAGCAAGATAGACGGATGGAAAAATGTGGCTCTATCATTTTTTCGCTGTCAAAGAATAATTCTTGTTTCGACACTTATGTGTTGAACAAAGGGGGATGCTTTTTATGCAAACAGAAAATATTGTACAACTTAAAGACATTTCGGTGACATTTGACGGAGAAACTGTTTTAGATAACCTTAGTCTTGATATTAAGGATAAGGAGTTTATAACCTTCTTGGGACCTTCGGGATGCGGTAAAACCACCACTCTTCGTTTAATAGCAGGGTTTTTAGAGCCTGATACCGGCGATGTTATCTTTGAGGGTAAAAAAATCAATGGTGTGCCTGCTTACAAGCGTCAGGTTAACACCATTTTTCAGCGTTATGCCCTTTTTCCGCACCTTAATGTGTATGAAAATGTGGCATTCGGTCTTAGGGTTAAAAAGTTACCTAATGACCAAATAAAAGAAAAGGTTACCGAGATGTTGAAGCTTGTTAACCTTTCGGGCCTTGAAAAGCGCAGTATTGATACACTTTCGGGCGGTCAGCAGCAGCGTGTGGCTATTGCGCGCGCTATTGCAAATCATCCAAAGGTATTGCTTCTTGATGAGCCTTTAGCCGCTTTGGACTTAAAGCTTCGCAAGGATATGCAAAAGGAACTTAAGAAAATACAAGAGCAGTTGGGCATTACTTTCATATTCGTAACTCACGACCAAGAAGAAGCACTTACTATGTCTGACCGTGTGGTTGTTATGGATGGCGGTAAAATTCAGCAGGTGGGTACCCCACAGGATATTTATAACGAGCCGCAAAATGCCTTCGTTGCTGATTTTATAGGTGAATCCAACATAGTAGACGGCGTTATGCTTAAGGACTATTATGTTGAGTTTTCGGGCGCTAAATTTGATTGTCTTGATAAAGGCTTCAATACTAACGAATTAGTCGATGTAGTAGTGCGCCCCGAAGACGTTGACATTGTTCCTGTGGAAAAGGGTATGCTTACAGGTGTTGTTACATCGGTTTCATTCCTTGGTGTTCATTACGAAATTATTGTAGACATTGGCGGTTTTAAATGGATGATACAAACCACCGATGAACACTTTGTTGATGATAAAGTAGGTCTTTATATCGAGCCTGATGCTATTCATATTATGAAAAAGAGCGAGTATTCGGGTCTTTACGGCGACTATTCTTCCTATAGCGAAGAAATTGACCACCTTTCCGATCCTGAGGAGGTGGCTGAGTGAACAAAAAATCCTTTGGCAACAAGCTTGTAGCCTGCCCGTATATTGTTTGGTCGGCTATATTTATTATTGTACCGCTTTTTATAATGGCTTATTTTGCTTTGACTGATTCGAATGGTGTGTTTACACTTGCTAACTTAGCTTCTCTTGGCAGATATAAAAAAGCCTTTGCAATTTCCATTGTTTATGCGCTTATTTCCACAGTTATTACCTTGTTGCTTGCGTACCCTATGGCTTATTTTATGACAAAGCTTAAAATAAGCTCGCAAAAAATGATTATGATGATAGTTATGCTTCCTATGTGGATGAACTTCCTTATTCGCACATATTCTTGGATAACTATTCTTGCAAATACAGGTATTATAAATACCTTCTTAGGAAAATTGGGAATAGGACCGCTTAAGCTTATAAATACCCCGGGCGCTGTAATTTTGGGTATGGTTTATGACTTTATACCTTATATGATTTTGCCAATTTATTCGGTTATGAGTAAAATTGATAATTCGCTTTTAGAAGCATCAGATGACTTGGGCGCAAACGCATTTAACAAGTTTAAAAGGGTTATTTTTCCATTAAGCCGCCCTGGTGTAATATCGGGTATAACAATGGTATTTGTACCAAGCGTTAGTACATTCTATATCTCCCAAAAGCTTGGCGGTAACAAGACAATGCTTATAGGCGATACAATTGAATATTTTTATAATTCAGGCCCCGATTATTATAATATAGCATCGGCAATTTCGCTTGTATTAATGGTGCTTATTATGTTAAGCCTATTTGTTATGAATAGGTTTACCGATGACGATAGCGGAGGTGTGGTAATATGAAAGCATTATCCCGCCTATATATAGCGCTAATAGTATTTTTCCTTTACGCACCTGTGCTTGTTATGATTTTCTTTTCGTTTAACTCTTCTTCAAGTGTATGGGTGTTTGAAAGCTTTTCTCCCCAATGGTATTTAGGTCTTATATCCGATAATGAAATGCTTGGCGCATTAAAACATACCCTTATTATTGCGGTGCTATCATCGGTTATTTCTACCGTTGTGGGTACTGCCGCCGCAGTAGGTATTATGGCTATACGCAATAAGCTTGCAAACAAGCTTATTATGGCTACAACCAATATCCCTATGATGAATGCAGATATTGTAACAGGTATATCACTTATGTTCTTATTTGTATTTGTGGGTAAGCTTTTAGGTTTTGCGGAATCGTTAGGCTTTATAACTGTTCTTATAGCACACATAACATTTAATTTGCCTTATGTAATTCTTTCTGTACTGCCAAAGCTAAAGCAAACCGATGCTAATTTGCACGAAGCGGCTTTGGACCTTGGCTGTACACCTGTAAAAGCCTTTTTTAAGGTTATTTTGCCATCTATTTCAACAGGTATTGCAACAGGTATGATTATGGCATTCACCTTATCGCTTGATGATTTTGTAATAAGCTATTTTACCTGCGGTGACTATCAAACACTACCGATTATCATTTACAATATGACCAAAAAATCGGTTAAACCCGACACTTACGCGCTTTCAACTATTATATTTATAGTTATTTTTGTTTTGCTTATTTTATATAACATTTTGAGCAGTAAAAACGAAAATAAAGCGGCTAAAAGGAGGGTTTAATATGAGAAAAATATTTAGCATTCTTTTATGCACGTTACTTTTATTCTCCCTTTGCGGTTGCGATTATACATATAAGTATTTTGACCTTGATTTAAAAGCTGAATATACCCGTGAATTAGAAGGTACTACTCTTACGGTTTATAACTGGGGTGAGTATATTTCTGACGGCAGTGACGAAATGATTGATGTTAATGCCGAGTTTGAACGGGTTACAGGCATAAAGGTTAACTACCTTATGTTTGAAAGCAACGAAACTATGTATTCTCAAATTAAAAGCGGCGGTATTACTTATGATATTATAATTCCGTCTGATTATATGGTGCAGCGCCTTATAAAAGAGAACGAGCTTTTAAAAATTGATACTTCTAAAATTTCCAATTACAGTCTTGTTGATGAAAAATACAAGAATGTGTATTTTGACCCTAAAAACGAATATAGTGTTCCCTACAGCGTAGGTATGGTAGGTATTATTTACAATACTAAGCAGGTGGGTAAGGATATCGAACATTCGTGGAATGTTTTGTGGGATAAAAAATATAAGGATAAGGCACTTAATTTTAATAATCCGCGTGATGCTTTTATGACCGCGCAAATGCTGCTAGGTCAAAACCTTAATTCTACAAACAAGAAGGATTGGGATAAGGCGGCAGATTTACTTAAAAAGGGTAAAGATAATTTGCAGTCTTATGTAATGGATGAGGTTTACGGAAAAATGGAAACAGGTGAGGCGGCTATTGCGCCTTACTATGCAGGCGATTATCTTACAATGTACGAAGTAAACGAAGATTTAGCCTTTTTCTACCCGCAAGAGGGTACAAATGTGTTTATAGATTCTATTTGTATTCCAAAATCCGCTAAAAACTATGAAGCGGCGCTTATGTATATAAACTTCCTTTTAGAGCCGCAAATAGCTACCGCTAATGCCGAATATATCGGTTATGCATCGCCCAATACGGCGGTTATAAATAACCCCGATTATTACTATTATAAAAACGAAATTCTTTATCCCAGTGACAAGGATATGCCAAAAGTGCAGTATTACCAAGACATTGCGGATGAAATAAGAATTTATTATGAAATGCTTTGGTGCGATGTAAAGCTATACTAACAAAAAACTGACTACACAAAATGTAGTCAGTTTTTCTATTATTTATTAATTTTAAAGTGAACGGGCATTCCGTTTTTTGTTTTAATTTGAACTTCGCCTGCAATAAGCGGTAGGAAGTAGTCAAGCGCTTGGCTTGTAATGTTTGTACTGTTGTCGCTAATCCATTCTTTTGGGAAGGTTTTTTCTTGGTTTGCAACAAGGCTTGTGTCGGCTTCGCCAATTTCGATTTCATAAGGATTATTGCTTGTGCGAACAAAGGTCATCATAATACCGGTTTTGCCTGCAAGCATAGCCTTGACGCCGCTTTCGCCTATTAGTACCGACTCTTCAATATCGGTTTTAGATGCTAAATGAGAAGAGCAACGCTGCATAACATTAAGCTCGATAGAACGTACCTTGCAACCGATTTTTTCTGTAACAAGGTTTTCAAGCAATTTACCTATACCCGAAAGATAAGCGTGACCAAAAGTATCTACTTTACCCGAACGGTAGTTTTCATCATCTAATGTAATGCCTTCAGAAACGGCAACAATAACCGAATCGCGAATTTGTAGCTGTGCATTAACATCATTTAAAAACTTTTCTTGTGAAAATTCACCTTCGGGTAGATAAATAAGGTGGGGAGCGGTTTCGCCGTTAGCGTGTAGAACCGCGCTTGAAGCGGTAAGCCAGCCTGCATGTCTGCCCATTATTTCAACTATTGTTACGGATTTAAGGTCGTAAACTGCACTGTCGCGTACAATCTCTTGTAAGGTTGTAGCAAGGTACTTAGCGGCAGAGCCAAAGCCGGGGGTGTGGTCGGTTAAGCAAAGGTCGTTATCAATGGTTTTTGGAATACCAATAACCTTAATATCTATACCGTTTTCGGCGGTGTATTTTGAAAGCTTGTTTACGGTGTCCATTGAGTCATTTCCGCCTATATAGAAAAATGCACCAATGTTGTATTTTTTAAAGCATTCAATAATTTTAGTATAAACTAAAGCATCCTTGTCAAAGGTAGGTAATTTATATCGGCAAGAGCCTAATACGGTTGATGGGGTTGCTTTAACAAGCTCTAAATCATCATCGTTTTTTATTAGCTCGTTAAGGTTTACAAGGTTTTGCTCGATAATGCCTTCAATACCGTTAAGCGAACCGTAAACGGTCTCAATTTTATTGCTGTCAATTGCCCCTTTGAAAACACCGGCAAGTGAAGCGTTTATAGCAACGGTGGGACCGCCGGACTGTGCTACTGCAATATTCATTTAAAAATCCTCCAAAAAGATACTAACGGTATTATAATAACATCATTTTCTACAAAAATCTACTATTTTTAAAAAGTTTAACACCTTTTTATATGCGTTAACCGATAATTATTTCGCCTTCTTCATCATCGACAAAGATACGGTCACTTAATGCTTTAGTGATAATACCTTTTTTAATATTGATTTTATTAAAGCTTTCGCATATAATTTCAAGACTTTGATTTGTTTTGATCAATATATCTTGGTCTAAATCTTTGACAAATAACCTTTCAAAGCTAATTGCACCGCTTGTAAGAACAGGGATTTTATCATTTGATAGTGTAGCGTTAAGGGTGCGTAGTCTCTTTTTGCTTTTATAGATACAAGAAGTTAAAAACCAAGTTTCGTGGCTTCTTGACCATACATAATATGGCATGGAACCATCGGTTGAATCGGGATAACTGTGTTTGATTTTAAAAGGTTTTGATGGTAGATAGTCAGGTGTGTAGCAACCGTACATTTCGCCATCGTTACGCATTTTTGAATAATTAGTCATATATCCGTTATAAGAACGTAAAACACGAGCAAAATCACCTGTAATATATGCATACCAATAGTCTGCTTCGGCTTTCCAAATAGTCCAAGCGTGGCCGGCGTTTATACTACTTCCGTCCGCATCGCCTTCCCAGTTATGCTCCCACCAACGAAGCGATGAGCAATATTGTGCAACATCGGGAACATTTATACACCAAGTATCATGCAATTCCAAAATTTCTTTAGCAACATTTAAATATTTAGGATTGTTTTCAATAAATTTATAGGCATATAAAAGAGAAAGTGCTGTACACGAAATAGAACCGTCTTCCATTTCATGCCTTTGACCAATTCCTTCTGTCGGGAAATTTAACCCCCTTTTGGATAAATGGTCGGCAATTTTTTTGGATGCGTCATAATAATACGGTGCATCTTTATCACCTAATGACTTTAATTCTCTATATAAATCGACAAAGCAAAAAATACAAGCTGTAACAGTAGTGTAGTCTATGGATTCGCTTCCATAACTGTCGGTGCTTAGGGCTCCAAAAGGTGTTAAATGGTCACGTATAAGATTAGCTGCATATTCTTTTGAAA
Organism: Acutalibacteraceae bacterium; assembly: GCA_045602785.1. Classification (GTDB taxonomy): domain Bacteria; phylum Bacillota; class Clostridia; order Oscillospirales; family Acutalibacteraceae; genus UBA737. Next base: position 8,229 of record JAZSCF010000036.1, read on the forward strand.
GAGTAAGATATTTGTCATCTTTATATACACGGTATGCTTCTAACATAATTTCTGATTGGGTAACAGAGTTTTGAATGCGTCCTGATTTATATAAATGGTATTTTGAATACTTTTTGCCATTGTGTTCGTGCGGAAAACTTACAATTTTACCTTTGTCTGCATCGGTAACATTATCGGGAGTAACCATTGTGTTATCCTTTAAAAAGTCAAAAAAGCGATACTCGTTTTTACCTGCTTGACCCAAAAAACGTTTTCTTATAAGAAGCGCTAAAAGCCACATGGCACCTTCGCACAGGTTGAAATCGCAATGATAGGGTTCTCTTATAGCGTCGGTTGTGCGAATAAGCATATCAGAAAGACTGTTATAAGCGTAATATCTTGAATACATACCGCTTTTATCCATTAGGGTATAAAGGCCTTCTGTTTCTGGTGTAAAACAAGATTCCTTCAATATTTTAATTTCACCGTTAGGACATATAAGTTTTTTATCGGCTTCGGCACTGTTGCAACAAAATTTTGTTCCAACCATACCACCGTAAAAATCCGCTTTGTGATAAACGGTATTTGTTATTTTTTCGATAGTTGCCACAACATCGTTATAACTTTCGTGAAAAGAAATTCTAATTGTTAGTGGCTCACGATTGTTTTGCATAGTTTTATCCCCATAGCGAGAATCAAATCTTTGCAAAAATTGAAGTTGGTTTAGTGGGTGACAGTCATATATTATACGCCAACCGGCGCAAATGCTGGGAACGGTGAATAAAATCCATATACCGTCAGGCCGTTTCATAGCATAGTACATCCAACGGTTATCTTCTGCTGAATATGGACAAGACGGAACAAACTGATGGTTCCAATCTCCGTCTTGGTCGTGGTCAATAAAGTTGACATCAAAGGCTAGACCTACTTGATTTAATTCTTCTCCTTTGTAATCAAGGGTAACATAAACAGCTTCATCGTCAAACTTATACGAAAGGTTAGCATTGTATTGGGTGTTTTTATATGAATACTCATAGTATTCTTTGGTTTCAAAAACAGCATAATTATCGGGAATAATAAGTGATTCACCTTTTTTTGCATATCTTTGAGAAATTTCAGGTGTTGAATCTTTCTCAGTATAACACAATTTTGAAAAGGTTCCACTTTTATACATTGCATTTTGACAAAATGGGTCATAGTTATAGATCAATTCGGTTAATAAACCGGTTGATTGGTCTAATTTTGCCTGATAATTTTTAGTTTTTATTAGTTTGAAATTATTCATATAAATCCCCTTTTTTAAAATATGTTAAAATTTATAATATTTTATCATATTTTCTTAAATACCGCAAGGCGAAGAATGAAATTTTATTCTTGCGTTTTCGGTTGCTTTTAATTGTTACTTTAAATACACAAGTGTAGCGTTTATGCAACTGTGGGTTTGCAACAAAAATATCAACCGCTTTTTATACTTGTAATTTAATTATAAATATAGTATAATTAAATTAATTATAGTTTTTTAAAACGCTTGAACGTGCGGTAATAGCTATAAAAAAGAAGAACCTTAACTACGCGAAATGCGTGTCAAGGCTCTCGACTGGAGTGGTATATCTTGTTAGGCTCTTTGCTTTCAGGCAATATAGATTTTATGGGTGCGGTTATTTATATACTGTCCACCTTAGCGGTTATTTTTTTAACACTTCCTATACACGAATTTGCTCACGCCTTTGCGGCGGATAAATTGGGCGACCCTACACCAAGATACCAAGGCAGGCTTACTATAAACCCTTTTGCGCATCTTGATATAATAGGCTCGCTTTGTATTTTGTTTTTCGGTTTTGGTTGGGCAAAGCCTGTGCCTGTTAACCCCTATAATTTTAAAAATTCAAAGGGCGGTATGGCAATTGTTGCCTTTGCAGGCCCCTTATCAAACCTTGTTGTAGCATTTTTATCACTTTTTGTGGTTAAAATTATATCGTTATTTGCGGTTTCGCAAATTGCAATATATATTGTGCTATTCTTCGCGGGCGTTGCAAGGATTAATGTTTCGCTAGCGGTGTTTAACCTTATTCCTGTACCACCGCTTGACGGCTCTCGCATTTTGGGTGTTATATTACCCGATAGAATATACTACAAAATAATGCAGTATGAAAGATACATTTATTATGGATTAATGCTTCTTATTTTTACAAATGTACTTGATGCTCCGCTTTATGTGCTTTCGCAATCCATTTTAAGCGGTTTTTACAATATTTTAAATTTACCTTTTTAATTGATGGTGTAAGATGGAAAATGTTTTAAATTATAAATTAGAAGGCTTTGAAGGCCCGCTTGATTTACTGCTACAACTGATTGCGCGAAATAAGTATAATATTTACGATATTCCGCTTTTAGAGCTTATTGAGCAGTATTTAGAGCAAATAGAAAAATTCAAACAAGATGAAATGGAAATTTCAAGCGACTTTTTAGAGATGGCTTCCCGTTTGCTTTATATTAAAACGGTTAGCCTGCTTCCTAAGCACGATGAAGTTGTAAAGCTTAAGGAAGAGCTTACAGGCGAATTACTTGAATATATGGTATGCAAGGAAATGGCGGCAAAGTTTCAAACAATGCAGGGTGGGTTCGATATGTTTGTAAGGCTACCTACTGAGTATGAGTTTCCTAAAACCTATGAGCTTGTACACCCGAAAAATGTTATATTTGAAAGCTATAATGCCGCAGTAGGCCGCGGTCTTAGAAGATTACCGCCTTCAACTGCGCCGTTTACAAAAATTGTTGCTAAAAAAATTGTTTCGGTTTCTACAAAAATAGTTTTTGTAATCCGTAATTTATGGCGCGGCGGTAAAAGTAAGCTTTCTGACCTTTATAAAACTGCCGATAGCCGTTCCGAGCTTGTTGCAACCTTTTTAGCCGTTTTAGAGCTTTGTAAGGCTAATCGTGTTAAGGTTGACGGCGACGGCGAAAATCAGCAAATTACACTTATTAAGGGGCATAAGAAGAATGACAACTAAAGAACTTATAAAAGCCTTTGAAGCGGTGCTTTTTGCAAGCGGCGAACCAATTGCTATAGAACGCTTTACTCAGGTTTTTGAAATAACTCCCGAAAAAACAGTAGAGATTATGGATGCACTATCCAAAAAGCTTGAAGATACCGACAGCGCTTTAAAGCTTGTAAGAATGGAAAACACTTATCAACTTGCTACCGCTAAAGAGTATGCAGATTATATTAAAAAAGCCTTTGATATAAGAAGGCGCACACCATTGTCTTCTGCAGCACTTGAAGTTTTGGCAGTAGTTGCTTATAATCAGCCTGTTACAAAATCTTTTATAGAACAGGTAAGAGGTGTTGACTGCTCGGGTGTAGTTACAACCTTGATTGAAAAAGGTCTTATAGAAGAGCGCGGAAGACTGGAACTTCCCGGCAAGCCGTTGCTCTACGGTACAACCAAAAACTTTTTGCGTTGCTTCTCTTTAGGGGATTTAAGCGAATTACCGCCATTACCTAAGGACCAAAACGGCGAAGAGCTTACAGACCTTGGTGAGCAATTAACTCTTGATGAATAGTTTTAATTTTTAGATTAAAAATATTTGTAGGAGTGCTTTAATTGTTATTATTGTATATTTTAGGCGGTCTTTTGTGCCTTGTTGTAATAGCGTTACTACTGCCTGCAAGCGTAAAACTAAGGTATAACGGTGAGCTTGATTATAAGTTAAAAATAGCCTTTGTAACGCTTAATTTAGAAAAAGGTGAAAAACCGAAAAAACAAAACAGTCACAAAAAGGTGCAAACAAAATCTGAGCCCAAAAAAGAAAAAAACTTTTTTGAAAAGCTTAAGGATAAAAAAGGTTTTGTCTCAACCTCAATCTCGAAGTCCGACAAAACGTTCATATAGTTGATAAACGCCTCATAAGACGAACCATAGGGGTTGAAATATGAGTGTACGTCACCATCCGACAACCACTTTGTAGCCATATAGTAGAAGT
>JAZSCF010000037.1:0-12874 GCA_045602785.1 Acutalibacteraceae bacterium
ATATTTCTCTTGATGATCCGGTTAAGGTTTATTTGCGTGAAATAGGTCGTGTTCCGTTGCTTACAACTGATGAGGAAATAGAGCTTGCAGTAAAGATTTCCGAGGGTAATGAGTATGCTAAACAACGTCTTACCGAAGCCAACCTGCGTCTTGTTGTAAGTATTGCAAAGAAGTATGTAGGCAGAGGTATGTACTTTCTTGACCTTATTCAGGAGGGTAACGTTGGTCTTATTAAAGCTGTTGATAAGTTTGACTACACTAAGGGCTTTAAGTTTTCAACCTATGCTACGTGGTGGATTAGACAAGCTATAACCCGTGCTATTGCCGACCAAGCCCGTACTATACGTATTCCTGTTCATATGGTAGAAACTATTAACCGTTTAAAGAAAATTCAAAGTCAGCTTTTACACGAAAACGGTTTCGAGCCTTCGGAAGAGCTTATTGCTGAAAAAATGCAATTACCTGTTGAAAGGGTAAGAGAAATTATGCGTGTTGCTCAAGAGCCTGTTTCTATGGAAACTCCTATAGGCCCTGAGGAAGATTCTCGCTTAATGGACTTTATTCGTGATGAAGATGCATTAGCTCCCGATGAAGCCGCTTTAAAAACCATTACCAATGAAGATATTGACAGCGTTTTAAAAACCCTTTCTCCCCGTGAAGAAGCGGTTATCCGCCTTCGCTTTGGCTTAAAGGATGGCAGATGCCATACCTTAGAAGAGGTTGGTATGGAATTTGATGTTACAAGAGAGCGTATAAGACAGATTGAAGCAAAGGCTCTTCGCAAGCTTCGTCATCCTGTTCGCAGTAACAAATTTAAGGATAGATAGGAATATTTATAATGAAATTCACATATAAAACTAATGGCGTATGCTCAAGAAGTATTGATTTAGAAGTGGAAGACGGCATTGTAACAAATGTTAAGTTTAACGGTGGTTGCAATGGTAATACTCAAGGAATTTCGCTTCTTGTTAAGGGTATGAAGGTAGAAGATGTTATACAAAGGCTTGAAGGCATTAAATGTGGCTTTAAGAATACTTCTTGCCCTGCACAGTTAGCTGAAGCACTCAAAACACTTTAAAAAACAATTATTTTGATAAAGGTAGGTGAGTAAATTGGTTTTCAATGATAGTGATATTAAAATTGCGTCTGACAAGCCTTCACTTGATATAAAGAAGAATAATATCAAAGCAGAAACGGTTTTTAACCAAAGTGAATGTTATAAAAAAGCGAGTGAATGGGGAACAAAGGTTGCGCGTGAGTTTATAAACGATGCTAACAAAAACCCGTTAAACGAAGAAAGCGATTATGAAATGACGGTGCAAAGAAGACTTTTACTCTCCTTTACGGCGACTGTAGGCTTTGCCGAGTATGCCGAGAATGAAGATCTTGACGGTGCCGCACAAAAAAGCTTTTTGGATACACTAAAAGCCGAAGACAAAAGTCTTTATGAAACCGCGCAGGACACAGGGGCTTTCTCCTTTTACTATTTAGCTTTTCGTCGCGGTGGTGATACCGTTAGAAGAATAGGACAAACCTTTGCAATGCTTTGTTCGCACGACGGCGACCCCATTTATCAAGAATTAGGCGAAGCGCTTTACTGTTGGTTTTTATCGGTAGTAAAAGAAGCACAAACATAACATAATTAACATAAACCGCCCGTTTACTTCATATTTTGAAGTGAAAGGACGGTTTTATTTATGCCAACAATATATTTAAGCCCCTCTACGCAGGAATTTAACCCCTATAACGGCGGTGGTAATGAAGAACTTTATATGAATATTATTGCCGATGAAATGGAGCCTTATTTAGCGGCAAGCGGTATACAGTTTGTAAGAAACACTCCCGCGATGACCGCCGCTTCTTCTATAGCGGCGTCTAATAGCGGTAACTTTGATTTGCATTTAGCATTACATTCTAACGCTACTGCTTCGGGAAACGGTGCTGTTAGGGGAAGCGAAGTTTACTACTACCCTTCAAGTGTAAGCGGTAAACGCTTTGCAGACATAGTTGCTAAAAATTTAAGGCTTATATACCCTTTGCCAGACAGGGTAAGAACAGTATCCACAACTTCTTTGGGTGAAGTTGCACGCACTAAAGCGCCTGGGGTGTTAATAGAGATTGCTTATCACGATAACGCCGAGGATGCCGAGTGGATAAGGAATAATACCGAGCTTATTGCCGCTAATATAGTACTCTCTTTAACCGAATATTTTGGCATACCCTTTAATACACCGCAGCCTATAACTATAGCAAATGTTGCTACAAACGGCGGTAATCTTAATGTAAGAAGTAACCCGTCTGTTGAGGCAGGCATTGTAGGTCGTATTCCTAACGGAAGTGAGATTGCGGTTTATGCGCGTATTCCCGATTGGGCGCTTGTAGAGTATAACGGAATTGTTGGCTATGCTAGGGACAGTTTTATAAATTTCAATTGACAGTTTAATTTAAATATAGTAACATAAATAATGATGTTTATTATTCTGGGAAGTATAATATTATGAATAAATATAAAACCTTAGCTTCAAATACAGCTCTTATAAGTTTAGGCACCTTCGGTTCAAAACTGTTGGTGTTTTTAATGGTGCGCTTTTATACCGGTTATCTTACCACCGCCGAGTATGGCACGGCTGACCTTATACAACAAACAGCAAACCTTTTGTTGCCTATTATATCGGTTGGTATAACCGACGGTGTTTTCCGTTTTGCAATTGACAGTAAAATAGACAGAAAAAGCGTTTTTTCAGGTGGATTTTATACAATAACTCTTGGCGGACTTGCGTTTTTGGTAATAGCCCCTATTTTAATGCTTACTAATCAGTTTGACGGGTATATCTGGCTTATTATACTTTACACAATGGCTTCTTGCTATCATTCGCTTTGCTCTAAGTATATCCGCGCTTGCGGTAGTACCGCATTTTTCGCCATTCAAGGTATTGTTAATACATCACTTGTAATTGTGCTTAATATACTGTTTTTGGCAGTGTTCAGCTTTGGTATTACGGGGTATGTTTTATCGGTTGCTATTGCCGATGCACTTTCAACCCTGCTTATAGTAGTACATGATAAGCTTTGGCGCGATGTTACCTTTAAAGTGGATAAAACCATTTTGAAGGATATGCTAAGATATAGTGTACCAATGATTCCTGCCACAATTTTTTGGTGGGTAACAAGCGTTTCAAACCGCTATTTTGTAAACGGATTTTTTGGTGCAGAAGCTAACGGTATTTATGCCGCGGCTTATAAATTGCCCACCCTTTTAACCTTGATTTCTACTGTATTTATGCAAGCGTGGCAGTTTTCGGCGGTTACCGAATCCGAAAACGATAAAGAAGAGCATATTGATTTCTTCTCTAAGGTTTGGGGCTCTTTCCAAAGTGTAATGTTCCTTGTGGGCGGTGTGGTTACCGCGCTTAGTATACCGCTTATTAAAATACTTACCGCTAAGGCTTATTATTCGGCGGCTATGTACATTCCTATGCTTACCGCCGCTATGGTGTTTAGTGCTTTTGCTAACTTTATGGGCTCGGTTTATGTGGTGGAAAAACGCAGTAAAAATTCATTTATTACAACAATGCTGGGCGCTGTGGTTAATGTGGCGCTTAATCTTTGGCTTATAAGAACTCCGCTTGGGGTACAGGGTGCCGCAATAGCTACCTTTGTAAGCTATTTGATAGTGTTTGTTGTAAGAGCAATTGATTCTTCAAGATATATTCCATTTGATTTATGTTGGGGTAATGTGATTTTAAATACCGTTATTATTCTTGTGCAGTCGGTATTTATGATATGCACGCTACCCTTTAATGCGCTTGTTCAGGTGCTTGGCGTTATAGCGCTTTGTATTGTAAACTTTAAGTTTATTAAATTTTTTGCGGATAAAATGCTCTCTTTTGTGAAAGGAAAACTTAAAAAATGAGTTTATTGTATAAGCTAATTATAACCTTTTTGGTTTCAATGGTACCTATTATCGAGCTTCGCGGCGGTGTACCCATAGCCACAGGTATGGGGGTAGAGTGGTATATAGCGTTGCCTATTTCAATAATAGGTAATATTGTACCCGTACCGTTTATAATAATCTTTATAAAAAAGATTTTTGCTTGGATGAGCAAGCGTGAAGGCTTTTTGGCGCGCATTGTAGTAAAAATGGAGCAAAAAGCCTATTCCAAAAAGGATACAATTGAAAAATACGGCCCGTGGGGACTATGGATATTTGTTGCAATACCTCTGCCCGGTACAGGCGCTTGGACAGGCGCATTAATTGCCGCTATGATGGGGATTTCGCTTAAAAAGTCGTTCCCTGCAATCGCCGTAGGTGTTGTTACCGCAGGTGTTGTGATGTCGTTTATAAGCTACGGCGCCGCAGCGTTGTTGTTTTAAAAATGAAAAATAATTTACCTGAAAGAAAACCTACTCGCCTTAAAAATTTTGACTATCATAATAACGGATATTATTTTATAACAATATGTACACATAATCGCAAAAAATTATTATCAAAAATTGTAGGGCAGGGGCTTGTGCATTTAAATCAATTACAACGCGTAAATGTAATCTAATGCAACCGAAACAAAAAATTTTTCAAACATCATTTTACGACCATATAATACGCAATGAAAGTGATTATATAGAAGTTTGGGAATATATTGAAAATAACCCCTATAAATTTATAGAAAACAGCCGATAGACAGTTTGTCTATCGGCTTTAATATTTTTGAAATCGTTTTAAATTTCTTTTTGGCCTTTTTGGGCACGGTATTGCTGTGGGGTAAGGCCTGTGTGCTGCTTGAAAATTCTAAAAAATGTTGCGTAATGTGAATAGCCCACCAGCGAAGCAATGGCAATACAGGAAAACGGAGTATCGGTTAAAAGGCTTCGCGCGGCATTTACTCTTACATCTATAAGGTATTCTTCTATGCTAATGCCCTTTTCGGCTTTGAAAATACGGTAAAGCTGAGAGCGGCTAAGACCAAGTTGGGTTGCAAGCTCGGAAATTTTTATAGATTTAGAGTAGTTTGACTGAATGTATTCAAGAACAGATGATATATACTTTTGGTGATACGAGCTATCGGTATTTTTTTCACTTAGCGCATAGCTGTCGTCAGCGCTAAAGTAGGAAAGCATATCGAATAAATACTTGTATGTTAAAATGCTTCGTTCGGAATTTCCGTTAAGCTCGTACGCGTAGTCGATTATTTTTTGGTAAAGAGTTTCATCCTTAAGGCTTGAAAAAGAAATGTTATTTTTAAAAACGGTTTTGCTTAAAAGCTCTTCAGATAAATCGCCGTTAAATGCGAAGAAATACAGCTCGCAAGGGTTGTCATTATCAGCGGTTTGAACGGTCAATTCGTACGGTCTTACTAAATATACATCATTTTCTGTAAGGGTATAATGGTGGCCGTTTGTTTCAACCGTTACAATTCCTGATTTTACAATATGGATAATGTACATATCCCTATAGTGCGAAAAGGTATTGTTAGGTTCGCATTTATTTGTGCCGATTTGAAGAAGATTTATGTGGCTGTTGGTATTTGAAAATAGCGCGTAGGAATAAAAATTTGGCAAATTATCGCGTTCCATAAAAAATACCTCATTTTTTAATATACTCAAATGTTTATATTTGCAATAGTTTTTAGTGATTTTTGTAATTTACTTAAAATATAAACTTGTTTATACTGTTATAGGGAGATATGAAAAATGCAAGATGTTAAAATTTGCGTTCCCTTAAACAGATAAATTTGTTACCTGATTATACCACACATTACCTTTTGTTGCAACACAATAAGCAACAAAAGGTAAATGTCAAAAATTGAAAAACGGACAATTTTATGAATTATATTGGTAAAATATCAAAAAATCTTAAAAAAATCAAGTAAATCGACTAAAATTTGCTTTCAAAGGCTATATCGATGCAACAAAAAGCTATTGTTATTTAAACTTTTTTATAGTATGATATATATGGTATTATATTGAATCCCCAATCATTAATCAAAAAATTGGAATATTGTGCAATTGTTTTATAATTATGTGCATTGAATATTTTACCGCCTGATTATATAATTAGCATATAAAATGGATTATTATAATACGTTTAGCCAATGCTTGAATTTTTAGCAACAGCAAACGGAGGAATTGTAATGGTTGATAAGGTTATAAAGCATAAAGGTGGCGCTGATAAAGAAGCCGAGGCTATGCGCAAAAAGGTTTTAGAAGCTAAAAACGAGCTTCCCGAAAGAGACGGCAAAATTTATTATGTTTCACAAAGTGGTGACGACAGTAACGACGGCTTGTCACCCGAAAGACCGATTAAAACCTACGAGCATATTCAAGATTTACCTTTAGAAGAAGGCGACACAGTTTTACTTAAACGCGGCGACCTATTCCGAACTGCCGATAAATTAGACCTTATAAGCGGTGTAAACTACGGTGCTTACGGTGAAGGTGAAAAGCCAAAGGTTTACGGCTCGTTAAGAGATTATGCAGATGCTTCTATCTGGCAACAAACCGAAGACGAAAACATCTGGTCAACAGAGCTTAAAACCCCTTGGGGCGACAATATCAGAACACAGGAACGGGCATCAATTACCACATTTAATAATGAAGAATATATTGGCGTTTGGAAGTACCAAAAGGACCAGCTAAAAAAAGACGGTGACTTTTGCCACGACGGTGAAAACGGCATTTATTACCTTTATTTTTCAGAAGGTAACCCCGGTGAATATTTTGATAATATCGAAATTGCAACCACTAAAATGGCGGCAAAAACCGAAAAAACTGCAGGCCACGAAAACATTCACGTTGACAACATTTGCTATAAATTCTTTACTTTTGGTGCCTTTCAGGTATCGGAAGCGATTAATGTTAAAATTACCAACTGCGAATTAGGCTTCCAAGGCGGTAGAATTTACCGTACTGACCCTGAGTTTGGTCACAAGCTTTACGGAAACGCTATTCAGTTTTGGTGGCAGTGTAAAGACTGCTTAGTTAGAAACTGTTGGATATATCAAATATTTGATGCCGCAATAACCTTCCAAGGTGCAGGACCCGAGCCCACTTGGTTTATCAATATTAAGTTTGATTATAACCTTATTGAGTATTGCTCAATGAATATTGAATATTGGGCGGGCAGAAAGGATGACCCCGTTCCCGAGCATATTGAAGGTATTTCTTATAAAGGCAACATTATCCGTTTTGGCGGTTACGGTTGGCCCGGCATACAAAGATGGGATAAGCACTGTCAGGCATTACTGCTTGGATGGAATGGTATTCACGAAGATTTACAGGACTTTGTTATAACTGATAATATTCTTGACTGCTCTGACTGTAATATGATTTGGATGCACGGTGAAGATAAACACCCCGGTATGTCGATTTATAACAATACATATTACCAAAAGCCTTATAGCGGAACTAATAAGCACATTCAAATTTTGTATTTTGAAAAAGATAGTTTTGCTAACAATCAGGAAGAGCTTGAAAAGGCGGTTGCCCTTTTTGAAAAGAAACCGAAGCTTGTTAAATGGTTAGATATTTAATTTTTAGTGAAAGGTGATAAAAGTGAAAAAATTAACTAAAATTTTGGCAATTTTCTTAGCACTTACCCTTATAACAGGCAGTATGCTTGGCGTTTCGGCTGCAAAGTATGTTGCAAGTGTTGTTTCGGAAGATTTTGAAGAGACAACCAAATTTTTAATCCCCGGTGACTTAAATGCCAACGGTAAAATTGAAAATGATGATTATACTGAGCTTCGCGGTTTAATTTTAAATGGCAAAACCGCACAGTATTCCGATGTGAACGGAACCGACGGCACCGATATTCGTGACCTTGTGCTTCAAGATATAAACGCGAAAAGCGATTTTGTTGTAAATGGTGTAATGAACCTTAATGGTAAAAGCTTTTATAATGCTGAAATGGATTCAGTATTAAGCACCGGTGCTGAATATAAATTAACCTATAACGCATCCGACAAGGTGGAAGTTAAATTGGTTGGTATTAGCGGCGCCGAAGTAACTGCTTCGGGCGATACCTTTAAAACTCCACTCACCCTTTCAGATGCCGATATACAGCTTTATGTAGTAGGCGAAGGCACAGTCGAACAGATAGCAATTACCCGAATCAATATGGATAACGATTACGCGGTAAACTAATCGGCTTAAATTGATGAAAGGAAGATTACAATGAAAAATAAGTTATATAAGCTTATAAGTTTATTTTTATCGGTTGTATTATTGGTTTCAGCCTGCGTTTGCCGAGTAATTGTAAGCGCAGAAACCGAGCCAAAAACCGGAAGTTACTATGTAATGAGTACAGGTTATGCGAATACAAGTACTGCAGGTGATGGTAGGACAGAACAAACTCCTGCTGAAACTGTTGAAAAGGTTTTAGAAACCATTAAAGCGGATGGTTTAAAAGCGGGTGATACGGCAATAGTTTATATTTTGCAGAATACCGATAATGGTTCTGACGCTACAACCTATGACACTACTCAACTTATAGGTACTTATACTGATGAAAACGGTGAAAGCTGGACTAATCGCACACCTAAGCATAATATGACCGCTTGGTGTGATGCAGGCTCAGTTCAAATGTCTTATGATTATACATTGGTATTAAGAAGCCCAGAAGGTCAAAATAATGCACTTACATTTTCAAGTTATATAGGTAATAACGCAATTTTCTATGTAGGAGGCCCTACAATATTTGAAAATGTAACTCTTGTAGCCACAAGAACCGAATGTGATAGACCGATAACTATCGGCGAAAATGATGTTGTATTTGGCGAAGAAACTGCTTTTGGTGTTATTCGTGCTTCTTATACTTCAAAAGGAGTCGCTTGGGAAAGAAAAATTGTTAAATTAAATTTACCTATTCAATTTGGAAGTGCTGCAAGTTCTTTTGGAGGCGCAAATGTTACCATAAACGCAGCGTATGATATAACTCAGGCAAGTCATAAAAATGCTAACCGTAATTTATACATTTCTTCAAATAAAGGTCATGTTATAAGTTTTTCTGAAGATGTAAATATTGTCATAAATAACGGTGCAGCAAATGTTCCTATCAAATGGGGTAATAATGGAGCGGCTAAAACTACAACCTTTGCTAAAAACTTAAATATTAATGTAAAATCTGCTGAATCCGTTACCAACTCGGTAGTTACTACACCGGGCGCTGTGACTGCAAATGCGGTACAAATAATTTCGGCAGTGGATTTTGATATGTCTGCCGTAACAAACCTTACCGCAACAAACGGTATTTGGAACTTGAAAAATACCACAGGAAATCCGGATTTATTAACCTTTGCTAAGGATGAAAACGGCGATACAATTGCAGGTAAATATATTGTTGATGCAGCTTTTACTGCAACTGCTACAGATGAAAGCGGTAAAACATACTATTCTGTAGATGGTATTCTTGATTTATCGAAAGTACCCGGCACTTATACCCTTACCGCAACTAAAGCTCCTGTTAATAAGAATTACTATGTAATGAGCACAGGCTACGCAAATGATGGTGTAGCAGGTGACGGTAGAAGTGAAAAAACTCCTGCAGCAACCGTTGCAGATGTTATTCCATATATTATAGAAGATGGCTTAGTAGCAGGCGATACGGCAAATGTTTATATCTTGCAAGATCCTGATGGTGTTGCTGCTAAACCCGATGAGCTACCGGAAGACAATTTACTTAAACATAATATAACATCTTGGGCTAAATCTGGTGGCAATTTACCGGCTCATAGCTTTACATTAGTTATAAAAAGCCCCGAAGACCAACATAATTACCTTGCTTCAGGCAGTTATTTAGGTAAAAACGCTAGCTTCGGTTTTGGCGGACCAACAATAATTGACAATGTGACTCTTGTGCTTCCAAGATCATATTTTGACGGTAATTTATATTATAATGGTAATGATGTTACAATTACCAAAAATGCAAAAACTGCATATATTAACTACGGTTCTCCAGAAGGTGCTCTAAAATGGACAGGTGCAATATCTTCTAACGATATTCCAATGTCGCTTTCAAATGCAGATGTAAGCAGTAAAATGTCGCTTGCGTTGAACCACGCTGCAACCTTTAGTGTGGTATCAAGTACGGAAAAACGTTATTTATATATTGCTTCAAGAGTATCTGCAGCAACCTTTGCAGAGGATGTTAATATTACTATTAACCATCCCGAAGCACAGCATATATTTAGTTGGGGTGCGTTGTCAGCTGATGTAGCTGCCACTTTTAGTAAATCTCTAAGCATTAATATTAAAGACGCTAAAAAAATAACTAACCGCTTAGGTACCGGTACCGTTACCATTAAAAACGGCTTGCAAATTCTATATCCTTCTGATGTAGAATTTGATATGTCTGCTATTACCAACCTTACAGCTGATAAGAAGTGGATTCTTTCAAGCGATGCTCCTACAGAAGATGCAATTTCCTTTGTTACTGATAAGGAAACTGGCGATACTGTTGTTGGTAAATATGCTATTGATGAACAGTATACTGTAGTTGCAGCTGATAAGGATGGCGAAATTGTTGCAGTATCTGATGATGGTTTACTTGATTTAAGCCAAATCCCCGGTACTTACGAATTACGCTTTGTTGAGCAGTTCGACAACGACGGTACAACCCTTAAGGTTTATGAGCCGGGCGAAATTGACCTTGCTACTGTTTCACACGATGAAATTGAAGGTAAAATATTTATTGGTTGGGCATTCAGTGACGGCACATATCCAAAACAGGTAGATACCTATAAATTTGGCGATGTTTTAACTGCTCAGTATATTGATTACGCTACTTCAGATTTTGTAATGGAACAAACCGAAGTAAGAGATGATAAAGAATGTGATCCTTCTTTGCGTTTTGTATTTAATGAAAAGAAGGGATTTCCCAATATAACCGAACGCGGAATTTTATGGCTTACTATTAATAAAAGCTATGCCGCCGAGCTTTATATTGATACTCCTACTGTAGTTTATCATACTATGGAAGGCGAGTGGGTGCCTGATGTTACAGGCGGAACACCTTATAATGTTAAGGTAAATAACATTCTTGAAGAAAGCGAAGAAGATATTAAATATACACTTTGCTTGACCGATATTGATGCAGAAAATTACGATACCTACTATGTTGTAAGGGGTTATATTAAGTACGCTGATAATAACGGCGTTGCAGGCTTGTTCTATGGTCACCAAGCACAAAGCAGCCTTTATAAAACCGCTGCCGAAGCAGAAAATCAAACCGAAACCGAAAAGGCAATTGTAGATTATGTTGAAGGCGACCGTATAACAAACTACTGGTTGGCTAGTGGCTTAACTGCTGACGGTGAGATTACAGAATCTACTACCAAGCAGTATATGGATGTTGGTTGTTGTTGCACCGATAAGGATGAATGTGACCACAAGGTATTTACTTTAAAAGACGGCCTTTATGTAAGAGATATTACAATCAATACAGGTCTTAATACCGAAAAAACTACTATCGGCTTTATATCGGATACTCACTTTAGTGGCGTTGATGATGTAGATATAAAATCCAATAGTGCTGCAATGAACTCGTTTAGAAATCGCGGCGATATGAAAAAATCTTTAGACTACTATCCAAGAGTGGGCTTAATGAGATTTATGAGTATTTGTGATAAGGGTGTTACAGGTGGTGACAGTATTGACTACTTATCAAACCGCACGGTTTTGGCGTCTTCACGCTATATTGCACAGCAATCGGTTTACAACCGTACTGTAAAGTATGTTCAGGACGATGGCACAGCAATTAAGGGTGTTGGCGGTAGTATAAATATGGTACTCGGTAACCACGATCCTAAGCAGGGCTCAACCTTTACCCAATCCGAAGCTTACGAATGGATTTCAAAGTACTGGCCAAATGACCTTTATTATCATTCCGAAATTATGCTTGATAAAGACGGTAATGATAATATTATGATGATTTATATTGATAATAACTATAATAAATATTGGGAATCGCAAATCGCTCCCTTAACCCGCGACCTTACTTATGCAAGACAGAATAATGTTCCTGTTCTTATCTTCCAGCATATTCCGCTACAAACAAGAAACGCGAATGAATATGCTTATAAGGAAGGTCCTGGCGAATGGTATAATCCTAGTGCTATTGCTCCACAGGATGATTCTTACTACACAATAGATGAAAATGGCACTTATATAATTAATCAAGGTGTTAACAAAGGAAAAAGTGTTGCGCTTGTGGACTATGCAACAGGCTCAGGCAAAACAGGCTACGGTAAGGATGAAGCAACCACAATAGTTTACAACCTTATCAGAAGCCATGCTGATGTAATTAAGGGCGTGTTTGCCGGTCATGTTCACGCAAGTACCAATACTCAAATTATTGGTCTTGATATAGGTGACAATCCTTTAACAACCGAGTTTGCAGTGGGTGAAGCTGAATCAGAGTACACTATACCACAGTACACCAACTTCTCGGGACGTCTTACCGCTACAAGAATTACTGTAAAATAATTTGTGAATAAAAAATCCTTCCCTTTGTGAAGTTCGTTAAGCGAACTAAAATTCCTTATGGTAGTTTTCTACCATAAGGGATTTTTTTATGCTTTTGAAGGCCGAAATTAAGGATTTTAGTTTTTTTAAATACAAATAAAGACACTTTTTAAATCAAATTTGTCACTTGATAATTCCTTCTAATTATGATAAAATTAATCGAAAATGGATAATTGTGCTTAATTTTTAAGGAAAGGTGATAAAAGTGAAAAAATCAACAAAAATTTTGGCAATTTTCTTAACACTTACCCTTATAACAGGCAGTATGCTTGGCGTTTCGGCTGCAAAGTATGTTGCAAGTGTTGTTTCGGAAGATTTTGAAGAGACAACCAAATTTTTAATCCCCGGTGACTTAAAT
>JAZSCF010000038.1:0-10660 GCA_045602785.1 Acutalibacteraceae bacterium
ACGGTCCTTCAATCATCATTGCTTACTCACCTTGCGAAATGCACTCTATTAAGGGTGGTATGGTTAACTGCCAGAACGAAATGAAGAAGGCTGTTGATTGCGGATATTGGGATCTCTTCCGTTACAATCCTGCACTCAAGGCTGAAGGCAAGAATCCGTTCTCTGTTGACTGCAAGCCTGCAACCGGCGATTATAAGGAATTCATTATGAACGAAGCTCGTTACTCTTCTCTCACCCGTTCTTTCCCAGAGCGTGCTGAAGAATTGTTCGAACAAGCAGCTCAAACTGCAAAAGAGCGTCGTGCTCATCTTGAAAAATTGGTTGAACTTTACGGTAAATAATAACCAACAATAATAAAAATCCACCCACAATTGTGGGTGGATTTTTTGTTATCCAAATTTAATCTTCTTTATATTTTTCAGACTGCAATCGGAACATTTCAGCATATTTGCCGTTTAGGTCTAATAATTCTTGGTGCGAGCCTTCTTCAATAAGCTCACCGCCCGAGAACATATAAATTTTATCCGCAATACGCGTTGTAGAAAGTCTGTGCGATATAAAGATAACCGTTTTATCCTTTGTATTGCTTAAAATGGATTGGTTAAGATTATATTCAGCCATTGGGTCAAGCGCGCTTGAAGGCTCATCCATAATCATAATCGGGAATTTTTGTGCAAAAACGCGCGCAATTGCAACCTTTTGCGCTTCACCACCCGAAAGATTTGTGCCTTCATCATTAAACTCTCGTGTTAAATGCGTATCTATACCGTTTTTAAGGGTATTAAGCTTTTCGGTAAAATCAGCGTTTTCGAGTGCTTGTAAAACGGTATTACGGTCGGTTTCTTGGCTATATTCACCGTTAATTACATTTTGTGCTACAGTAGCGGCAAATATTTTGTAATCCTGAAAAACTGTGCCAATCTTTTTACGGTAAGCCACAGGGTCATAATTTTTAATATTCACCCCGTTGTATAAAATCTCACCTTCAGTTGGGTCGTAAAGGCGCATCATAAGTTTAATAAGTGTAGTCTTACCCGCGCCGTTATAACCAACAATAGCAATCTTATCACCAGCATTTAATTTAAGATTAACATTTTTAAGAACATTCTTACCGTCTTCAGCTTTTGGTGGCTCGTAGTCTTTTTCGTGGAATTTATATTTAGGGTGAGCAGCAAATTCATACGAAAAGCTTACATTCCGAAATTCAAGGCTTTTAAATTCGGGAAGCTCGTTTTTACCGTCCTTTATTTCGGGAACAAAGCGTATAAACTCGCGGTATTTTTCAATAAATAGCGAATGTTCAACAAACTTTGCCAAAACTTCAGAAAGGCTTGATAGTTGCCATCTAATACGCCAAATAACACCCACCGTTGCCGCAAAGGCACCTATTTGCGAAGTACCGTTTTTAAGGCTAAAAACCATATAAATCAGTACTGCAAAATGGGTTATTTCACCAAGCAATTCCCAGCCAAGACCCCACCATACAAAATACTTTTTACCGTATCTTACATCGGCTTCAATAATTTTTTCGTTATTTTCGTCGTACTCCTTCATAAGAAGGTTATCTGCCTTACCTATTCGAAGCTCTTTAGAATAATCAGCAAGATGGTACACGCGGTTTATGTAATCCTTTTTACGCCAAAGTGAATTCGCTTCTTTTCTATGACGAAAATTAACCTTGTTACCCTGTATATTACAAAACATTGTAACCAGCGAAGATATAATTAATATCACCGCTACTAAGGGTTCAATAGTAAATAACAAGGATAAAATCGAAAACGCGCCAACAATTTTATGTGTCATTTGCGATGTACTGTCAAGCACTGCTATTGCGCGAGTGTCTGATTCGTTCATAGCCCACACAAAGTCGTTATAAAACTCAGGGTCATCAAAGCACGCAAGGTCTAAAGACAGCGCTTTTTCAAAAAGGTCCTTATGCATTCTTAAATGCAGTTTTTGCTTTTGTGCGGGGTCGTGCAATTCTCTAAACCACATATCAAAGAGATAAAAGCTAAGGTAAAATGCCGCCATAAGACCTATTACTAATACTGCATTGCCAAAATCACCTACATCACTTACTTGCCTTAGCAAATGATAACTAAACAGCGTTGCCGAAAAGTCCAAAACGCCGTATAAAGCGCCGTGTATCATTCGCAATATAAAGTATGCAGGTATATACTTTGCAACAATTTTAAGCATATAAAAATTATTTTTTAGGATTGAGGAAATCTTTTGCTTTGGTCTGTTATTCATTACCCTGCACCTCGTTTCCTAAATAATTTTCTGCTTGTCGGCGGAACATAGCGGCATATTTACCGTTCTTTTCCATAAGCTCGGTATGGGTTCCACATTCGGCAATTTCTCCATTTTCCATAAGCAAAACCTTATCAGCCAAAACTGCCGAAGAAAGCCTGTGGGATATAAATATAACGCTTCTGCCAACAGTTGCGCGCATCATATTTTCAAACATTTTATATTCGGCAATCGGGTCAAGTGCGCTTGAGGGCTCATCAAGTATAACAAACGGTGTATCGGTTGCAAAAACACGCGCTAAGGACAATTTTTGCTGCTCTCCAACCGATAAATTAACGCCCTTATCATCAAACTCGCGGGTTAAAATAGCATCAAGTCCATTATCTAAGGTTTGTATTTTTTCATAAACTCCGCTTTCCTTCAAAGCGTTCAGTACAAGCTCGGTATCGCCTTGCTTACCTTCTCTTAATAAAACGTTATCCTTAACCGATAATGACAACATTTTAAAATCTTGAAAAACAGTACTAAAGGTGTCACGGTATTCGTCAATTTTAAAACTTTTAATATTGTTGCCATTGAGGCTGACTTCACCATTTGTTGGGTCATATAGTCTTAAAAGCAGTTTAACCAAGGTGGTTTTACCCGAACCGTTACTGCCCACAAGTGCAATTCGTTCGCCCTTTTTCAAACTAAAGCTTATATTTTTTAAAGTATCGCTTTCGCTGCCTTCATATCTAAAAGAAAGATTTTTAACTTCCAATTCATCAGGACTTTCAGGAAGTTTATGCTCCCCGTCAAGTATTTTCGGTGTGTAATCAAGAAAATAGCGTACATCTTCCAAGAATAAAGCGTGTTCGCCAAATTCGGCAACGTTTTGTATTAAATTACTAAGTGCATAAGAAATTGATCCGATAGAGCTTAAAACCACTATACCGTCGCCTACCTGCATACCGCCGTCTACCATTATGCGCCATACGGCATAAAGGGTAGCACCCAAAACGGTAAATACTTCTAATCCTACCTTTTGTATATAGGAATAAAGAAAGCATTTAACACCGTGCTTGCGAAGAATAACCATATAATCCTTGTATGTATCACGTAAGTCGGATAGCATTTGAACATACATACCGCCTATACGCATCTCTTTAGCGTATTCACCTAAATAAAAAGTACGGCGAACATAGTCTTCCCTACGCTTTATGGGTTTAAAATCGGCTTGGTACGCGTGGCGTTCAATGTTTTGAAGTCTTTTGAAAAAACCCAACAATAGCGGAAACAAACCAAACACAATAAGCCACGGGTCTATTATAAACAATAACATCGAGTTAGCGGTAAGTGCAATTGCTTTATAAATCAAACCATCAAACGAGCGCATAACACTTATCATTCGATTATATGCTTCATCCATAGCGCGTACATATTTATCGTAAAATGATGGTGTTTCATAGCAAGCAAGCTCAACGCGCGCCGCTTGTTTAAACAGCATTTTTTCAATATCTGCCGCAATTTTTCGTTGCCTTGGCGGTGACATAACATTCCAAAACCAGCTAAGCGCCGCACCTGTTATAATATTGAGCGCAACAATAATAATCACAAACTGTATTACACCGTCAATATCTTTACCGGCAGTAACATCGTTTACAATTTTTCGCAAAAGGTATGTATTACTTAAAAAGCCTAGTATTCCATAAACAAAAGATGAACCAAAATAAACCAGCATATAACTTGGTGAAGAACGCCAAATAGCCTTTATAGCAAAAAGGTTGTTTGAAACCGTCTTTTTAAAGCTCAGCTTTTCCTTCTTTTCCTTTTTAGTTTTTCCTTTCATTTGGACCTCCAAAAATAAAAAAGTGTGCTCCCACAAAGAGAACACACCGAAAAAGCGTTCCCTTCGTTGTTGCTACACAAACGCTCCTACAACACGGTATGAGTTAATAAGGGCAACACCTTTTACAAAAGGTATTTTCCCGTGTTGTATATAAATATGCAGTTTGTGTAGCAAGTAAATTATACCATAAACATTTAAAACAGTCAATCTATGAATTAATTATGTAATTAACAATTTAAAATATAATAAATTTATGGTTTTATACCCGATTCAAAAAAGTCTTCCACCCTACATTCTAATATTCTAGCCAAATGTGGCAAAAAGGTAATATCGGGGTAGCATATCTCCTGTTCCCATTTACAAACCGCTTGTGCGGAAACTCCAAGTATCTTGCCAAATGCCGCTTGGGAAAGCTTGTGCGTTTTCCTATATTCTTTAATTTTATCCGAAATTTTAATCTTATAAACCGGACCCATCGCCGCAATACCTCTTTCGCTTAAGTGCAATTTATTGTTCGGGGGTGCCTAAAAACCAAAAAAGCACCCCCACGGGTGCTTGAAATCATAAGTATAAATCACTTATAAAACAAAAAACACACCCGTTTCGGATGTGCATAAATCTCCTAAAAGTATTAAAATACTTTCTTTGGCGACAAATATGACATCCGATAGTTATTAGTTTTCATCATTATTGTCGCCTCCTTTGTTTTTTATTTGGAATTTATTTCCCCCATAGTATAACATACTATAAGCATTAAGTCAATTAAAAAGACCCATTTTATCATCAACCATTGGTTTAGATAAAATAGGTCTTTACTTTACGGCATACTGTAAGGGAAATATAGCCCTTTTAAATTTTCGGTATCTTTACTGTAATACATAGCGGTAAATGTACCGTTTTCTTCTTTGTATTCATTTGCTAACTGCTCATATTCCCCTAACGGCTCTACTGCCAATTTGTTTTGAGTATTAGTAGCAGTAAACGGCACAAAGCCTAATTTTTCATAAAAGGGTATTAGTTCTTTATTCGAAGGGCGAAGAATCAGAATACTATCATCTTCGGCTTTAATTTTTTCAATAAGCTGGCTTGCATACCCTTTACCGCGAAATTCCAAGGCTGTTGTTACCGCAAAAATATATTTTGCTTTTATTTCACCAATTTTGCAAGGAAGCGCAAAACACATTGCAACCGTTCTGTCTTCCTTTTCCAAGGTTCTTATGTGATTATAGCAGGTTTCAAAAAGCTTGTCTTCAAAAATATTATCTTCTTCCGCAAAAGCCTTGTGATAGATACTCTTAATCCAGTCTTTTTTAGAAACACAAAAGTATTTTTTCAGCAGCAAATGCGGTTTATAGGAAAGCTTTGCCTTTCTAAGCCCTTCAAGACCTAAATCATCTTCGCGGTTAATATACTTATACTCGCCTAAGGTTTTTGCAAATTCGTTATTTATAACTGTATAAGCGGTAGCATATTCCGCAAGTGCTTTTTCAATATGAACATCAAAAACATCTTTATTTATTGCCGAGCCTAAAGTAAACGCAACCACCTTACCGTCAACATAAATAGCGCCACCCTTAACATTTAAAGACTCCATATTATTAATAATAAGCGCTATTCCCTGCTTTTCAGCAGCCATAGTATCATCAAGCTTATCGGTTTTTTCGCTATACCATTTTTCCATACATTCCAAAACATCTTGGGTGTTTTCATAAGTGATTTGCTTGTATTCCCAATTATATTTTTTAGAGAATGCCGAAATATGATTACGCTTGCTATGGTATTTTTTACCGCTAAGATTTGCTAAGTCTTCTTGCAAATATACATAGTCGAAAGCATCACGCTCGGGTATGAACTCGTAAAACTTGCCAAAGTTTACCTTAAAATCCAAAAACCGCTCTCCTTGCTGTACCCATAAAGGCGGATATTCGGTTTTTGTGTAGTCGCTTAATATTTCAAGTCCCTTTTGCAAATTGCCACCAAAGGGCAAGCGGTAGGTCACCTTTTCAATACCGCCCGATTTTATAAACAGCATACCATCTTTAATGGCATACATATTATCATACATCCCGGCCCAAGTAATCAGGTTCACAATACTCGATTCACACGAAAAACGCGCAGGAGATGTAACATACGGGCGCAAGGCATCTATATCATCTAATGTTATGGGTTTAAAATTTAACATATAATTATTCGTTTTCAGAAGTGGTTGTGTTTTCTTTACTTTCGGTTTCTTTATCTGCTTTTTCTTGCTCTTTTTCTACCTCTTCAGGTGTCTTTAAAAGCTCGCCGCTATGTTTATGGCAAGTTTCAGGCAAGAAGCCCTTTTTATACCAACCAATAGCAGTTTTTTTGCAGTTATCGGTTGCTAAACCACCCGTTTTGGTGCAATAATATCTATCTACTGCATACGAGCTTTCGGGGAATTCTTTTACCTTTAAGCCTTTGTGGATTTTGCTCATAACGGTAGCCCATTGGCTTTTTGCTATGCCAAGGTTACCCGAAGGCATTTTTTGCATGGTTTCATAGCCGCACCAAGAGGAAACTACATAATAAGGTGAGCCGCCTACAAACCACTTATCGTTATTAGAGCTTGAAGTACCTGTTTTACCGAAAAGCTTCATTTTAGGAACAGACGATGCAACAGATGTACCTGTACCCTGACTGCCGTAAACAACATTTTGTAGCATTTTATTCATTACAGTTGCGGTGTCAGAGCTTATAGCCATTGTCGGCTTGGTATTCTTTTCAAGCACAATGTTGCCCTTTTGGTCGGTAACCTTTGTATAGAAGGTAGGCTCGTAATAACGGCCGCCATTACCGAATATTGCATACGCTGCGGCAGACTGTAGGGTTGTAACACCGCCACTTGTACCGCCAAGACCCATTGAAGAAAGGTTTATATCTTGCTCAGTTAGGTATTTAAGACCTAATTTTTCTGTTAAGAAGTTATAGCAAGTTTGCGCACCCATCTTATTAGCAAGCGCTACAGGAATGGTATTAATAGAGCGCTCAAGCGCTTTTTGTGCAGTCATATTACCCGAATATCCACCGCCCGCATTCTTAGGCGACCATTTACCGTAGCTTGCCTTAGTATCATTCAAAATAGTTGAATAGTTAATTATATTCTTCTCAATTGCGGGTGCATATACTGCAAGCGGCTTCATAGTAGAGCCGGGTTGACGCTTAGCATCTGTAGCACAGTTAAACGCACGGTTTTTAGTTTTTTCACCAATACCGCCAACAATACCTTTTACATTGCCTTCATAATCCATAACGGTCATAGCGCCCCAAAGTGGGTCGCCTTTACTGCTTTTTTGCGCCTTTTTAGCAACATCAAGGTATGCTTTTTCTACAGTTGATTGAATTTCGGGGTCAACTGTTGCATAGATTTTATAGCCCGCAGTATAGAAAAGGTCTTCTGCCTTTTCCTTAGTATAGCCGTATTCATCTATTAAATCGTTAACAATCTGCTCGGTTAAAGCATCTACAAAATAAGAATTTATACTGTTGTTAGAGCTTGCATTCTCGTTAACATCAATTTTTAATTCAGTTTTTACAGCCGCATCATACTCTTCTTTAGTAATGTATCCTTGGTCGTACATTTCATAAAGTACGGTGTTACGGCGAGTTTTATTATTTTCGGGATTGGTATCTGGAGCATAGTATGAAGGCGCTTTTGTAATAGAAGCAAGACAAGCACATTCTACAATAGAAAGCTCGTTAACGCTCTTGCCAAAATAATAGTTGGCGGCGGTTTCTACACCGTAAGTGCCATGTCCCATTGGAATAGTGTTAAGATAACATTCTAAAATAACGTCCTTAGAATACTTGGTTTCCAAATATCTTGCGCGCATAATTTCTCTAACCTTACGGCCCGCATCTTGCTCGCGGTCATCAGTTAGGTTTTTAACCAACTGTTGTGTTATGGTAGAGCCACCAAATTTATCTCTAAAATGGAAAAACTCGTTAAGTAATGCACCAAAAGTACGCTTCCAGTCAACACCGTAGTGAGTTTCAAAGCCTTTATCCTCAATCGCTACAAAAGCGTTGGCAAGATTTGCAGGTATACCTTCGTAATCTTTATCACCGCGTTCAATTGCATTAATATCATAGTCAACCCAAATACGATTATACATACCGTGTAAGCGCTGATTTTCTACCCAATTATCCTTTTTATCCTGAACATAAACGGTTGTAGTAAAGTTAACCTTAAGGTCATTAAGGTTATTGTCTACCGTACCGTCAACCATAGTAAATGCATATACAAGGAAGCTACCAGCAACAATAGCAACAGTAATAACACCTATTAAAAAACAGGTTAAAATTAACTTTAGTACCTTTTGCTTTGTATTTTTCACCTTTTTAGGTGGAGTTTTTTTACTACTAATACTTTCAATATTTTGCGCTTTAGTAGAAAAACTATTAAGGTCAAAGCTTTGGCTTTCGCTATTTATTTCATTGTTAGAATTATCGTAACTAAAAATATCTCTGTCGTCCATACGAATCTCCTATCCATAATGATTCAAGATATAGTATACCATAAAAAAATTACAAAATCAACTTTTGCATTTTAAATAATTATATGGTACTATTTAAATTGAGGTGAAAATTAATGGTAACATTTGAACAAATAAAAAATAACGATAATATTAATACATATATAGAGTCTGCAGATATAACTCTTAAAAGCTTAGGCTTTACCGAGCATAGCTTTCAACATGTTGGCAAGGTTGCTAATACTGTAAAATATATTCTTGAAACTTTAAAACAAGATGAACACGATATTGAAATTGCACAAATAGCGGCTTATTTACATGATATTGGCAATATAGTAAACCGCATTGAGCATTCTCAAAGCGGCGCAGTAATGGCTTTTAGAATACTTGATAATCTTAATATGGATGCTACAGATATTGCCAAAATAATCTCCGCAATAGGTAATCACGATGAAGGCACCGGTGTTCCTATCGACAATATCTCGGCTGCGCTTATTTTAGCCGATAAATCCGATGTGCGCCGAAGCCGTGTCAGAAATTCCGATATATCGACCTTCGATATTCACGATAGAGTTAATTATTCGGTTGTGGAATCAAAGCTTCTAATTAACGATAGTATAACCGAAGTCACCCTTTACCTTAAAATAGACACTCAATTTGCAAATATTATGGAATTTTTTGAAATTTTCATAACCCGTATGCTTTTATGCCAAAAGGCTGCCGCAAAATTAGGGCTTAAATTTAATTTAGTAATAAATAATCAATCTTTTTTGTGATTTACACTTGCAACCGTGCAACAAATGTGGTATTATTTTCAAGTATTAGGGAGTAGTTAGCGCGGTAACGCGTTGCATCTTGCGTCATTACGGCTTTTGCCCGCAAATGCATTAAATAACAAGACTTTTACTGTGCTAACAGTAAAGGTCTTTTTTATTCCCAAAAAAATAAAAGAAAGGTATAAAACTTATGACATTCATTCAAGAAACATTAAGTGAACTTGGCTTCCTTGTGGAAAATGTTTCCGCTTTTGCCGCTACAGGCGGTTGGAAGTACCTAGTTATGTGGGTTATCGGCGGTATTTTAATTTATCTTGCAATCCGTCACGATATGGAACCTACTCTCCTTTTACCGATGGGCTTCGGTACGATTTTGGTTAACATCCCCTTCTCTGGCGCAATTGGTGAAGAAGGCGCACTCACAACTCTTTTTAATGCAGGTATTGCTAATGAGCTCTTCCCCCTTATACTGTTTATCGGTATAGGCGCTATGATTGACTTTGGACCCTTGCTTACTAATCCAAAGCTTATGCTTTTCGGTGCAGCAGCACAGTTTGGTATTTTCTTTACCTTCTGTTTAGCTTCAATATTCTTCGGTACCGAAGAAGCTGCTTCTATTGGTATTATCGGTGCAGCAGACGGTCCTACCGCCATTGTTGTTGCTAATAAGCTTTTAGGCTCTGACAGCCGTATTACTGGTGCTATAATGGTTGCCGCTTACTCTTATATGGCATTAGTACCCATTATTCAACCCCCTGTTATCAAGGCTCTTACAACCAAAAAAGAACGCCTTATCAGAATGCCATATCAGGCTAAAGAGGTTTCTAAGCTTACAAAAATCCTATTCCCCATTATCATTACCGCTATTGCAGGTGTAGTTGCTCCCGAATCTGTTTCGCTTATCGGCTTTTTAATGTTCGGTAACCTTATTCGTGAATGCGGTGTGCTTAACTCACATTCAGAAACAGCACAAAAGGTTCTTGCAAACCTTATTACAATATTCCTTGGTATTACTATGGCTGTTCAGATGGAAGCTAGTAAGTTCTTACGCCTTGACACTCTCCTTATCTTAGGTCTTGGCTTGTTTGCATTTATTTTCGATACCGCAGGCGGTGTTATGTTTGCAAAGCTTATTAACCTATTTTTACCAAAAGACAAGAAAATCAACCCCATGATAGGCGCTGCAGGTATTTCGGCTTTCCCAATGTCCGGTCGTGTTGTTCATAAGATGGGACTTAAGGAAGACCCACAAAACTACCTTTTAATGCAGTCTATCGGCGTAAATGTTTCGGCTCAGCTAGCTTCCG
>JAZSCF010000039.1:0-4361 GCA_045602785.1 Acutalibacteraceae bacterium
ACAAAACTTCCCCCATGGCTAATGAAATTAATGGTAAAACCTTTAAGGCAGAACCTAACCCAATGGGTATTAAAGAATTTACCATCAAATTAGACGGCGAATACGGTGAATTCAACTACATAAATGCTCAGGGTAATAAAATCATTAAATTTGGGTTCCAGCAAAATATTTGGCAGCAGTTCCCCGAAACAGGCTACTCAAAAGAGTTTGGCGGTATGCGAACTGAAAACCATACATACCGCTGCGGTGTATCGGGCGCTTGGGTTCAGGAAAATAAGCTAAAGCTTTTAGTACATATTGTTGATGAATATATCGGCACAGTTGATGTTACCATTGGCTTTAACGATGGCAAGGCAGTAATACACATGGTTGGCGACGCTGAAGATTTCTTAAAAGAATACAACGGCTACTTAACCGCCGAATAATAATTACACAAAAAGCTGTGTCTAATTTACACAGCTTTTTTTCTTGAAAAATACTATAAATTGTAGTATTATAATTACATAATTAAAACAAGGTGGTATTTTATGTATCCTTTATTATTAAAGCCCCCCGTTAAAGATTATATTTGGGGCGGTAGCAGACTAAAAACCGAATATGGTCTTGAAACAGATACCGAAATTGCGGCTGAAGGTTGGATGCTTTCCTGCCATAAAGATGGCTCGGGTATTGTTATAAACGGCGAACTCAAAGGCAAAACCCTACCGCAAGCTTTAGATATTTGGGGTAAAACCGCCTTAGGTGAAAAAGCAGAAAAATTCGCCTATTTTCCACTGCTTATAAAGCTTATCGACGCTAAGCAAAAGCTTTCGGTTCAGGTTCATCCCGATGATCAATACGCCCTTAAAAACGAAGGCGAATACGGTAAAACTGAAATGTGGTATGTAGTTGATTGCGATGAGGATGCTAGGCTTATTTACGGCTTTTGCAAGGATATTTCTAAAGAAGAGTTTGAAAAACGAATTAAAGATAATACTCTTACCGAAGTTTGCAACAGCGTACCTGTACACAAAGGCGATGTTTTCTTTATTGATGCAGGAACATTGCACGCCATTGGCGAAGGCATATTAATTGCCGAAGTGCAACAAAACTCAAACACAACCTACCGCGTTTCCGATTATGGAAGACTAGGCGCTGACGGTAAACCCCGTCCATTACATATTGAAAAAGCGCTTGATGTTACCAAATGCGAGGTGCCTAAAATGCCTTACGGACAGGTTGGCAAGGTTACCGAAAATGGTAATAACACTTTGCGAGAGCTTGCAAATTGCGATTTCTTTACAGCTAAGCTTATATCCCTTAAGGATACACTTACAATAAATAATACCAATAGCTTTGTATCGCTTTTGGTTTTAGAAGGTAACGCAAAGCTTAGTTGGGAAAATGAAGAACTACCCATTAAAAAAGGTGACAGTGTATTTATTCCCGCCGCACTTCAAGTGAATCTTACAGGTGAAGCCGAAATTCTTTATAGCTGTGTATAAAAATAAAAGCCAAGTAACAAAAAAAGTTACTTGGCTTAATTTTTATGTTCCTGCAAGCTTCATAACAAGACTATGGGGTAAAAGCTTTGCAAGTATACGATAAAATTTATAAAATACGCGGTTAGTATAAACCGCTTTTTTCTTTTTAGAAGCTTTGAGCGATTTTTCTGCCATTAAAGCAGGGTTTACGCGTGGCAAGGTATCGAATGTAAAGCTCTTGCCTTTTTCTATTCCAGCAAGGGATAAAAACTCGGTATCCATAGGACCGGGACAAAGCGCCAAAACATTAATTTTTCGTTTTTTAAGCTCGCTTCTAAGCGCACGCGAAAAGCTCATAACATACGCTTTTGTAGAAGAATAAACCGCCATTCGTGTATTGGGTGCAAAAGAGGCAATAGAGCAGGAATTAAGTATTTCGCCGCCCTCATTCATAAACGGAAGGGTTAAAGAAGTCATAACCGTAAGCGCTTCGCAGTTAAGGCGAATCATACCCGCGCCGTCTTCACTTGGTGATTTATCAAAATCACCAAGTTTTCCAAAGCCTGCATTGTTTATAAGTATTTTTACCTGGGCACCTGTTTCCTTTAACTGCTTTGTGTATTCTTCATAGCACTCTTCTTTTGTAATATCCAAAGCTAAAACACGAACCTTTTTGTTTAGCTTTTCAGCAATTGCACAAAGCTTATCCTTTCTTCGTGCAATAAGCCATATTTCTTCAATCTCGGGGCGAAGCTTATCAATTTTCAAGGCAAACTGCTCGCCGAGGCCCGAAGATGCACCTGTAATAACTGCAATTTTCAAAAAACCACTTCCAATGATGTATTATTTCTTTCCTGTAGAGCCGAAACCACCTTCACCGCGAACAGTTTCAGAAATTTCTTCTACTTCGTTGTACTCAACCTTTAAAAATGGAGTTATTACCATTTGGGCAATACGCTCGCCATCGGCAATGGACTGTGTTTCGTTTGAATGATTATGTAGTGATACCATAATTTCGCCACGATAGTCGCTATCAACTACTCCAACCTTGTTTGAAGGGGCAAGTCCGCGCTTGTTGGCAATACCGCTACGCGCATAAATAAGACCTGCATAACCTTCGGGAATTTCCATAGCTAAGCCTGTTTTTATAAGCTTGGTTTCGCCGCTTTCAATCACTACAGTTTCACCGTTTGTGCAAGCGTATAAATCTGCACCTGCCGCAAATTCGGAGCCGTAAGTAGGTATTACTGCATTCTCGTTAAGTTTTTTAATATTTAGTTTCATTATAATCATCCTTCGTAAATATCACCCGAGCCCATACGCCTTTGCCAAACACCCGGAAGCCAAGTAACATTATTATCAGCTAAAGATTTTTTAACATCAATTATTCTTTGGTTTGAAGAACCCCTAAATAAAAGATCTAGGCTTTTAAGCTCTTCCACAAACTTTCCGTCTACCAAAACATCAATATAGCTTAATATTTGTTTAACTGTATCCAAATCGCCTACAGTACCCTTAAGCAACTGATTATCATACAAAAATCCTGTATAGCACCATACCGTTTTATTAGGTAGCTTTTCTTTAATTGTTTTAAGTGTTTTTAAAACGCATTCCTGATTTTCAGGCTCGAAGGGTTCGCCGCCCAAGAGCGAGAACCCTTCGATATAATCAAGCTTTAATGCGTCCAACAGCTCGTTTAAAGTATCATCAGTAAATGCTTCGCCAAAGTTGAAATCCCACGCTTCACTATTAAAGCAGTTTTTACATTTATGACGGCAGCCACTTACAAAAAGCGACACTCTAACCCCTGGACCGTTGGCAATATCAAATTTTTTAATTGTTGCGTAATTCATTATAAGTGAAGTACTCTTTCTTTAATTTCCTGTGTCCTGCCTTGATTCCAGAACTGTGTACCAATATAACCGCAGGTACGTCTTGCTACGTTTAGCTTATCTTGGTCGGTATTACCGCAGGAAGGACACTTCCAAACCA
Organism: Acutalibacteraceae bacterium; assembly: GCA_045602785.1. Lineage (GTDB taxonomy): Bacteria > Bacillota > Clostridia > Oscillospirales > Acutalibacteraceae > UBA737. The sequence goes on from JAZSCF010000039.1 coordinate 3,456, forward strand.
ATTTTCCGTGTTCATCCTCTTCTACAAGTATTTCACCGTCAAAACCGCATTCGTGACAGAAGTCACTCTTGGTATTAAGCTCGGCATACATAATGTTATCATAGATAAACTTCATAACCGAAAGAACAGCATCAATATTGTTTTGCATATTGGGAACTTCTACGTAAGAAATTGCACCACCTGGTGACAATGCTTGGAATTTAGCTTCCAATGCCAATTTATCAAATGCGTCAATATCTTCTGTAACGTGAACGTGATAGCTGTTTGTAATATAGTTCTTATCGGTTACACCCTGTATTGTACCAAAGCGTTTTTGTAAGCATTTTGCAAACTTATAGGTTGTACTTTCAAGCGGTGTACCGTAAAGTGAATAGTCAATATTCTCGGCAGCCTTCCACTTAGCAGTATATTCGTTAAGCTTGCGCATTACTTCAAGACCAAACTCTTCGCCTGCTTTTTCGGTAAGCTTTTTACCTGTCATACTGTAAACGCATTCCCAAAGACCTGCATAACCTAGTGATAAGGTTGAATAACCGCCGTGTAGATACTTATCAATAGTTTCGCCCTTCTTAAGACGAAGAAGCGCGCCGTACTGCCAAAGAATAGGAGCAGCATCAGATACAGTACCTGTAAGTCTTTCGTGGCGAGCCTGTAATGCACGATGGCAAAGCTCCATACGCTCGTCAAAAATTTCCCAGAACTTATTTATATCCTTATTAGCCGAAAGACCAATATCTACCAAGTTTACGGTAACAACACCTTGGTTAAAACGACCGTAATATTTGGGCTTTCCATTTTCATCAACATAAGGTGTTAAGAAGCTGCGGCAACCCATACAGGTATAGCAGTGGCCTTCACCGTTTTTGTCAATCTTATTTTGAAGCATAACCTTTTCAGAAATATAGT
>JAZSCF010000040.1:0-2045 GCA_045602785.1 Acutalibacteraceae bacterium
TTCACAATCAGCAACCGCAGGTAAATATTGGGTAAATATAGATAATGATGTTTACAAGGATGTTAAGCTTGTAAGTAAAGCAGATGAAAATGTTGTTTCACCGCTTACTGATGGATGTGTTACTGCAACTACTACAGGCGACTATACCCTTACGGCTATGAAAAATCAAAACCTTTCTGTTACATATTATGTAAGTCCTAACGGTAGTGATGTTAATAACGGTAAAACAGAAACAACACCCCTTAAAACTATAAATGCCGCTATCAAAGCCGCTAATAACGCGGGATATAGCAAAGGTGATACCGTTTACGTTAAGGCAATTTACGTTGAAGGCAGTCCTGTTCTTTGGGGTGAAAACACAGGCGTATTATTAGCGCATGATTTCTTGCTTGATATTTCTTCACTTTCTACTAAGGTGACTCTTGGTAAAGAGCGTATTGCTCTTACATTGAACGGTGATGTTAGGTTTGAAAATGTATGCATTAATACTGACGGATATACTACAGTGGGTGAAAATAATAAAGAAACACATCACTACAACGTTTTTAATATGAAAGGTAATAACGTTACATTTGCTAAGAATGTAACTTTCAAAGGTTGGAGATGGAATGGTTATTTTGCCGATGTCACTAAGACCTTTGCTGATGATATTAATATTACCTTTGAAAGTGGTTATGACCAAGATGAAGGTTCGAACTCTAAGTCATTTACTTTAGGTGCAGGTTGGCATGCTCCAACATTTAATGGTGATGTTAACGTAGTGCTTAATAATAATAAAGAGTATTATACTATCCAATTAGGCTCCGGTATAAATTCAGAAGGCGCATCACATACAACAACCTTTAACGGTAATGTTAACCTTAATATTAAAGCAGCTACTGGTTTGAATCTAACACTATCAAGCAGTAATGCATATAGAACCGCATTTGGCGCAAATGCTGCAGTACAAATAATTAACTCTGCAGGAATTGCTGATACCGCTGCTTGGAAGAAAATATTGAGTGAACAATCGGATAGTAATAAGGTTATTCCGCCTAAGTACTTTATTATCAATAACAAAACAACTAATAAAGACTTTATTAGCTTTACCGAAACAGCAGGTACTTATACTGTAAATGGTTTAGCTGAAGGCGCAAGTATTTGTATCTATAATCATGCGGACGGCGCAATTACAACCACTACAGAAACAACATTTACTGTTGAAGTTGGTGAATACAGTGTTTGGGTTGAAAATGATATTAATGGTGTGATTGGAACTGATATTCGCGATTTAGTTTACCTAAGTGAAAATATAGATTCTACCGATGCTATCACCATTATAAAAGCTGACCAAGATAACGACGGTGCAATTACCGATGCTGACATAGCAAAGCTTCGTTTAGAGTTACTTGGAATTTTATCTTAATTCGTTTGATTCTTAAACTACTAATTAATTACGAAAAATCCTCTGTCTTAGGGCAGAGGATTTTTTTAGTCAAGAGAAATCTTTAAGGTAAGACCCTTCGACTGCGCTCAGGGTGACAATACCAATGTCATTCCGAACGAACGTGAGGAATCTTTACTAATTCGTAATTCGTAATGCGGAATTCGTAATTGTTTTCGATTAATCTATATAGAAACATTGTAGGGACAAGCCTCCGGATTGTCCTTTGAAAAACATCTTGAATATTGGACAGTCAAAATCCCGCCACCGCAAGCGGTCCCCCTCCCTTTATGGCAAGGGAGGCTTTCCTGTCCCTACAGGAACTCAATATATACACATCGTAGGGGAGGGTCTCTGCGCCCTCCCGAAATATTTTGGAAAATTAACGGGAGGGGATGGAACCCCTCCCCTACGCACAATCAATAAAAACACATCGCCCGTTGTTATTTCAAACTTTCTAACAATGACAATCCCTCAGTCAAAACTAAAGTTTTGCCAACTCCCTTTACACAAGGGAGTCTTTTTATGTCATTTTTTATACCAACAAATTAAATAAAGCGCATACCGCTATGCTTAATATTGTGGGCAGTAGTACCGAAAGTATGGTCCAACCAATGCTTCC
>JAZSCF010000041.1:0-16602 GCA_045602785.1 Acutalibacteraceae bacterium
TATTTCTTTTCTTCTATTGCGTTATTATAATACAACTGACAAATCAACCGCATAGCAGTTTGCAATTCAAAAAGGGCATTTTGCGCATACTTTGAAAATTCACAACTGTTACTTTCTTTAAGAATTTGCGCAATTCCGACAATTCTGTTTTTCCAACTTTTTACCGATAATTGATTACAAGCAATCAATGCTTTTTCATAATCACCATTTTCTGCATAAATTTGTATCAGTAGATCGTTTGCTGTATCCAATTCCGCATCATTTTGATAACAAGATAATATGCTGTTACAATAATTCACTACTTTATTAAACAATTCGTGCCTTTTCTCTTTCGTATCTTCCATTCGCCAAACCATAAAATATGCGTGTGCCAATTTGTGTTTTAATTCATTATTGTTTGGATACTTAGTCAATGCTTCGAGTAATAGTTCTATTTCTTTATTAACATTCTTGCAATTATTGTATTTTTCTAAAACTTTCTGTATTCCAGTGCCATAAGTATCATTATCGATACCCAGTACAGCATCAACAGAACAATTAAAAATATTTGCAAGTAACGGTAACAAAGATACATCGGGATAACACTTGTCGTTTTCCCATTTAGATACAGTCTGTTCTGTAACACCGAGTTTCTCAGCCAACTCTGTCTGAGTAAGCTCAACTTGTTTTCTTAAAGTTTTGATATTGTCTCCAAAATTCATATTCGTTCCTCCTTTTCTGATACCATTATAACATCAGAAAAGAGGATATAAAATATCAAATATTTATAGTTTTTCGAGTTTTTGTACAACTTGTGGTTGATATTACCAGATAATCAATGCGAAGCATTGTTTCTATAATTCGTGGCGAAGCCACACCTTTTCTTTTATCTCTTCTCTCTTATCTTTTATCTGGAAAAGTCACACACTTTTTAGAGAAGAGTGAAAAGTGAAGAGAGAATAATGAAAAGTACAAAAAGAAAAAGCCACACAATGTGTGACTTTTCTTTTTGGAGCTGCTAACCAGAGTCGAACTGGTGACCTCATCCTTACCAAGGATGCGCTCTACCTCCTGAGCCATAGCAGCGTACGCTTCAAGCGACTTTAATATTATACTTAATAACGCTCATAAAGTCAAGCATTATTTTTAAAAATATAGCAAAACTTATTAAAACCCCTAAACAGACAAAAACTCCCTTATAAAAGGGAGCATTATCTATTTATAAAGTACAATCTATCACACTAACCAATTTTAAGCTTTAGTCTTAACTTGTCGCTAATCATTGCAATAAACTCACTATTTGTAGGCTTTCCGCGTTCATTTTGTATTGTGTAACCAAAGTAACCGTTTAAAACATCAATATCTCCCCTATCCCACGCTACTTCAATAGCGTGGCGAATTGCTCTTTCAACACGGGAGGAGGTTGTTGAATATTTCTTTGCGACTGTTGGATATAATAACTTTGTTACCGAATTAATAATTTCACTATTTTTAATTGAAAGCATTATTGCTTCGCGCAAATAGTGATAACCCTTTATATGCGCAGGTACACCGATTTGATGTATAATATCGGTAATCATAACTTCAAGGTCGCTATCACTTAAAGTATTATTTTCTATCTTAAGCGGTGTTTCTTCGTTGCGCCAGCCCGAAAGCTTTATTATTCTTTCTGCCATCATATTTATATCTATAGGTTTAATAAAGTAGTATATAGCCCCTGCTTCAAGTATTTCTTTCTCAAGCCTTGGGTTTGCATAGCTTGAAATTGCCATAACCATAGGCCTTGCCTTTTTGTCAATTTTTGTCACTTCGTTAAGTACACCTAAAATGTCTATATTCGGCATAAAAACATCTGCAATTAAAACATCAGGCTTTTCCTTTCTTACAGTTGCCACTACTTTTAAACCGTCTTTTTCGGTTAAAACGACATTCATACCATAGCTTCCAAGTATTTTGGCACAATTTTTTGAAAACTCGGTAGAGTCGTCAGCAATTACAATTTTTAGATTCTTTTCCATAAAATGTCACCTTCATTTAGTTTGTTTTACATATAGTAACATAAAAAATGAATTATTTCAAGTCTTTTTACAAAAAAAATGAATTTAATTTCAAGTTATTGACAAATTTTGTTTTTTCTACATATTTCGCTATACCCACTTGACAAAATACGACAGCTAAATTAAAATTATTTTAAAGAATTTACAGGAGAAAACTATTCTATGGAAAATCAATTTTCCCGAACCGAAAATTTAATAGGTAACGCTAATTTAGAAAAATTAAAAAATGCACGCGTTGCGGTTTTTGGTATTGGCGGTGTTGGTGGATATGTTGTAGAAGCACTTGCTCGTGCCGGTGTTTACAATATTGATATTATTGATAATGACACTGTATCAGTAACTAATATAAACAGACAGATTATCGCCACACATTCGAGCATTGGCAACCAAAAAACCGAGGTTATGAAAGCACGCGTGCTTGACATAAACCCCAATGCAAATGTTAATGTATTCAATACCTTCTTTATGCCAGAAAATTCGAGTCAATTTGATTTTTCTATATATGATTACATTATAGATGCCGTTGACACAGTAACTGCAAAAATTGAGCTTGTAACGAAGGCAAATGACTCAAATGTACCAATAATATCATCTATGGGCACGGGCAACAAGCTTGACCCTACCGCATTCCTAGTTTCAGATATTTACAAAACTTCGGTTTGTCCCTTAGCAAAGGTAATGCGTTACGAGCTTAAGAAACGCGGCATAAAAAAATTAAAGGTTGTCTATTCAAAAGAACAACCTATTAAAAACAATAGTGACCGCACACCTGCTAGTATATCCTTTGTCCCACCTACCGCAGGACTGATAATAGCAAGTGAAGTAATTAAAGATATTTTAAATCTTAATATATAAAACAGAGCATATTCGAGTTATTTCGAATATGCTCTAATTTTTAATCTTTAGGGATTTGATATGTAGGAACTATGCGCTTTACAAGACCGCGTATATCAGCATTTTCATCATACATTGCTGTGCGCATTTCTTCCAAGGTTTCAGTTAAAACATCGGTATCAATGTCAATAGGTCTGCCGATATGGATAAGCTCATTTTCAGTAGCCTTTAAGCCCTCTTCAGCCATTAAAAGTTCTTCATAAAGCTTTTCACCGGGACGCAAACCCGTAAATTCTATTCCAATATCCTTATATGGCTCAAAGCCTGAAAGCCTTATTAAATTTTCGGCAAGGCTTAAAATCTTTACAGGCTCGCCCATATCTAAAACATATATTTCGCCGCCCTTGGCATTTGCGCCTGCTTGTAACACCAATAGCACTGCTTCGGGGATAGTCATAAAGTATCTAATAATATTAGGGTCAGTAACGGTTAATGGACCGCCCTGCTCAAGTTGTTTTTTGAACAGCGGAATAACACTACCGTTAGAGCCTAAAACATTACCAAAACGAACTGCCACAAACTCGGTTTTAGATTTTGCATTAAAGGTTTGTACAATCATTTCGCAAATACGCTTACTAGCACCCATAATATTTGTGGGGTTAACAGCTTTATCTGTAGAAATAAGTACAAAGCGCTTTACACCGTAGCGGTCGGCACATTCAGCAGTTTTATAGGTGCCAAAAACATTATTCTTTATTGACTCGTTAGGGCTATCTTCCATTAATGGAACATGCTTATGCGCTGCAGCGTGAAATACAATATCGGGTTTATATGTACGGAAAACATAATCCATACGTTTACTATCGCGCACTGAGCCAACCAAAGTCACCAAATTCAAATCAGGACAATTATGCTTAAGCTCGTTTTGAATTTCATAAGCATTATTTTCATATATATCAAAAATTATAAGCTGTTTTGGGTTACAGGATGCAATCTGACGGCATAATTCACTACCAATACTTCCACCACCGCCAGTAACTAGTACAACCTTACCTTCTAAATAATTAATAACCGAATCGACATTAGCTTTAATCGGCTCTCTTCCCAAAAGGTCTTCAATCTCTACTTTACGTATAGTAGGCACAAATTCGGAAACATTTTCCAGTCTGTAAAGCGAAGGTAATATTTTTAATTCACACTTTGTAAGACCGCAAATGTTAAGAATTTCGGTACGTCTCTTTAATGGACAGCTTGGTATTGCAAAAATAATAGTGTCAATTTCGTATTTTTCAACATTATTTAAAATAGTTCCTGTATTACCGACAATATGTATACCTGATATATATTGATTCAATTTAACAGGATTATCATCTATAATACACTTGACCTTAGCATCTTTATTTGAATAAAGCTCTTTAATAATGGCTTCACCTGCGCCACCTGCACCGATAATCATAACATTACCACGAATATCGTTTTTAGGAGTATTAGAATTTTTTTCAGCATCCTTTATTGCACGATATCTTATGAAAAAACGGTAGACCAATATAAAACATGAAGTTAAAAAGTACAATAAGAAGTATAGTGAAAAATCAACATCATTCCATATCGCCTTTTGGGTAACACATGTTGCAAGCATAGGCACAATACAACCTAAGAATATGCGAACAATTTCATTAATTCCCGAAAATCTCCAAAGAATATTGTAAATTTTTAAAATATACATACCAAAAAATGTTGCAATAGTCCAAACGACCGATGCCGAAACAAACTCATTCGGCCACAAAATACTAATGCTTTTACGACTAAGCAAAAAAGCGATAACAGTTGCTAAATATGCTGCAAAAACATCGTAAAATACGCAAGAAAAACGCTGTAAAAATTTAGATTTCATTATAATCTTCCTTTGTTTTTATTTGCCAAGTTTCAATAGGGTAATTAACTAATTTCTTCAATAATGCGGCGTAATTCTTCAGCGCCGTTATTATTTTGTATCGAAAATGGAATTATCTTCGTATTTTCGGCAAAATCGCCTAATTCTTCGCGGATACTGCTTAAACGCTTTTCGGTTTCGGTTTTGTTAAGCTTATCTGCTTTGGTTAAAACCACCACATAAGGTATTTCCACTTGAGAAAGAAAATCAAGCATAGAAATATCAAAATCGGTTGCGGGATGGCGCATATCAATAAGCTGAAAAACAACTTTAATGTTACGGTTCGAATTAAAATAGCCTTCCATTAGTTCACTCCAACGTTCCCTTTCGCTGAAGTTCACCTTTGCATATCCGTAACCAGGTAGGTCTACAAGGCGAATATTATCAACCCTATAAAAATTAATTGTAACTGTTTTACCGGGTTTAGAGCTTACTCGAGCTATTGATTTGCGGTTTAAAATCTTATTAATAAGTGAAGATTTACCAACATTAGAACGCCCTGCAAAACAAATTTCAGGTAAATCAGAACTATCTAACTGAGAAAAGGTACCAAAAGCTTTTTCAAACTCTGCGTTATTAAAATTCATACCTTTTCCCCCTTTACTGAGTTACTGTATCTCTAAGTGAAGCGGTATAATCGCCAAAATACTGATTATCGGCTTCTATATTTTCTTTAGTAAAAGCATTTTGTAAAATTTCATCCACATAAGTTACAGGAATAAATCTTACATTTTCTTTTACTACAACATCTACATCCTCTAAATCGGCAAGATTTTCTTTTGGTATAAATACTGTTTTAACTCCACCTCGGTAAGCCGCCATCGACTTTTCTTTAAGTCCGCCTATTTTAAGCACGCGGCCACGAATGGTTACTTCACCTGTCATTGCAATATCACGTTTGATTTTCTTATCGGTTAAAGCCGAAACTAACGCTGTTACCATGGTAACACCTGCTGAAGGACCATCCTTTGGAACAGCGGCCTCGGTAGCGTGTATATGAATATCCTTATTTTTATAAAACATACTGTCTACACCAAGCTTTAAGGCGTTAGCACGAACATAGCTGACCGCCGCCATAGCGGATTCTTTCATTACATCGCCCAAAGAACCTGTAAGCTCTATCTTGCCTGTTCCGTCCATCACAGATACTTCAAGCTGCATAATTTCACCGCCAACGCTTGTCCAAGCAAGACCGTTAATAATGCCAACAGCATCATCACTTAAAATAACTTCGGGAGAATACTTATGTCTTCCAAGCATTGAAACCACTTGTTCTGCATTAATAGCAACACGCTTTTTCACGCCTTCAGCTATCATACGTGCGCTCTTTCTACAAAGTGAAGCAATAGCACGTTCAAGCTTTCTTACACCTGATTCGCGAGTATAGAAATCTATAAGTGAATAAATAGCATCATCGCAAAATTTAATTTGTGATTTTTTAAGACCATAATGAGCAATTTGCTTAGCAACTAAATGTCTTTTTGCAATTTCGGCTTTTTCTTCTCTTGTATAGCTTGAAACCTCAATTACTTCCATACGGTCAAGCAAAGGCGCGGGAATAGTATCAAGCGTATTTGCAGTTGCAATAAACACAACCTTACTTAAATCATACGGTATTTCTATATAGTGGTCAACGAAAGTATTATTTTGCTCGGGGTCTAAAACCTCCAACAAAGCGGAAGCAGGGTCACCCTTATAATCTTTTCCTAATTTATCAACCTCATCAAGCAAGATAACAGGATTACCACTACCCGATTGCTTTATAGCATTAATAATCTTACCTGGCATTGCGCCTATGTAGGTTTTACGGTGACCGCGGATTTCCGATTCATCGTGAACACCGCCTAATGCAACGCGCGAAAAACGCCTTCCCATACATTCGGCAATAGTTTTACCGATAGATGTTTTACCTACACCGGGAGGACCCACTAAGCAAATAATTTGACCCTTAATATCGGGAGATAATGCATAAACCGACAAAAGCTCTAAAATGCGGTCTTTAACCTGTGTAAGCCCGTAAATATCACGGTCTAAAATCTTTTTAGCCTTTAAAATATCAGTAGAAGTTTTAGTGTAAGAGTTCCACGGAAGCTCAATACAAGTATCAAGATAACCGCGCTCAACAGTACCTTCATTTGAACCCTGTGGCATTTTTGAAAGTTTATTTACATGAGAGTGTAGTTTTTCTTTTACGCTGCTATCTGCCGAAAGTGACTCAATTTTAGTATGGTAAAAATCAATTTCATCAGCAGTTTCATCGCCATAAAGCTCACTCGAAATAACTTTTAGTTGTTCTCTTAAATAATATTCTTTTTGGTTTTCATCAATAGCAAAGCGAGTTTTTTCAGCAATACGCTTGTCTATTTGATTAATTTCGTGCTCTTTTTCAAGCAGCTCAATTAAAATCTTTGCGCGCTTTATTGGGGATAACTGCTCTAAAACATACTGTTTATCATCAAAAGGTGCGTTAATACTAAAAGCAATAAAATCACACAAAAAACCTAAATCCTGGCTATTAGCAACCGTCATTTCAATATCAGGTGAAATATTCGGCAATACAGAAATATACTTTTCAAATTGCGCTTTAACCCTGCGAATTAAGGTTTCTTTATAAATTTCGCGGTTGGTTATAGGTTTTTCTTCGCATCTTGTAATCTTTGCGGTATAAAAATCAGGAAGTGCGTAAAAATCTTCATGTGAAGCGCGATAAAGTCCCTGTACTAAGACCTTTGTAAGATTTTCACTAACCCTTAAAACCTGCTTTACCTTTGCAACACAACCAATTTTATAAAGGTCACTGCTTTCAGGGTCATCAACAAAAGCATCCTTTTGAGTAACAAGATATATTAGTTGATTTTTCTCCATAGCATACTTTAAAGCCGCTATGGATTTTTTTCTGCCAACATCAAAGGATGCCACTGTATTTGGAAAAACGACAAGTCCGCGAAGTGCCAACAAAGGCATTTGGACTGCGTTCACTTCAATTATTGTGGACATAAAATCTCCTTATTTAGAAAAATTATCATTACAAATTGCAGTTGCAAAAAGCTCATTATTTTGGAATACGAAAGTAATTGTATTTCCATCAAAAGGAGTAGCCAAAACAGTACCGTTCATAACATAATCGGCAAAAAATGCGCTATCACTATTTAACGGAATTTCAATAAACTCAAACTCAGGATAAGCCGCTTTTATTTCTGAAATAACAGTACCAAGCGGAAAACCAAAAGCGGTATCGTAATTTACAATATAAGAAATACCCTTATCCTTGTTTGCTTTGGTATAGTAATAGCTTATGTGCCCATTATCCAATAAGACATTTTTATCTCCCTCGTATATCTCGAAAAAGAACTCATCTTCATTATGGTCATGAGCGTGGTCTGGGTCTTCTTTATGCTTTTTATTCTCTTCTTCTAAGCGCTTGCTTAATTCGTTTTTAACCTTATCAACGTCGGTGCCTAACATATATTCTACTTCAGGCATTCTACCAACGCGAGCATAATATTCTAAATCAGCTGCATCCGATTTTTTATTATTATCTTTTTTACCGCAAGCGGAAAGTGAAAAACATAAAATTAAACATAATACTATACAAAAAAGTTTTTTCATACTACTTTTCCTTTATTATTTAATATTAAGCTGTGTTAGCATCTTATGACGTAAATCCCATAATTTTTGTGATAAGTCAACATAATAGGTATGTGGGTTTTCAAAACGCTTAACCTCATCCCACAATGCTTCAACCTGTTCATCACAAAAATCTGCAATTTCTTTAACAGAGGGGTTTTCGTAAACAAGCTTACCTTTTTCGAAAACCTTAACCTGTAATTTTCTTGCAACAAAGTTGGTTACAACCTTGCGTTTCCATGTGTGTACAGGGTCAAATATTTCGTAAGGCTCGGTGCTGTCAATCTTTTCATCACCTAAGGTAATAACATCAGCAATGGCCTTGCCTGTTTCCCTATCGTATAAACGCCACGGAATTTTAACACCCGGCAGTGTAATTTTAGCGATATTCTCGCTAATCTTTATTTTAGGGATAATCTCACCCTTATTTTCAACGGCAGATAATTTATAAACACCGCCAAAAACTGCTTCGCTACGCGCGGTTATAAGACGCTCACCTACACCGTAGGTATCAACCATTGCGCCTTGTGAAATCATATCACGAATAAGGTATTCATCCAAAGAGTTAGAAATACAAATCTTACAGTCGCTATAGCCTGCATCATCAAGCATTTTGCGGGCTTTCTTGGTAAGATAGGTAATATCGCCGCTATCAATACGAATACCCACAGGGCGTTTTCCTAAAGGCTTTAAAACCTCATCAAAAACCTTAATAGCATTAGGAATACCCGATTTTAATACATTATAGGTGTCAACAAGTAAAAGACAACTGTCAGAATATTTTTCGGCATAGGTCTTGAAAGCGGTATATTCATCAGGGAATAACTGCACCCAGCTATGCGCCATAGTACCGCTTGCTTTAACACCAAAATCTTTAGCAGTGATAACGCAAGAAGTACCTGTACAGCCGCCTATAATAGCTGCTCTTGCGCCGTAGTAAGCTGCACCGTTACCGTGTGCACGGCGTGCACCAAACTCCATAACAGGTCTACCCTGTGCCGCGCGTACAATACGATTAGCCTTAGTAGCAATAAGTGACTGATGGTTAATAGTAACCAAAATCATAGTTTCAAGCATTAAAGCCTGCATAGCGTTACCGCGTACTGTTACAATGGGCTCTTGTGGAAAAATAACAGTACCTTCCGGAACTGCCCACACATCGCAGTCAAACTTAAAATCCTTAAGATATTCAATAAACTCTTCAGAAAAGAGATTAAGGCTTCTTAAGTATTCAATGTCACTATCATCATAATGAAGGTCTTCTAAATAGTCAATCAACTGCTGTAAACCCGCCATAATAGCAAAACCGCCATTATCGGGTACGCGTCTGAAAAACATATCAAAATAAGCTATATTGTCCCTCATATCGCTTGTGAAAATACCGTTAGCCATTGTAAGCTCGTATAAATCCATAAGCATTGTAAGATTTAATTTTTGATTTTTCATAGCTTTTATCCTTACATCTTTTCGGGGGCTTCAATTTTTAACATTGTAAGCACGTTTTTAATTACTGTAGCGGTAGATTTGCAAAGTAAAAGTCTTGCAAGCATTAAATCTTCATCAATACCCTTTACTCTGCAAGCAGCATAGAACTTATGGAACTTTGTAGCCAACTCCTGTACGTAGTGGGTAATCTTTGCAGGGTCGTAAGCCTTTGCAGAAGCCACAATTTCATCAGTTAGAGCTGCAATATGCAAAATAAGTTCTTTTTCTTCGGGTGCGGTGAGTAGTGAAAGCTTTTCGCTGTCACATTCTACTGCCTTAATACCTTCTGCTTCTAGATTGCGTAAAATACTGCAAATACGAGCATAAGCGTACTGTACATAGTAAACAGGGTTACTGTTAGATTCATTTACGGCAAGGTCTAAATCAAAATCAAAATGGGAATTAGGTTCGCGCAAATTAAAGAAAAATCTTGCGGCATCAATCGGTACTTCTTCTAAAAGTGTTACAAGTGTAATAGCTTTACCCGAACGCTTAGAAGCCTTAATAACCTCACCGTCACGCACAAGACGTACCATTTGCATTAATACTACATCAAGTCTACTTGCATCTACACCTAAAGCGTTTAATGCTGCTTTTAAACGCGGTACATAACCGTGATGGTCGGCACCTAAAATATCAATTGCTCTGTTAAAACCGCGTGTTACAAGCTTGTTATAGTGGTAAGCGATATCAGGCACTACATAGGTAGGTACACCGTTGGCACGTACAAGAACAAAGTCCTTATCGCAACCGTAATCGGTAGCCTTAAACCATAAAGCATCTTCTTCTACATAGGTTTTGCCGCTTTGCTTTAAAAGTTCAATAATCTTTGCGGTTTCGCCACCGTTGTGAAGTGTGCTTTCCTTAAACCAAGTATCGTATTTAATGCGGTATTTTAGAAGGTCACGCTCTAAGCCTTCAATATTCTTAGGTAGTGCAAACTCTACTAAAGCCTTTCTTCTTTCTTCTTCGCTTTTTTCAATAAAAGAATCGTTATGAATTTCGGCAAAGGCTTTTGCATGGGCTACGATATCGTCGCCGTGATAAGAATCTTCAGGCATTTCTATACCGTCTTTGTATAGTTGCTGATATCTTAAATCAAGCGACAAGCCGAATTTATTAATTTGGTTACCTGCGTCGTTTATATAAAACTCGCGCTCGGTATAATAACCTGCTGCAGATAAAACTGCCGCCAAGCAGTCACCTAAAGCACCGCCACGCGCGTTACCGATATGCATAGGACCTGTGGGATTAGCGGATACAAATTCAACAAGTACCTTCTCGCCCTTACCGTAATCACTCTTGCCGTAGTCACTTCCCTTATTTAAAACATCTGCAACGATATCGGCATAATATTTTTGGGATAAAAACAAGTTTATAAAACCCGGGCCTGCAATTTCACACTTTTCAATATAACTGCCGTCGAGCGACATATTAGAAATCAAAGCTTCTGCGATATTACGCGGAGCAGTTCTGAAAAGCCTGGACCATACCATTGCCGCATTTATCGCATAGTCACCGTGAGCACGATTTTGCGGAACTTCTACCGTAAAATCAGTAAGCTCTGCTGAGCATAACTGACCGTTTTCCATAGCTTTTTTAGCGGCATCTAAAATAATAGTTTTAATATCGTTTTTTGCTTTTGTTACTATTATTGACATTTTTTAATTTACCTCTTTAACTGAAATATTAACACTGTTACGGCTTAAAAGCTGTAAATTTGTATCTATAGTGTAATTCATATCAATGCTTCCGCCTTTTTCGGAAAAATTGGTTTTAACCTTTTCGCCAAAAATTCCAAGCGATAATTCACCCATTGGGGTTACATAAAAGCAGTTGTTTCTTACACCTTTTTCTATTACCATACGGCTACTGTAAGCGCCGTTTCGTTGCATCACAACCGAATCATCAGATTTAATATAAAGGGTTGTTTTAACATCGCCGTCAACCTCTAAAAGCTTGCTTTCTTCGTAAGAAATAAAGTAGCTTCCGTCCTTTATACCAAACCGCCCGTCAGTAGTAAATTCGATAGTGTCTGTACTATCGCCTACCGTTTGCTCGGTTTTAATGCTAATAATAACATCCTTTATCATAAATTGCCTATGTCCACCTTTTCAACCTTACACATATCTATATCCTTTTCCAAAAGGACCGATGCCTGTTCTTTAAAATAATCAGGCTTATCGCTTACAAAGAAGCGATGCTCACCGCCGTTTTGGTTATCTAAGCCTTTTTCATATATGTATTCCTTAATTGCTTTGGCGGTTGTAGTGCCTGCATTAATTAAGGTTACATTGTCACCCAAAACGCGTGAAAACGCTTTACTTAAAACAGGGTAATGCGTGCAACCCATTATTAAAGTATCAGCCCCAAAATCAATAACAGGCTTTAAATAGCGTTTAACAGTTTCTAAAACAATTGGGTCGTTTTCACTGTACCAGCCTTCTTCTACTAAAGGTACAAACATTGGGCAAGCGCAGTTTATAACAGAAAGTGACGGGTCCGCCTTTAAAATAGTAGCCTTATGTTGACCGCTTTTTACAGTAGCGTTAGTTCCAATAACGGCGATTTTTCCGTTTTTTGTAGCATTAACTGCGGCAAGGCTTGCGTGGGATACTACTTCAAAATAAGGCACAGGCAGGGTTTCGCCAATCTCACTTGCAACCGAAGAAACAGTACCGCAAGCGGCAACTATAAGCTTAACATCGTGCGAGAGTAAAAACTTTTCATCCTGTAAAGCGTATTTTTTTATTGTATCAACACTTCTGCCACCGTAGGGCACACGTCCTGTATCACCAAAATATACAATATCTTCATTCGGGAGTTCTTTAATTATTTCTTTAACAACTGTAAGTCCGCCAAGTCCTGAATCAAAAACACCAATTGGGCGCTTGTCAGCCACTAAATCAGCTCCTTTAGATATTTATTCAATCTATAATACCATATTTTCGCATCGTTTTCAACCGCTAAATACGATTTTTATAAGGAATTTATAAATGTTTTACAAAGATTAGTACCCATACATTGTAATTTAGAACGAAAATAAAAAATCTTTATATAAGGTAAAAAACGGATTCGGTACTACCCGAATCCGTTTTTCTTTTTTATAGGAAGTTTATGAAACAATCAAAATTATGTAACTATTCCAAGTAGGAACTTACAAATTGACGTAAAGTCAATTTTGCTTATTGCTTTATCGTCACTTTTATCTACTCTGGCAATAACATCATCTTCGGCGGTTTCCTTATTTTCATCTGCGTAAACCAAATCACGAATATCGAAAATTCGGTCACCGTTGATATCGTTTTCTGACCATCCATTATCATTTGCTTTAAAATTTTGTGGCGAGAAATATACATTATCAAGCTTAACGTCAATGCTTTCGGTTACAAAACCAAACTTAGTTCCCTTTAGAACATTTTCGTCAGTATAAGAAAGCTTTTTAAGTATGCCGCCATCAGTATAATCGTGAACATACGCGGTTAATAAATTACCTGCCACACTAAGCGATAACCTATAAAGCTTATCAGAATCAAAAGTAAATGAATCTATAGCAACTGCTGTACCCGACTTTGTAAGTTCTAATGCATTGCTTGTAATTTTAAACGAGTAATAGTTATCCCCGTTAATTCTTGCGCGAATTTCAAAACCGTTTGTAAGGTCAGTTGCCTTAACATCGACACTTAAATATTGATTATAAGAAGTAATATTGCTATTGGCAACACTTGCACCTAAATTAAGCTTTCCACTTGCTACAGTAGTATCAGCATCGACCTTCCAATCATATAGAGCTTCTATAGTTTTTTCATTGAAGTTTTCGTTATAAGATTTATCGGTTGCTTCAACAACTATTTGATTAACCCAGTTACTACCGCTATCAGCGGCGCCTGTTATAAATTGCGGAATATACTTACCTTCAATAATATTTCCTTTTTCATCCAATGCGGTAATCTCGGTGTAGAAGTGACGGTGAGTATGACCTGCAAATATGCCCTTAATAATATCGTAATTCTTTCTAATAATCTCTTGAACTTCTAAAACTTCATTTCCGTCATTGTCGTAGGCGGCCATATTGATAGAGCCTGTATTATCTTCTGCGGTAGCAAATCCCATAGAAGTATCTGTGCCTTTATATACCTTTGTTTCAGTATCATTATAGGTTGACATAGGAATATGTTGGAAAATAAGAACAGGGATATTCTTTTGCTTGGCTTCATCAATACTTGCCTGTAATTTTTTGGCTGTGCCTACAGGATATTCTCCCGAGCCATTATCCAAAAGGATAACCATAGCATTGTCTTCGCCCTTAGAGGTTTTAAGGATTTCTGTATAGTAAGTAGGATCATTAGCCCATGACTGATTAATTAAGTCGTACTTTTGGGCAGTTGTGAATTGGTCAGTAAGACCACTTATATCAGGGTTGGTCTTTTCGTAGAATTCATGGTTACCGGTAGTCATCAAAACACTGCCGTTTACCGATTTATCGCCAACAAGCGCTTTTACACCATTATATGAACCGTAAGAATAGTTGTCAGCAATATCTCCTGATACAATCACCTTGTCAAATCGCTTGGTCATATAATTCATTTGCCCATTAGCTCTTTCTGCTATCTTACGAGTGGGATACCTTAACCATGCGCTTCCTCTATAGGTAGCGAGTATATTAACCATTTGTTTGTCAACATCAGTTGGGCTTACACCGAAAATATGCATATCAGTAATCCAACCAAGGTTTATGGTTTCTTTAGCACCTGTGTTGGTAAGAACGGTATCGCGCTTATATTTAACATAATCGCCTGCACCCGTAATGTTGCTAAATACATCATAGCTATCAGTATTACGCTTGTAAGCAGTATTAGTTTTATCGTAAACCTCTACAACTGTTTCGGTAACTCCGTCAACAAAATCTTTATTTTCAGCCTTAACCATTTCAATTATTGTGGTGTAAATAGCCTTATTCTCAGTAGCTTCCTTCGCTATTTTATATGCACTAGTGCTTTCTTCTACAGTATAAACTATACTATCAATACCGTTTTTATCAGTATATTTTATATAACCCCTCGCGGTATAGTAAGAATTATATGTGTCTTCAGTAATTTCGATAGACGCGATGTTAGAACCTGTTACCTTATTAGGTGCATCTAACGTTCTATTAGGAATAAAGGCATTTAAATCGCCTTCCTTGTCCCAAGTCCAACTTCTGACAATAGGCTCATCTACGCGGAGTTCATGACCGAGCGCAACATCTGTTGCAGCCCAAATAACACCTTTTTCAATGATATTAGGAACATTATTTATAGCAGCAGTTTCAGTAAAGCCTACATTTAATTTCAAACCGCCTTCTTCTGTTAATGTGATATTGTCAATCGCAAAATCTCCGGTAGAAGAATCATAACCGATAGTATCAACCGCAAAATCAATATACTGTGCGGTTAAAACTTCATTGTCTGCACAATCAGCAATAGTTTCTGCCCAAGTGCCGTCAGCCTTTTGCCAACCAATGAATAATTTACCTTCTTTTTCTGCATGCTCTTCCTTGCTCAAATCAATTTCACAAGCCTTGTAAACAGAAATTTTTTCACCGTCATTGGTATAATTATTCACAATTCTTAATTCGTAAATGCCGTCTGAAACAATTAATAAATCGTTTTCCAAAAGCGTTTCTACGCCGCTGGATACATTTTTAAGAATTGCAAAACTTCCTTCAGGTATAGCATCATAATTTACAGTATATTCACCTGCAACATCAGTAAAATCTAAAACATCAGCAATACCTGACTTGTTGTTTATAATATAATACGGAACCGCCGCAGGAGTTGCCGCATTATTTTCATAAGCAGAAACAGTTTCTTTTATTGTAGTCATGCTAATATCGGCAGAATTAATAAACTGCAAAGCAGCAGTAGTGCCGAAAGCAAATTCAGTACCTGTAAGAGTTAAACCTTTAGAATTTTTTATATTAAAGTTAATATTACCGTTATATGTAGGAACACTGTTATTTTTCTCTTTAATACCTATTGCAACAGCGGTACTTCCAGTATTATCGATAGTTATGTTTATATCACCATTTTCAATAACCTTTGAATAGTTACCCGAAATAGTCACAGTTTTACCTATTGCACTACCAAGATAAAGATTTAAATCTGTATCATAAGTATTATTGTCACTACTACGCATACCGATAACACTTGGAGTTCCTGAAACAGTTGCATTGTTTACAAATTTAACATAATAACCATTAAAGTTAAATGTTTTATATTTTGTACAATCTATCTGAACATTATCAAACCTTGTAGGACCGCCCAAGTTAATACCTGGCATATCTATTTTTGCTTTGTCAGAAGCAGATGTAACCTTTAAAGTAAATGGGTGTGAACTAATAGTACCATTTGCTCCGCCTGTTTTCCAATGGTTCGTATCGTTTGCATCATTCTTTATAAGCTTAACTTCCAAAGTATTGCCTTCAACAAGCTCAGTAGCCTTAGCTATAGCACCGTCTACAGTGGCAAGTGCAGTACTTTCTGTTAGACCGTCTGCAGTATCATCACCGTCAGGACTTACAAAGTAAGTAACAGCATAATTGTAATCACTATTTCTTAGAGCTTCGATAGTATATTCTCCTCTGCCAAAGCTTCTAAGGTCAATTTCGGTAGTAACATTTTCTAATACCGTTTCACCGTCTTTTTT
>JAZSCF010000042.1:0-29917 GCA_045602785.1 Acutalibacteraceae bacterium
ACATCAATTTGCATACCGTCTTCGTAGGTTATAAGTAACATATCTTGGTCGTCATCCAAAATACTATGTAGCTTGCCATTTGCTAAATCTAAGTTTTTATATATTTCATCCCAATAAGGTTGGTCTGCTTCTAACTTATAAGTTTTTATTGTTTCGCTTGATTTGGTTAAGAGATTGGTAATAAAGCAAAACCATTTAGAATTTGAACTATAGTCTTCAAAACATATCCATTCGCCATTATCATCTAAATAATAAGACGCAGTTCTAAAGTTTTTATTCTTGACTTCTGTCACTGTTTTAATAGTTCGGTTTACTCTGTTTGCAATATGTTCAATAATATCGTTTTCAAATTCATCACTATTATCAAAATCCCATTCCTGCCATGAAACTTCATCATCAACAGAAGCGTATAAATATTTTTCACCTTCATATTGTTGGGTGCAAATCTCAAGTAATAACTCCATATTTTCCTTTGAGCCTGCAAAAGCAACAGTGAAATCATCATAATCTATAAAATTTTCAATACCGCATTTTTGACTGATGGCTTGTTTTATTCTTGCGACACAGTCCTTTTCTCTTTGAATATCTTCTTCATAAGTTTTTGGTGCGTGAAAGAAATTGAATAATGACATAAGCTTCACCTCATTTGATATATAAATTACGATTTTGGTAAATCGGTGTTTTTTATTAAGTTGTTTCTATATTCCGTTGGGGTAATGCCAAAGCGCTCTTTAAAATTTCGGTTAAAGCTACGAAGTGATACAAATCCGCTTTCAAGCGCGCATTGTAACGCCGAGTAAGAGCTGTTTTTAAGCAAATAACAGGAATGATTAAGCCTGTAGTTATTTACATAAGCGTTAAAAGATATACCTACTGTGTTTTTAAAATAACGCGATAGGTAGGAATAGTTGTAGCCGAGTTCGTAAGCCAGGGTGGAAAGCGAGCAGTTGGTTTCAAAATTTTTATCAACATACACAAAAATTTTATAAAGTAAATTTTTGTGGTCGGAGGGTTTTTCTTTATATATTGCCTGTTTATCAAAGGCATCACAAAGCAGATACAAAACACCCTTTTTATGTAGCTCGGAATCGGTTTGCTGTAAGCTTTTAAATAGCGTTAAAAGATTTTCACTAAGGGAAAATTTATTATTTTTTGGTAGCTTATTTTGGGTCTTTTTAGAAAAGGTTTTAACAAATTCGGGTGAAAAGATGCAAAGTGTGTGCGAGCTTTTTGTTGAATCCAAAGAATGCAGTTGGTTTGGAAAAATCAGAATAGAATCGCCCTTTTCTAATAAATAGGTTTCGTTATCAATGGTTACATTCATAACCCCATCATTTAAAATTATAATTTCAAAGCATTGGTGAATGTGTAACGGAAAAGAAAAGTTGCTTGTATTTTCTATAACAAAATGCTCGGGCGAGTTTATATGCTCAAATTGGTAAAACATAAAGCATTACTCCAAAAAAGTAAAATATTGTCTATATATTATACGCTTATTTGCGAGAAAAGTCAAATTTATTGTTTTAAACTATAATTAAGGAGGGGTTGGGAATGAAATATTACATTGGTGCAGATTTAGGTACATCTGCTTTAAAGCTTTTACTAGTTGATAGTGACGGTAAAATAATAAACTCGGTTTCGGAAAAATATCCTGTTTATTATCCAAAACCCGCTTGGAGCGAGCAAAACCCTGAAGATTGGTGGCAAGCGCTACTTCGCGGCATTAAAGCACTTGTAAAGGGTGTTGATACATCAAAAATAGCGGGAATAGGTGCAGGCGGACAAATGCACGGATTAGTTATTTTGGATGAAAATGATAAGGTTATTCGCCCTGCTATTCTTTGGAACGACGGCAGAACCGATAAGGAAACCGATTATCTTAATAACGAAATAGGCAAGAAAAAGCTTTCAAGCCTTACTGCTAATATTGCCTTTGCTGGATTTACTGCCCCTAAGATTTTATGGCTTAAAAATAACGAGCCTGAAAATTTTAAGAAAATTTGTAAAATTATGCTCCCTAAGGATTATTTAAACTACCGTTTAGCAGGGGTGCATTGTACCGATTATTCCGATGCTTCGGGAATGTTACTTTTAGATGTAAAAAGTCGTGCTTGGTCAAAAGAAATGCTAAATATTTGCGATGTAAAAGAAAGCCAAATGCCAAAGCTTTTTGAAAGCTATATGCCTGTAGGCACGCTCTTGCCCGAGATTGCAAACGAGCTTGGTCTTTCGCAAAACGTAACCGTAGTTGCAGGTGCAGGTGATAATGCCGCGGCGGCAATCGGTACAGGCACTGTGGGTGACGGTAAGTGCAATATATCTATCGGTACATCGGGCACAGTATTTATTTCTTCTGATAACTTTTCGGTTGATACCGATAATTCACTACATTCTTTCTGCCACGCTGACGGCGGATATCATCTTATGGGATGCATTTTGTCGGCGGCTTCTTGTAATAAATGGTTTTGTGAAGACATTCTAAAAAGCAGTGATTATAATAGCGAGCAAGCAAATATAAATGATGATAAGCTTGGCAATAATCAGGTTTACTTTTTGCCATATCTTATGGGTGAACGTAGCCCGATAAACGATACCGATGCGCGCGGTGTATTTCTTGGTATGAATATGGACACAAAGCGCGAGGATATGCTTCAAGCGGTGCTTGAGGGTGTTGCTTTTGCTATAAAAGATAATATTGAAATTGCAAAGTCACAAGGCATTAAAATTGAGTGGAGTACAATTTGCGGCGGTGGTGCAAAATCACCGTTATGGCAAAAAATATTCTGTAATGTATTAGGAATTCCTTTAAAAATTACCGCGGCGGAAGAAGGTCCCGGTTACGGAGGCGCTATGCTTGCTATGGTAGCCGATGGTGTGTACCCCGATGTTAAAGCCTGCGCTAAAAAGTTTATTGAATATAAAAAGACTATCGAGCCCGATTTGAAAATATCAGCAAGGTATCAAGAACAGTATAATAAATTTAAAACAATTTACCCCACCTTAAAAGGTTTGTTTAAAGAAATAGAATAATTTAGTGAAAACTATAATGATGAAAAGGAAAATTATTATGAAAGAAATTTTTGCAAATATCCCTTACATTAAATACGAAGGTAAGGATTCTACTAACCCGTTGGCGTTTAAGTATTACGATGCTGACCGCATTATTTTAGGTAAACCTATGCGCGAGCATTTACCCTTTGCAATGGCTTGGTGGCACAATCTTTGTGCCGCAGGTACTGATATGTTTGGTAGAGATACAGGTGATAAATCCTTTGGCGCCGAAAAGGGAACTATGGAACACGCTAAAGCAAAGGTGGATGCAGGCTTTGAGTTTATGCAAAAGCTTGGTATTGAATATTTCTGCTTTCACGATGTTGACTTAGTACCCGAAACTGATGATATTAAGGAAACTAACAAGCGCCTTGATGAAATTACAGACTATATTCTTGAAAAAATGAATGCTACAGGCATTAAGTGCTTGTGGGGAACTGCAAATATGTTCTCTAACCCCCGTTTTATGAATGGTGCAGGCAGTACAAATTCGGCTGATGTTTTCTGCTTTGCTGCAGCACAGGTTAAAAAGGCATTAGACCTTACAGTTAAGCTTGGCGGTAAGGGTTATGTTTTCTGGGGTGGTAGAGAAGGCTATGAAACTCTACTTAATACCGATGTTAAGTTTGAACAGGAAAACATTGCGCGCCTTATGCGTATGGCAGTAGATTATGGCCGTTCTATAGGCTTTAAGGGTGATTTTTATATTGAACCTAAACCAAAGGAACCAATGAAGCACCAATATGATTTTGATGCCGCAACAGCAATTGGTTTTGTTCGCCAATATGGCCTACAAAAAGACTTTAAAATGAATATCGAAGCTAACCACGCTACTTTAGCAGGTCATACCTTCCAGCACGAATTACGCATTTCAGCAATGAACGGAATGTTAGGCTCTATTGATGCTAACCAAGGCGATTTGTTACTTGGTTGGGATACTGATGAATTCCCCGCAAATGTATACGATGCGACAATGTGTATGTATGAAGTATTAAAGGCAGGCGGTCTTACAGGGGGCTTTAACTTTGACTCTAAAACACGCCGTGCAAGCTATACCGCGCTTGATATGTTCTATGCCTTTATTCTTGGTATGGATACCTTTGCACTTGGTCTTATTAAAGCGGCAGAGCTTATTCAAGACGGCCGTTTAGATGCTTTTGTAAGTGAAAAATATGCAAGCTTTAATCAAGGTATTGGTAAAGAAATTGTTGACGGCAATACAACGCTTGAAGAATTAGCAAATTATGCCGAAAAAATGGGTGCACCCGAGCTTCCAATGAGCGGCAGACAGGAAAATTTACAAAGTATAGTTAATCAAATTTTGTTTAAATAAGAATTAAAAGGGGTTAAATATGAATTACACTTATGCTAAAAAGAAAGCGAAAGAAATTACTTCGCAAATGACCCAATACGAAAAATTATCGCAACTGCTTTATGCTTCCCCCGCGATAGAAAGACTTGGAATTAAAGAATACAACTGGTGGAACGAAGCGGCTCACGGCGTGGCGCGCGCAGGTGTTGCCACCGTTTTTCCGCAAGCTATAGGTATGGCGGCAACCTTTAATCCCGAGCTAATAAACCGCGTTGCAGATGCCGTTTCTACCGAAGCCCGTGCAAAATACAATAAAAGTGTTGAATATGGCGACTACGATATTTTTAAAGGCTTAACCTTTTGGACACCTAATATAAACATTTTCAGAGACCCTCGTTGGGGACGCGGTCAAGAAACCTTTGGTGAATGTCCGTTTTTAACTTCGCAAATGGGTAATGCTTATATAAAGGGCTTGCAAGGCGACGGTGACTATTTAAAGTCGGCGGCGTGCGCTAAGCATTTTGCTGTTCACTCGGGTCCTGAAGTGTTACGTCACTCCTTTGATGCAAGGGTAGATATGAAGGATTTATGGGAAACTTATTTGCCCGCTTTCGAGAATGCTGTCAACAACGGTGTTATAGGGGTAATGGGCGCTTATAACCGTACCAACGGCGAACCTTGCTGCGCGCATAGCTATCTTATGGAAGAAGTTCTACAAAAAAGATGGGGCTTTGAGGGCTATTTTGTTTCGGATTGCGGTGCTATTGCAGATATAAGTAAGAATCATAAATTTACCGAAACAATGACCGAAGCCGCCGCTATTGCGCTTAAAAAAGGATGTCACCTTAACTGCGGTGAAGCTTACATACATCTTGTTGATGCTTACGAAGAAGACCTTATAACCGACCAAGAAATTAACAAAGCAGTAGAAAAGCTTTATTTTGTAAGGGCATTACTCGGCGAATTTGAAGAAAACCGCCCATTTAAAGATATTCCTTACGATAAGCTTGATTGTGAAGAGCATAAGTCACTCAATCTTGAAACCGCTAAGCAGGTTTTGGTTATGCTTAAAAACCAAGATAATTTCTTGCCTGTTAAGGACGGCGAATATAAAAGAATAGCAGTTATTGGTCCCAATGCTAATTCAGTAGTAGCGTTAGAGGGTAACTATAACGGGCTTGCATCTGAATATATTTCGGTAGCTGACGGAATGCGTAAAGTTTTTCAAAAATCGCAAATCAGGGTTACAAGCGGCTCGCATATATGGAAAGAAAGGAAAAACGATGCAGGCGGCTTTGTTAATATGATAAGTGAAGGTGTAGCCGCCGCAAGTGAAGCCGATTTAACAATTCTTTGCCTTGGTCTTGACCGATATATTGAAGGCGAAGAATTGCGAGTTGACAATGATTTTGCTTATCACGGCGACCGAAAATCTTTAAGTCTGCCCCAAACCCAAATTCGCCTTGCCGAAGCGGTATGCGATGTTTGTAAAAATGTAATTGTTGTTGTGTTAAGCGGCAGCTCGGTTGATTTGGGTAAAAAGGTTAACGCTCACGCTAAGGCGATTATCCACGGTTGGTATCCGGGTGCGGTTGGCGGTCTTGCAGTTGCAAAGCTAATTAATGGCGAGTTTTCTCCGTCGGGCAGGTTGCCGCTTACTTTCTATAAACAGGAAAACAATCTTCCCGAATTAACAGATTATTCTATGGAAGGCAGAACATATCGCTACTTAAAGGAAGAACCGCTTTATCCGTTTGGGTTTGGCTTAAGTTTTGGCAAAGTAAAATATAACAATGCGGAAATTATCTCCATTTTAGATGACAGCATAAGATTAAAGGTGTCCCTTACTAACGAGAGTGAGTATGATGTCACCGAAAAGGTACAGGTATATGCTAAATTTACCGATAGCAGAACCAAAACACCCAATTATCAGTTGTGCGGTATAAAAGCGGTAGAAATTACAAAAAATGAAACTACCGAAACGCAAATAGAAATAGACCGCTATTGGCTAAAAGCGGTTTTGGAAAACGGCGAAAGGGTAACACCAAACGGCGAAATCACTCTTTTTGTGGGAGGACATCAGCCCGACTGTTTAAGTGGGGAATTAAGCGGAACGGAATGTTTAAAGATTACCGTATAATAAAAGCGAGGTGTTAAACCTCGCTTTTATATTTCATAAATTTTATTTAAATTGGCATATTCGGTAGGTGTCATAGTAGTTTTTTCTTTAAAAGCCCTACAAAAATAGTAAAGACTGCTAAAACCGCATTCTTCGGAAATATGGGTTACGCTATGCGAAGTTTCGGTTAGCATTTGCTTTGCTTTTAGTATTCTTAAATTAAGGATATATTGCTTTGGTGTGCAGTTTTGGTGGGTAATAAAAAGCTTGCGCAAATACACTTCGCTAATACCCATTTTTTGCGCTAATTTTGTATTTGAAAGCTCTGTATCGGAGTGATTTTCTTCAATATACTGTATAACAGACCTAAGCGGATTATAACTGTCCGAATTTTCGCAGGTGATTTTATTAAGCAATTCGTAAAAGGTGCTATAAATTTTTAAGTGGTTTTCACTGTGAAGAAATAAATCTTTAAGGGTTTCAAAATCATTTAAACAAGATTTTGGGTTTTTAAGCGGAAGTATAACAATTTCGTTAGAATTGTAATTTTCGCATTTGAAGTTGACAACCGGAAAAAGCCCTTCCTTGTCGCCGTAAAGTGAGTAACTGCCACCCTGTGGTAATAAAATGGCATTATTCCTGTTGGAAACATAGGTTTTTCCGTTCATAGTATATGTAATTTGACCGCTTATACAAACAGATAAACCAAAGGATCTTCTATTATTCATTTCAAAATATCGCCCTTTTTCCGAGTGTACAACAATGGGCTTTTCAATATTGGTTACAATCATTTTATTTAAAGCGTTAATTATAATCACCTACCTAACAGCATTATATCAAAAATAATAAATATTTCAATAATCTTTAACTAATTAGTATCAAAAAGTTTAAATATTTGCAATTTTTTCTATTGCCTTATTATTTTTTAGGTATTACAATTAGAAAAAAGGAGGTTTTATTATGAACTTTAAAAATAAAACAGCTATTGTAACCGGTGCGGCTTCGGGTATGGGGCTTTTGTTCGCTCAAAACTGGGCCGAGCTTTACGGTAATGTAGCATTATGCGATGTTAACGAAGAAGTATTAAACCAAAAGGTTGCTGAAATTAACTCAAAAAACAAGGGCAAAGCCATTGGTATTGTATGTGATGTAAGAGATTATAATAGAATATGCTCGGTTAGAGATACGGTGGTTGAAGAGTTTCATAGTATTGATGTAATGGCAAATTTTGCAGGCGGAACCGCTGTAAGAATGCAAAAAGTAAACAGTAATGAGTACCCTGAATTCCCCGATGTGCCGATAGATGTTTACGATTGGGGTATAGATGTAAACCTTAAGGGTCCGTTCTATTTTGCGCACGCGGTATTAAAGCAAATGCGCGAGCAAAAAAGCGGTCTTATAATCAATATTGGCTCTGTTACCGGAGCCGAAGGTAGCAGTTACGGTATGGATTATTCTACTTCAAAAGCAGGTCTTATGTACGGACTTACAAAATCCATTGCTCAGTTCGGTGCTAAGTACGGCATACGTTGTGTATGTATTTCTCCCGGTCCTGTGCTAACACGCGCTGCTATGGCAAAGATGAAAACACTTTTAGGCAGAGCTGCCGAGCCGCAGGAAATAATTGATTTATGCCTGTTTATTGCTTCTGAAAAAGGTCAGTTTATAAACGGTGAAAATATTATGATAGACGGCGGCAGGAATGCTGCAGGAAGGTCGTGCTGATGAAAAAGACATTTTTGAATCAAACCAGACCCACACTTACAGTAATGCTTCAGTGTGAAACACCCGAAGTTGCTATAGGAAGAATAAGAAAAGCAAACGATTTAGGGGCAGATGCTTACGGACTTCAGGTAGAATCCTTAAAACCCGAATTTCATAATGTAGATACATATAAACAAATCTTTGCCGAAGGCAAGGGCAGACCGTTTTATGTTACAAATTACCGAAAGAAAAATAATAACGAAAAAACGGATGAAGAATTAGCCGAAGGTCTTATTGAGCTTGCAAAAAGCGGTGCAACACTGCTTGATGTAATGGGCGATATGTTTTGTAAGCATCCCGAAGAGCTTACGGATAATGGAGAAGCCATAAAAAAGCAAATGGAGTTAATAGAAAAAATCCACGGCGTAGGCGCGCAGGTTATAATGTCATCGCATGTATGTAAATACACCCCTGCAGAAAGGGTGCTTGAAATCGCATTAGAACAAAAGCGTAGGGGAGCGGATATAATCAAAATTGTAACCTCTGCCGAAACTATGGAGCAACAGATTGAAAATTTGCGTATAACTGACCTTTTAAAGCGTGAGCTTGGCGCACCGTTTTTATTTTTATCGGGCGGTAAATGTAAGCTACATAGGCGCCTTGGTATTAATTTAGGCTGTTGTATGGCTCTTTGTGTTTACGAGCATGATGAACTGTCAACCGCATCACAACCGTATTTACATATTATGAAAACTATTCGTGATGAACTAGATTTTTTTAATGAGTAAAAAATGTAATTATTAACTCAGCATTATAAAAATATTGAAAGCGTGTGAAAAAACTAATGAAAGCAATACTTGTAAATGATGATAAATCTTTAAGATGGGATATTGTACCCGACCCACTGTTAGGTGATGATGACTGCCTTATAAAAATTGAAGCGGCGGCGCTAAACAGAGCCGACCTTATGCAAAGAGAGGGAGATTATCCTCCACCTGCAGGTTGTCCAGAGTGGATGGGACTTGAAATCGCAGGTACTATTGTTGAAATCGCTGATGGTGCAAAGGAAAAGTCAAATTGGAAGATTGGCGATAAAGTTTGCGCGCTTTTGGGTGGCGGCGGTTATGCCGAATATGCGAATGTAAAGTATGATATGCTTATGCCTGTGCCGAAAAACTGCTCTATGGTAGAAGCGGCGGCAATCCCCGAAGCCTTTGCAACAGCGTATCTTAATATGTTTATCGAAGGTAATATTAAATCGGGTGATACACTTTTAATGAATGCAGGCGCAAGTGGCTTGGCATCGGTAATTATACCAATGGCAAAAGCGTTTGGTATTCGTGTTATTACTACCGTTTTAACAGAAGAAATTGCAAACAACATTAAACACCTAAATGCCGACAGGGTTGTAGTAACAACTAAAGAAGATATTGCCGAAGTTTTGAAAGAAGAACTCGAAAACGGCAATCCTGTTGATGTTGCAATAGACTGCTTAGGCGGTGAGATTATGGGTAAATGTATCCATTATTTGCGACACGGTGCACGTTGGATTATGATTGCAGCGCTTGCAGGCACAAAAACCGAAATCGACCTTAAAAACATTTATGTTAGAAATGTTAGAATAATTGGCTCTACCTTGCGTTCTCGCACACCACAGGTGAAAGCGCAAATACTTGCCGATTTAGTAAAGAATGTATGGCCAAAGGTTGAATCAGGTGAAGTTAAGCCTACAATTTATAAGGTATTGCCTATAACCGAAGCCGAAGCGGCGCATGATATACTCTATAAGGGCGAAAATGTAGGTAAGGTTGTATTAACAGTATAAAATAAAAAGCGGAGTGAATTTTCACTCCGATTTTTTATGTGATAATATCCAATTAAGTGTTTCTTCCGTAAATGCTCTATCCCACGAGTTGTGACCAACACCCTCGTATAAATTGTATTTAAAATTGGGATTCAGGTCCTTTAGCTTTTCAATCATTTCAATTGTTTGGTTTGGTGAAACGATATTATCCTCTAACCCGTGGAATGTCCAAATAGGCATTTTAAGTGTTTCGGCGTTCCACGCCATACCGCCGCCGCAACAGGGTGCAATAGCGGCAAAAATGTCGGGAAAAGCCATAGCTGTATACCAGGTGCCAAAACCACCCATACTCAAACCGCATAGGTACACTCGGCTTGTATCAATAGAATAAGTTGCTATCATTTTATCAATAAATTTTTTAATACTTTCTATTCTTGCTACCCAAAAGCTGTCAATAGGGCATTGTGGCATAATTAAAATGCAATCATTTAAATTGTTGTCGTTTACAACCTTTGAAAAACCGTGAACCAAAACCTTTTCTAAATCTTTGCCACCGTTTCCGCGTTCACCCGCACCGTGAAGTTGAATTAGTAACGCGGGTCTTTCGCTTATGTTATCGGGTATATATGCAATGTAAGGAAAAATGTTTTCAAAAGCTTCTTGCTTAATAATTTTCATTACAGTCACCTCTTGCTTGATTTTATCATAGTTATCTTCAAAAGTAAACAAAATAACGCGATTATATTTTATGTTCGACATTTATTGACTTGTGTTTTAATTTGTAATATAATAGTCGGGTTGTGAATTTTTGAAAGTGGTGATTGCTTGAAGGCATTAAGATTTATAAAGAAAAATGCGGTTTTTTGTATTGCCGCTTTTGTGGCGGTTGTTACCTGTTTTCTAGTGCCGCCCGATAAAGAGTATTTTGATTATTTTGACTGGAAAACACTTTCTTGCCTGTTTTTAACCTTGGCGGTTGTTTGCGCACTAAGAAATATTAAATTTTTCACCATTCTTGCACGCAAGCTTGTAGGACTTGCGGGAAATTTACGCTCGCTTTTTTTATTGCTTATAATTATCACATTTATAGGCTCTATGATTATTGCAAACGATATGGCGCTTATAACATTTTTACCGCTTGGGTATTTTGCGCTATGTGTTACAAAACAAGAAAGATATATGGCGTATCTTTTTGTGCTTCAAAACATATCGGCAAATCTAGGCGGTATGTTAACCCCGTTTGGTAATCCGCAAAACCTTTATTTGTATTCGTACTTTAATATCCCTACGGGCGAGTTTTGTAAAATTATGCTTCCTGCATTTTTGCTTGCGGTTGGGCTTTTATTGGTTGCATGCTTGCCAATAAAGGCTATAAAATTTAATATAAACGAGAATTACGGTGAAAAGCTTAATATTAAAAAGACTATACTCTATAGCGTTTTGTTTTTAGTGTCTATTCTTATAGTTTTCAGAGTAATTCCTTTTATAATAGGCTTAATTATTATTCCAATAATTCTATTTTTTGTGGACCGCGATTCGCTTAAAATGGTGGATTACTCTTTACTTGGAACATTTTTCTTTTTCTTTATTTTTGCAGGCAACCTAGCAAGGCTCGATTCAGTAAACACTATTATTTCAACGTTGCTTCAAAAAGATACACTACTTGTATCTGTGCTTTCTTGCCAGTTTATAAGTAACGTTCCGTCGGCAATTTTGCTATCCCGATTTACAACCGATTATAATGCACTTCTTTTAGGTGTTAACATAGGCGGTACGGGAACGCTTATTGCATCGCTTGCAAGCCTTATAACCTTTAACGAATTTAAAATTCTTTACCCTACACAAACAAAAAAATATATGCTTATTTTTACAATAGCAAACATTGTTTTCGTAGGTGTTTTAACGCTGGCGGCCAAATTATTTTGGTGCTAAAATAAAAGCGAGGTTATGTATTCACCTCGCTTTTTGTGTGCATTATTTTAACAATTCGGCAACTTTTTTAGGAAAATCCAAGTAGTTATCAATGGTAATGTAATTAAAATCTGATTTATAAACCGATTCATCATTTCCGCCTAGTCCGTAATCATCGCCGATATATACTACTTCGCTATGCTCAAATCCGTTTTCTTTACAATACAAATCAAGTGCATAATACTTATTATAAGGCTTTGGTGCCATATCAAAGGAAGATGAACCGCCAACAAAAACGCAATAATCACTAAATGTGTTTACTACATCATCATATATTTTTCTGCGTTTTTTTCTATCGGGGTCAAAGGATAATTTATCCTCTTGCTTTGCTTTTGTTCCTATAATTGGGAATGTAACACATCCCGACGGATGATATTCAACCGATTCACCTGCATACTCCAAAAATCCGTATTTATTTCGAAGTGATTCTATTTTTTCGGCTACAATCGGTTTATCACAGTCGGCAACAATATCTTTTACAATGTCTATATCATGGGTTTCGTTGTTATACTTTCCGTATTGCATACCGTAGTTACCTATAATATCAATGGGAAACTTTTCTAACTGATTAAAAATTCGCATAACTTGACCTGCGCCCACCATAAGCAGCTTGTATTTTTTTGAAAGCTGTGTAAGAACATTTCTATGTTCAGTGCTTAAAGGGGTTTTATGCTGAGTTAAAGTGCCGTCAAGATCCATTGCAATAACTTTTATATTCTTATACATTTTTTTCGTCCCCGTAAAAATCATAGTTAATCCAAAGAACAGTATATCTATCCTTTAAATCTTTTGCATAGAGTATGGCTTTTTCTATCTTTTCCTTGCCGTAAAGCGAATAAAACTCTTTTATATCAAGTCCAACTAAGCTTAGCATTTCACAAATAACTTTACTTGCAGGCATTTCTTGTAAAATTTTTCTTATTTCGGTTTCTTTTTCAAAATAAACATTCAATCTGTCGTTAGCATAATTGCCAACCTTATCCTGAAGCCCTATACAACCGTCTGCCACCTGTTTATAAACCGATTTTATTTTGCTTTCATATATTTCTCTTGTATCCCTAAATATTTTTGAAGGGAATTTATTTGCTAATAATTTTTCTCTTATCTCGGCGGTAATAACGGTTGAATATGCTACATCTATTCCGTGGGGGAAATATTTGGTATTATCAATAATTCCCGTTATTTCAAAGAAGTGAGAGAGATGATGCTCGCTTCCTGAAGCAGGTCTTGAAGAACCGGCAAAGCTCATTAAAATACCAATAATTACAAGGGCTTCCATAAGAGTTTTTATGCTTTCTTCATTTCTTTCCAAAATACCGCTTGCAAGCTTTAATGTTCTGTCAATTTGCTCCATAGTGAGATTATAGATATAATCACAAAAATACTCGCCATTTACACACTGGCTTAATTTCCAGTCATTAAGAGCAGAAAATTTACCTATTATATCGCCGTAACCTGCCTTTATCATATCAATAGGAGCGTTGCAAAGAACACTGGTATCGGCAATAATAGCCCTTGGCAAACCTGCTTTATATGTAACCTTCATACCGTCTGTAATCATAGCCGCACCGTCAGATGCATAACCGTCCATAGAGGGTGCAGTTGCTACCACAAGATAAGGAACATTATTATAGAAAGAAACATATTTGCATAAATCTTGAATTACGCCCGAGCCAATACCCACAATAATATCAATATCTTTTAAATTTTCGGTAACGGTATTAATAGCATCCTCGTTGGGTACTAAAACCTTTTTGCCTGTAAAAATAATCTTTTTAATCTGCTTATCACTTAAAGCGGCAACGGTTTTTTCACCTGCTGCACTAAAAGTATTTTCATCGGCTACTATTAAAATGTTTTTATAATTTTTGCAAATCTCTTTTAAATAAGAAATTGCACCCTTTTCAATATATACATAATTAATGTCGCAAGTGTGTACTTTACCACAAGAGCACTCAACACCACTAAGCAGTTTATTTATATCCATAATAAATTCTCCTTTACAGAATAATACATTTAAGTTATACTATAACTGTCAAAATAAATCAACAATTATTCAAAAATTGACAAAATAATGAATATTATACACTGAAAACTTGAAAATCGGTCAAAATCGGTCAGGATAAGGGGTAAAAATGTTAAATAAAGAACGCGAACAAGAAATAATGAGCATACTAAAAACCACTAATGGTTTTGTTTCTGTTAAACAACTTTGCGACACTTTGTTTGCAAGTGAATCAAGTATTCGCAGGGATTTAAAGGCTTTAGAGAAGCGTGGACTTGTTAAAAGAAACTATGGCGGTGCTTCGCTTATTACAAACCATTCAAATATAGTAACCTTTGGCTATCGCACCCGTCAAAATATTGCTGCTAAAAGAGAAATTACCAAAAAAGCAGCAGCGCTTATAAAAGACGGAGATGTTATTTTTCTAGATCAATCTTCTACGGCGTTTTATCTTGCCAATGAGCTTATAAACCGAAATTCGCTTACAGTAGTAACAAATAATATAGAGATTATGATGCTACTTTCAAATTCGAAAATTAAGCTTATATCTTCGGGTGGATTTTTGAGCGATGAAAACAGAAACTGCCTAATTGGTAGCGATGCACAAAGAACATTTGAAAATGTGTTTGCAGATATTATGTTTTTTTCTGTAAAAGCTATTGCTGATGACGGGATTATAACCGATTGTTCAAGGGAAGAAATAGTGGTTAGAAACGCAATGCTTAAAAACGCGCATAAAAAGGTTCTTTTGTGCGATAGCTCCAAATTTGGAACGCGCGCTCCTTTTAAGCAATGTGAGCTTGGCGATATTGACTATCTTATAAGCGAAGAAAATAGCGCGCAATACTTTTCAGCCTACCAAAACGAGATTGAATTACTATAAAATACAATTTTGCTTTGGTCTAAAAATGGGTTTTATATATAGCAAAAGCGAGGTGATATCACCTCGCTTTTTGTTACCTATCAAGGAATTTTTCTTGTTTATCAAGGAATTTTTGCCTTTCTGCATCACTTAAACTATTAAACTTTCTAAGAACTTTTGAAATTCTTTTATTTTTTGTTAAGCGTTTAACACGACCTACCTGTATGGGGTATGTAAGCATTGTTACAAATAAGCCGTTACCCAAAATGCCTGTAAGCATTAAAGTTTTTGCAACCTTTAGAACATCCTTGCGGTTGGTTTCATAAGAGTCAATAAGACAAAAACGCTTGTTAAAAACAGAGGCTTCAAAGAACATATACATCATAGGTAAAAGTTCTAATAAACCATAACGGTCAAAGGTTCCAAAGGTGTAGCTTTGTATGTTTATATCAAGGCGGTCACCGTCTTGTATCCCTTCTGAACGATATGTACAACCAACGCGAAGTATGGCTTTTTCTAAGGATGAAAACAATACTTTTGCCGCTTTTTTGGCAAATTTATCTTTCCAAGTATTATCTTCAAATTCATTTAGTATTGATTTAGTATCGGGCGCTATTGGAATAAGGGTTAAATCAAAATCATTATCAAAAACTTCTGCTGTGACAAACGGCGTTGTAGCTTCATCATCGAATAATGTAGAAATATAATAGTAACGGCTTCCTTTAGAATCGGTTATTTTAATTTTGCAGTCAAATATACTTTCTTTTAACACAAGTGTTATTTTCATTTTTTCACCCTGCTTTATATTTTTTACGAAAGTTTGATGGCGATAAACCAGTTAGCTTTTTGAAAGTGCGACTAAAATTGCTGTTATCTGAAAAACCGCATTTTTCAACAATTTCCCCTATACTGCAATCTGTTTCGGCAAGCATCTGCTTAGCGTTTGATATACGGCAGGATTGCAAATATTCCATAACCGAAGCGCCTGTTGCAGCGCTAAAGCGGTGGGAAAGGGAAGAAACACTTTGGCTATATTGCTTTGCAAGCATTTTAAGGGTGAAAGGCCTTTGGTATTCGTTTTCAAACTGCCGTTTTATACCCACAACCATATCATCAAAGGTATTATCAAAATTAATTGATGAGCATCTGTAAACGGTAATCAGCAGTTGTTTAACAAGTAGCTGCTCCATTTCATCCGAAAGCTTTGATGTGTTGTTATTTTCAAATAAAATACGATTGAAAATATCTAAAATCAGGTCCTTATTTTTTGAAACATCAATTATATTACAAAAGCCTAAAGGGCGGTCGGTCAAAAGGGAATATACAGGGCTTTTTCGGTTTACTACATTAGGGTCAATATGCAAAACAAAGCGTTCGTATTCATTGGAGCACCCCAAAACCGAATGATTTTCGTAGCGACTGAAAATGGCAATACTTCCTGCGGTGGCGTTAAGTATTTTATCATTTACACAAAAATCAACATTACCATTTATAACAAATATAATTTGGTGGCAGTCGTGAAAATGTGGACGTATGTTCAAAGGATGCGATGAATGGTAAACCGCTTGTACCATACTTTGCATATTTTTCACCTCTTTCTATAATCATTATACCATAAATATTCAATTTTGCAAGATTTACATAAATTAAAGCAACATTTATATAGCACATAATTGACTATTGTAGTATGATAATATTAAAGGTAGGTTTTACTATGCGAAAAGTATATACATCTATAGATGAATTTAATAACCAAAATTTAGAACTCGGGACGGGTCTTCCCTTTGAACAGGATACCGAAATATTAAAAACACCACTTAATATATGCGGCAAAACTGTGCCTAACCGACTTGTGTGTCAGGCTATGGAGGGGTGCGACGGTACTGCAGACGGCAGTCCCGATACTCTTACAAAGCGCCGCTATGAAAGATTTGCCAAAGGCGGTGCAGGGCTTATTTGGTTTGAAGCTACCGCCGTTATGGAAGAAGGCAGAGCTAATCCACGCCAACTTTACATAAATGAAAATAATATTGATAATTTTAAAAGACAGGTTGAAGAAATTAAAGAAACCGCTTTTAAAACCAACGGTTATGAACCAATTGTTATTATGCAGGCAACCCATTCGGGAAGATATTCTAAACCAAATGGAACACCTGAACCACTTATAGTGTACAATAACCCTATTTTTGAGAAAGATAATCCGATTTCGAGTGACCGAATTGTAACTGATGAGTATTTAGACCGCGTGGGTGATGCACTTGTGAACGGTGCTACTCTTGCGGAAAAAGCAGGCTTTGATGGGGTTGATATAAAGTGCTGTCACAGATACTTAAATTCCGAACTTCTGTCTGCGTACAACCGAAAGGGCAGATACGGTGGTTCTTTCGAAAACCGTACAAGACTGCTAAGAGAAAGCATAAAGGGTGCAATAGATAGTTGCTCAAAGGATTTTATTGTATCATCGCGACTTAATGTTTATGATGGCTTCCATTACCCTTACGGCTTTGGTGTTAGTGAAAATGGCGGAACAGATTTTGATATTACCGAGCCCGACCGTCTTATAAAAGAGCTTTATAAATTGGGTGTTAGAATTCTTAATATCACAATGGGTAACCCGTATTTTAACCCACATGTGAACCGACCTTATGCTCAAGGTGGATATGAACCACCAGAACACGCACTTAAGGGTGTTGCAAGAATTTTAAAAGGAACCGCCAAACTAAAAGAGCTTAATCCACAAATGGCTATTATTTGCTCGGCGGTATCATTTCTTGGTGTTGCGGCACCTAATGTGGTTTCGGCTTTTATTCGGGATAATAAGTTTGATTTTGCAGGCTTTGGCAGAACAATTTTTGCATACCCCGATTTTGCAAAGGATATTTTGAAAAATGGAAAAATGGATAAAAACAAAATTTGCATTTGCTGTTCAAAATGTACCGAAATAATGCGCACACCCGGCGGCACACCCGGTTGTGTTATAAGGGATAAAGATATATATTTGCCAATATATAAAGGCTTATGTGGAGGAAAATAAAATGAAGGTTGCTTTGGTTACAGGTGTGGCAGGTGGCATTGGCTTTGCTACAGCAGAACTTTTATTAAAAAACGGTGTAGCAGTTGTGGGTATGGATGTTTTACCGCAAATGCCAAAAGAATTAAATGGTAAGTTTACATATTTTCAAGGTGATTTAAGTAATAAGGAATCAAGAGATAATTATGTTAAAACTGCTATGGATAAGTACGGTAAGATAGATATTCTTGTAAATGTTGCAGGGGTTGCACCCAAGGTTCGTAACGATATTCTCGAAATGACCGAAGAATCGTATGATTTTGTTATGAATATTAACACTAAAGGTACACTGTTTTTAACACAGTTGGTTGCTAATATAATGAAAGACCAAAAGTCAGGCAGTATTGTAAATATTTCTTCAATGTCGGCTTATACAAGCAGTACTTCGCGTGGTGAATATTGTATTTCAAAAGCAGGCGTATCGATGATAACAACACTCTTTTCCGACCGCCTTGCAGAGTACGGTATTATGGTTAATGAAATACGTCCAGGCATAATTGCCACAGGTATGACCGAAAAGGTAAAGGCAAAATATGATGCACTTATAGGCGGGGGATTACTTCCAATCAAGCGTTGGGGAAAACCTGAAGATATAGCGAATGCGGTGTGGACACTTTGTAACGGCTCTTTGCCTTATGTTACAGGGCAAGCTATTGATGTGGACGGTGGCTTCCATATCAGAAGATTATAGTTTGAGTAAAATCGCCTACAGCACAATTTTTTGTTCGGGGGAGTATTTTAATACGGCACCGCTCACGGCAAAACCGCACTGTGAACGATTTTCTTTCAAACTTTTTTGACTTAAGAAAGGTTAAAATAATGGAAATTTATAATTATGAATGTATTGTAATCGGTACGGGCGCCGCAGGTTATAATGCCGCTTGTCGCCTAAAGGAATTTGGTATAAATGTTGCCATTGTTACCGAAGGGGTAAACTGTGGCACATCACGAAATACAGGCTCGGATAAACAAACTTATTATAAATTAGGACTTTCGGGTGACAGCCCCGATTCCGTGCACAAAATGGCGCAAAATCTTTTCGACGGCGGCTGTGTTGATGGGGACAACGCTCTTTGTGAAGCCGCTTTGTCTACACGCTGTTTTATGAACCTTTGCGAATTGGGTGTTCCGTTTCCGCATAACCGCTACGGCGAATACATAGGCTATAAGACCGACCACGACCCGTATGCAAGGGCAACAAGTGCAGGTCCCTTAACCTCAAAGTATATGACCGAAGCGTTACAAAAAAAGGCTGAAAGCCTCAAAGTAAAAATATTTGACGGTTATAATGTGGTTAAAATACTAAAAAACAATGACCGGGTATGCGGAATTATATGTATAAAAAATAAAGAGCTTGTGGCATTCCGCTCTGCCGATATTGTAATGGCGACGGGCGGACCTGCAGGCATTTACGCCGACAGTGTGTATCCTGAATGTCATCACGGTTCTACAGGTCTTGCAATAGAAGCTGGCGCCAAAATGCAGAATCTTGCCCTTTGGCAATATGGCTTAGCTTCTACTAAACCGCGTTGGAATGTTTCGGGCACCTATATGCAGGTGTTGCCGCGTTTCGTATCGATAGATGAAAACGGCATTGAATATGATTTTTTGTGGGATTATTTTGGCGATAAATATCACGGATTGTCCCTTGTATTTTTAAAAGGCTATCAATGGCCTTTTGACCCTAAAAAAGCGGAAAAAGGCTCATCATTAATCGATATGCTTGTTTATCGTGAGTGTATTGAAAAAGGGCGCAAGGTATTTCTTGATTTTACAAAAAATCCTTTCCTAATAGATTTCACAAAACTAACGGATGAAGCGTATGAATATTTAAATCGCGCAGGTGCCACATTTGGTACCCCTATTGAACGCCTAGAAAAGATGAACGCACCTGCTATTGAGTTGTATAAATCTAAGGGTGTTGACCTTTATACCGAATATTTGCCTATAGCACTTTGCGCTCAGCATAATAACGGCGGTATTGCGGTTGATATGTGGTGGCAAAGCTCTGTAAAGGGTCTTTTTGCAGTGGGTGAGTGCGCAGGAACCCACGGTATTGCCCGTCCGGGTGGCTCTGCGCTTAATGCAGGGCAGGTAGGCTCGCTTCGTGCGGCGCAGTATATTTCCGAGCACAAAAACGCGCTTTTAGATGAAGAAGCATTTTTAAAGCTTGTAAATGCCGTAGATATAAATACTTCGAGTGATACGGCAGAATATATAAAAACGGCGCAACGCCGTATGAGTGATAATGCCGCAGCGGTTCGTGATATAGAAAAAATCAAAGCGACGCTTATAACTACACTCAATGAGCTAAAAAGTGTTACTGACCCATTTTTAAAGGATGTGCTTTTAACACAAGGCGCGGTGCTTACCGCTATGGCAGAGCCGAATGTCGACCCCGAAAAAGTACAAGAGGTTGAGTACATAAACGGTGAATTTAAGCTAAGCACAAGAGCTGTGCGACCAATACCGCAAGATGACGCATTTTTTGAAAATGTTTGGCGAAATTACAGAGAAAACAAAAATATTTATTAATGAATATTTTTATGTTAACATTTAGATGGGTGATATAAATGAGCTTTAATTTTGGATTATGCTCCGTATCTTTTAGAGAAAACACACCGGAAGAAATACT
This sequence comes from Acutalibacteraceae bacterium, assembly GCA_045602785.1. GTDB lineage: Bacteria > Bacillota > Clostridia > Oscillospirales > Acutalibacteraceae > UBA737. The sequence goes on from JAZSCF010000042.1 coordinate 20,534, forward strand.
TAAAGCAATGAAAGATGCTAAACTTTCGGTTATAGAATGGGGTAGTGATGTGCATTGCCCACCTGAGAAGGCTAAAGAAATTGCCAAACTTCAAAAGCAGTACGATATTAAGTGTTGCTCTTACGGGACCTATTTTCGTTTGGGCGTTACACCAATATGTGAATTGGAAGAGTATATAAATGCGGCAAAAACACTTGGCGCTAATGTTTTAAGGCTTTGGTGCGGTGATAAAAACAGCCAAGATTATTCTACAGAGCAAAAAGAGTTATTGTTTAGCGAGTGCAAAGCGGCGGCAAAAATCGCTGAAAAGCATAATGTGGTGCTTTGTATGGAATGTCACAACGGAACATATACGAATATTAAGGAATCGGCGATAGAGCTTATGAAAAGCGTTGATTCTAAGCATTTTCGTATGTACTGGCAACCAAATCAGTTTAAAAGCGAAGAAGAAAATATTCTATATGCTAAGCTTATATCTGATAGCACGGTTAACATTCATGTTTTTAATTGGAAAGGTAAAGAAAAATATCCTTTACGTGATGCAAAGGATATTTGGAAAGGCTATTTAAGCTGTTTTGAAGATAATAAAAACTTGCTTTTAGAATTTATGCCTGATGATAAAATTGAATCCTTAAAACAGGAAGCACAAGCATTAAAGGAGATTGCAAAATGAATAGAATCTATTTATGCGAAAACGAGAAAGACATAAGAAGGGTTTATTGCGATAATGAACGCGTTTACACCAAGGCGGATGTACTAAACGCGCCCGAAAAATTTAAAGCCACCGAATATATTTTCTCCACTTGGGGTATGCCCCAATTCACCGAAGAAGAGATAAAAGCATATCTTCCGTCCTTAAAAGCAGTTTTTTACGGCGCAGGTACTGTTCAGTCCTTTGCCCGACCTTTCTTAAACTGCGGTGTTAAGATATTCTCTGCTTGGGCGGCTAATGCTGTGCCTGTTGCTGAGTATACTGTGGCGCAGATAATTCTTGCAAATAAGGGCTTTTTCAGTAGCAGCCAACTTGCAAAAACGGGGGACAGACAAGCCGCAAGACAAAATTTTTGTTCATACCCCGGTAATTATGGCGTTAAGATTGGGATTATTGGAGCAGGGATGATTGGCTCACTTGTTATTCAAATGCTTAAAGCTTATCAACTTGATATTTTGGTTTTTGACCCATTTTTACCTGATGATAAAGCCGATAAACTAGGTGCTAAAAAGGTTAGTCTTGAAACGCTATTTTCGGAATGTCAGGTAGTTTCTAACCACCTTGCAGATAACAAGCAAACTCAAGGAATGTTAGGCGGTAAATTATTTGAAACAATGTTGCCGTATGCAACATTCATAAATACAGGCAGAGGCGCGCAGGTTGTGGAAGCGGATTTAATAAAAGTATTAAATGAACGCCCCGATATTACGGCGCTTCTTGATGTAACCTTCCCCGAACCGCCCGAAAAGGATAGCGAGCTATACTCACTGAAAAACTGCATTTTAACCCCACATATAGCAGGTAGCGCAGGGTACGAAGTCAGAAGAATGGGCGAATATATGATTGAAGAATACAAAAACCTTATCGAGAATAAACCTTGTAAGTACGAAGTAACTTTAGAGATGCTAAAAACAATGGCATAAACTACAGCGTACATTAAAAAAGGAGTAAAAATGAGAGATTATTACGGTATTGATTTTGAAAGAAAAAAAGAAGAAATATTAAATTGCAAGGCCTATAAGCCTTTAATTAATCAAATTGTTTCCCGTGCGGACAAGGCATTGGAAACGCAGTACAATATTGATAAAATAAGCAAATATATGGAATATTACACCACAGGGCACAGAAGGGATGAAGAATATTTTAATCGCCGTAATAATGCTATGGCATTAGCGATTGCATACTATCTTTTTGATGATGAAAAATATTTAAACGAGCTTATTGATGTCATCCACATTATTTGCAACGAATTCACATGGTGTATTCCTGCGCACAATCATTTTGAAGAAAATCCCACAATGGATTTTATAATTCACCGAATTGATTTATTCCAAGCAGAAACCGCCCGTGCTTTAACCGAAATTTGTGTTTTATTACACGATAATATACCATACTTTATAAATGAAAGAATTGAGTACGAGCTTAGAAGAAGAATATTCACCGCGTATAAAACCTACCCTTATTTCCACGCAGCTGAAAGTCAACTTAACAACTGGTCGGCAGTATGTATGGGAGGCAGCGCGACGGCACTTTTACACTTTGGTACTGAAGAAGAGATTGCTGAAATTTTGCCCCGCCTTATTAAAGGCCTTGACAGATATTTAGAAGGCTTACCAACAGACGGATGCTGTCAGGAAGGTGTTTCATACTGGAATTTTGGTTTTGCAAGCTACAGTTATTTTGCAAATATCCTTTATAACTATTCAAACGGCGAAATTAATTATGTGCATAATGGTAAGGTTGATAAATTAGCCTTATTCCCGCAAAAAGTAAAACTTAATAAGGATATGACTGTTTCTTTTGCAGATGCAGGTGCAGACTTTATATTTAGTCCGGGATTTGCGTGTTATTTAAAGAGAACCTATAAAGGTGTTTTATTGCCTGAGCTGGACCATGCTACAGCATTTTTCAACTCTATAACATCTATTCCTGCTTTTTTCTGGTTGGATGCTGAATATATACCTGATGCCGATATGGTTAGTACAACCTATCTTGAGGATGCGCAGTGGTATGTAAACCGCCAAGAAAAATTTAGTTTTGCTTCAAAAGGCGGTCATAACTACGAACCACATAACCATAATGATTTAGGCAGCTTTCTTATAGTTGTAGGCAAGGATATGCCGCTTTGTGACTTGGGTGCCCCCGAATATGTAAAATATGAGCATTATGACGATAGAATGGTTAATCTTAACTTTTCGTCCAAGGGTCATAGCGTACCAATTATTAATGGACAGTATCAATGCTTAGGTAAAGAATATAAGTCGCAAGTAACAAAAGCCGAAGAAAATGTATTTTCTATTGATTTACAGGGTGCTTATGAAGAAGGTATTGTAAATAAAATCAACCGCACATTTACAATTGACCAAGACAGCGTTTTAATAAAGGACGTTTTTGATTACTCCGAAAAAACCGAAACAGTTACCGAGCGTTTTGTAACCTGCACTAAGCCTAAGGTTTTGGAAGGCGTTATTGATTTAGGCACCGCAACAATTCTTTTTGATAAGAATTTGTATGATGTAAAAATCTTGGAAGATTCATACACTGCACATAGAACTATGGCAGAAAATCCTTACAATAAGGTTATGGTTTATCTTATTGATTTCACTGCAAAAAATCAAAATCAAACCGAATTCAATTTTGAAATCCAAATTAATGTATAAAGTAATTAGATAATTAGTTTTTGAGCGCTTTTTAAAGAAAATTTGATATATAGATAGCAAAAGCGAGGTGATATCACCTCGCTTTTTGCGAATAAAAATTATTTAATGTGTTTCAATGTAAGTTTTACCCTGTCGCTTATTTTAACGGTATCAATACCGAAAATAGATGTGTGAAGTGTATCGTTTATTGGTTTTGTCCAATATTCAGGGATAGACTCAATTCCGTTTGCCATACCCAAAATTGAACCTACGGTGGCTCCGTTGCAGTCGGTGTCAAAGCCTGTTTCAACCGCCATACAGATTGATTTGCCGTAATCTCCGTTGCCGTATAGCAAAGCAGCAGCAACTATCATAGCATTGGAAATTGTATGGCACCAACCGTGACTGTCGTGTTCGTCATATTTTTTGTGAATCGCCTTAAAGCACTCACTTTGAGAAACACCGTTTTCAAAACTGTCCATAACAAATAGGATTTCTTCGTATAATCTTGATGTGTGCGGTATTTGAGCAAGACCGCCAAGAATAATATCCTTTATATTATTTGTTTCTGCGGCAATTGCAAGCATGGCGGCTACAAACATCTCTCCATATATACCGTTTTTTATGTGTGAAATTGACGCGTCACGCCAAGCCATCTCGGCAGCCAGCTCGGGATTTCCGGGGTTAATATATCCAAAATAGTCGGCTCGTATTTGGGCTCCAATCCACTCACGATAAGGGTTTTTATAAATTGCGGAATTTGGCGGTTCGTATCCATTTATAAAATTGCAAAATGCCACTCTTTCGGCTGTACAATAGGCATCCTTACGCTGATATGAGAGCCAAGCGCGTGAAACATCAAACGGTGTGAAGTCTTTGCCGTATTTTTCAATAATCTCTTGGTACAATACGGTATAATTGGTATCGTCATCCATCGGCATACCGTGAGCGGTGTCGGCATAACATCTGCTATGAAAACCATATTTATATTTGTTGAGATTTACCTTATCTAAATCGCTATACAAAATATATCTATGCATGGGATAATTCCCTGTTTCTTTTAAGAAAGGAATCAGTTCATCGGTACGAATTCCTTCTACGGTTTTTCCAAGTAAACATCCGCAAATTCTGCCTAGCCACGCGCCATGGATTTTGTTTTCTATATTTTGGGGAGTATTTTTCTTATAAGCATATGGCTTTCTTAAATCCTTTATCGCACCAAGCTCTGATGGCTCAAGGTAAGGGTAATTTTCCTTTTGTTTTGCATTTGCTACAATTTCAAAAAGAATGTCGCCAAATTTTTTCTTCCGCTCATCCTTTGGAAGTCTTGAAACTGCAAAAAATACATCTTTATATGCTTCAATGTCCAATCCTTCTTCTATAGACTGCTTATATTCTATCAATAAATTAGCCGAAAAAAATCCCAATCGTGAATATTGGCGTATTGTGGCTTTATTTGATTTGTACCTTTCATTTCTTCCACGATACGATTGTCGTTTCCTAAAATCAAAGCATCAAGTGAAACGCCAAAATGCTTAGATATTTTTATGATTTTGTTTAGCTCCGGAACAGAATCTCCGTTTTCCCATTTTTGAACAGACTGCTGTGAAACCCCGAACAGAGTTGCAAACTGTTCTTGGGAAAGTTGGGCATCATTTCTTAGTTTGTTTATAGCATTACCTATAGTCATAATAATACCTCCGTTTAGTGTTATACTTTAATTTTACGAATTATGATAACAAAAAGCAAGAAATTTGAAATAGTAATTTATACAACCGACAGTTGTATTTGAAATTGTAACGTATGGTGAAGTGTATAAAGAATAAAAGAGGTGAAATTCACCTCTTTTTTGTGTTTAAAACTCGTTTATATTATTCTTAATGTAAGCAACTACTTTTTCTTGTAATGCAGGTAATTCATAATATTTATCATCAAATGAATCGAAGTCAAAACGCTTGGTTTGCTTTATAAATCCTCGTTTACTAAAAATCTTAAAAGAATCAAGGTCAGAAACATCAATATTATTTGTTGTAATAAACTCTTCAAAAAGATTTAGATGTTCGTTAGCGCCAACAATTTTTAGCGATTCAATAACATACGGTGCAACAGTTCTTGATGAGTTTACAAAAAATTGACAAAGCCCACCGTTTTGAATTTCAGAATCATATAAACTTAAAATATATACAGTTTTGCGAGCACCGTCAAACTGTTCTAATTCTTTATCTTCATCCTCGGCATCTTCTGCAATATCAAGGTTTTGAAAATAGATAGTTTCAAACAAATCATCATCCGAAAGGGTTAATAAATCTTCGCCACGTAATTGTTTATTTTCTTCTTGTGTATCCATTATTTCGGATAAAAAAGAATTTGGGTCAGCGGTAAGTTTTTCCATCATTTCATTGAATTCGGGGTCATCGTCAGAGCGATAATTCATAATGCTTTGCAAACGAATTGCACCGACAAAAGCAACTATTACATTTGAGATAATTAAAAACAGTCCTATGTAAAGACAAACTTTAGACCATATTGCACCGACTATAATCAGGATTATAGAAATCACAATAGACCCTATATGACGAAATGCAGTTAGAAAGAAATTAGTTAAAAATAAGGAAAATTTATTCATAAGATGCTCCAAAAAAGTTTTTTAAATTATATCATAATGGTTTTAAAAAGTAAAGTTGGCAGTACAAATTCCCACGAGTTACAAATAAAAGTATCTCGATTTGAAGTTAAAGGAGATTTGTATATATAAAAGTAACAGGAAACGCAAGGTGTAGCCTACATATTATGATCCGGATATGTTTTATAAGATTTTTACAAAAACTTGACTACAATAATATAGTGTGTTATAATAATTAAAATAGTAGATGTGAAAGGAACTAGCTGTCTGCAGAGGAAGTTGGCTCCTTTTTGTTTTATAACAGTAACTTTAGGATGTATGATGAATTGATGAAAAAACAACGGCTTTTGGTATCTACAACGCATATTATATTATTGAGCTTTTTAATAGCGATATTAATAGGTGCATTATTACTTTCACTTCCCATAAGTTCAGCTGATGGAAAGGCAAAGCCTTTCTTAGATGCGCTTTTCACCGCGACAACCTCCACCTGTGTTACGGGCTTGGTGGTAATACCAACCGTTTCTGCCTGGAGTGTTTTCGGTCAGGTTGTTATTTTGATATTGATTCAGGTGGGCGGTCTTGGTGTTATCACAATAATGTCAGGACTGATGATACTTTTGCATAAGAAAATGGGTATCGGTGACAGATTGCTTTTACAAGACGCATTTAATCTGAATTCACTGTCGGGACTTGTTCGCTTTGTGAAAAAGGTTGTGGCAGGAACTTTTATTATAGAAGGTATCGGTGCTCTGCTTTATATGACAGTTTTTATACCTAAGTTCGGTGCAAAAGGAATATGGATATCGGTCTTCACTTCCGTTTCTGCCTTTTGCAATGCAGGTGTTGATATAATTGCCGAAAACAGTCTTTGCGATTATGCAATCAATCCCATTATCAATATTGTCACGTGCACTTTAATCATTTTGGGCGGTATAGGATATATTGTTTGGTGGGATGTACTGAGAGTACTGAAAAAGGCACGAACGAAGAAAGTGAATTTTTTCAGAGATCTTACCCTACACAGTAAAATCGCTATTACAGCAACATTAATTTTGATTTTTGTGGGTGCAGCATTTATTTTTGCGTTTGAATATAACAATCCGCAAACAATAGGCGAGTATACTTTGCTTCAAAAAATGGAAGTTTCCTTATTTCAGTCGGTCACAACAAGAACTGCAGGCTTTGCTACAGTGCCGCAGGAAAAACTTACAAATGCAAGCGCTATTGTGTGTTTGCTGTTGATGTTTATCGGTGGTTCACCCGTTGGTACAGCCGGCGGTATCAAAACAGTGACTTTTGCTATTATAATTGTGTCAGCAATTGCCGCAATTCGCAATAAAGAGGATACCGAAGTTTTTGGCAGAAGGCTAACAAAACAAGCGGTAGGCAAAGCGGTTGCTGTTACCTGTATGTCCTTTATTATTGTGTTTATTTCAACAGTTTTGCTCTCTGCGGTGATGGATGCAAATGCGCTCGATATTGTTTATGAAACGGTTAGCGCTACCGCGACCGTAGGTCTTACAAGAAATCTTACGGCATCTCTCGGTAGTATGGGTAAGCTTATTATTATAATAACGATGTATCTTGGCAGAGTAGGTCCAATATCGCTTGCCGTTGCCTTTAAGCGAAGTAAGGATAATCAAAATATCGTAAGAAACCCAATTGAAGAAATTAGCGTTGGATAAGAAAGGAAAAATTATATGAGTATTAATAAAACCTATGCTGTGTTAGGTCTCGGTAGATACGGGAAAGCCGTTGCGGAAGAACTTGTAAATAATGGAGCAGAAGTTTTGGCTGTTGATATCGACCAAAATAATGTCAATAATGCAATTGAAACCATACCCGTTTGTAAATGCGCTGATATTACTGAGATAGAGGCGGTAAAAAGACTCGGTATATCCAATATTGATGTTGTCATTGTTGCAATGGCAAGTAATCTTGAAGCAAGCGTTATGGCGGTGACGCTCTGCAAGGAGGCAGGTGTGCCTACGGTTATTGTAAAATGCGGCAATGAAATGCACCAGAAAATTTTAAGCAGTGTGGGTGCAGATAGAGTGATTTTTCCCGAAAAAGAATCAGGAACAAGGCTTGCAAAAAATCTGCTTACATCGGGATTTTCTGAAATGATAGAGCTTTCTAAAGAAGTATCTATGGTAGAAATCGACGTAAGAGATGAGTGGGTTGGTAAAACACTGATAGAACTCAGCCTTCGTAAAAAGTATTCTATTAACGTGGTAGCAATACGAAACGGCGATAAAATTTGTACAACAGTTGATCCTGCACTCCCACTTGAAAAAGGAATGCAGCTTATAGTTATTGCTAATACCTTGAAACTGCAAAAATTGAAATAATGCGGTGAGTGTATGAAAGAACATAAGAAAAAACTGATTGCACCGATTGTCGTAACCGTTATTATTGGTTTATATTATATTGCCTACTTTGTCTTTTTGCTAGCACTGTTAGATGGTATTTGGAAGTGGCTTTTAGGCATTATTCCTCTTGCTTTTACAACTGTAATGCTTAAAGTTTGCATAGAAAGAATAAATGAAATAAAGAAAGGTGAAGAAGATGATCTTAGTAAATACTGATTACATCAGCGGCAAGGAACTTGAAATGTTAGGGCTTGTAAAGGGAAGTACCATCCAGTCAAAGCATATAGGAAAAGATATTTCCCAAAGCTTTAAAACCTTGGTTGGTGGAGAACTTAAATCCTATAATGAAATGATGAATGAAGCACGTGCTCTTGCTACAAAGAGAATGGTTGCAGAAGCTGAAACACTCGGCGCAGATGCTATAGTTAATATTCGTTATGCTTCCTCCGCTATTATGCAGGGCGCAGCAGAAGTTATTGCATACGGCACAGCGGTTAAGTTCATTGAAAAATAATTTATTTTTAGATCAACAAAAAGCAAGATAAATTTTCGAAAAGGGCGGGACAAAAAAAGTCATCGCCCTTTTTACATATCGATTTGAAAATTTAAAACAATTGGAAATTCTACTCATAATTTCTACAAAAAGTGTGATACTAATATCACATTAAATTTGTAAAAAGAGGAGATTTATATATGAAAGCAACAGGTATAGTTCGTAGAATAGAGGAATGCGTTATTATAACCTCTAAAAACAGTTGCTAAATCAAAGATTTAGACTGTTTTTGAGAACATAGATACTCGTTACACTCGTATGAGATAGGGCACACCACCTGAAAGGCGCATAAACACTAGGGTTTTCGCTAGTTTGCCCTATTGAACGCATTGGTGTCAAAACAGGGCTTTGGGCGGTTTTTATACATAGCAAAAGCGAGGTGAATTTCACCTCGCTTTTACTATGTAATTTAATTGTTATAATGTAGAACTTTTCTACATTAACTTTGCCGATTTATTAAACTCATTTTTAAAATCGTTCAA
>JAZSCF010000043.1:0-12618 GCA_045602785.1 Acutalibacteraceae bacterium
AACCTCTAAATTGTTTTCTTTAAGTGTTGTACCTGTTTCAACAATATCTACTATTACATCCGAAAGCCCTAAAATAGGCGCAATTTCTATTGAACCGTTAAGGCGGATAATATCAATATCTCTGCCGCAGGAAGTGTAATAATTTTGGGCTATATTTGCAAATTTGGTAGCAACCTTTAGAGTTTTTTGATTGTTGTATCTAAAATCTTTTTTAGCCGCAACCGCCATTTTGCATTTTCCCATATTAAGATCTAAAAGCTCGTATATATCGGGATTATATTCAAGTAAAATATCCTTACCTGCAACACCTACATCCGCCGCGCCGCGCTCAACATAAATCGGTACATCAGAGGGTTTTACCCAAAAGTATCTAACCCCTGCCGCTTCATTTTCAAATATAAGCTTACGGTTTTGTTCTTTAATAGATGGACACTCAAATCCCGCTTTTTCAAACATGGCATAAACCTTTTCGCCAAGTCTACCTTTTGGCAAAGCTACATTAAGCATTGTTTTCAATTATTTCCACCTCGCCGTTTTTAAAGTTAATAAGCTGACGGTATGTCAGTCTTTCGGGCACAACCCGTTGAGCTGATACACGGTTTCCTTTAGCAATAAGCCCATCTATAAACCTTTTAAGAGCTGAAATATTTGTTGTTTCATCATATAAAACTATAATATCCTGCTCAAATTCACTATCATTCGTTTTTAAAGGGTCAAGCATATCAAGATATATAGCAAACCCTATTGCAGCCGATTTTTTGCCCATTCTGTGCATTAAAGCATCATACTGACCGCCCGAAAGCACACTGTTTGGTATTTGTTCAATAAAGCCTTTAAAAACAATTCCGTTATAATACTTCGCGTCGCTTACAACAGAAAAGTCTATTTGAAGCATATTTTTAATTTCCGTTTCTTCAATAAGGCTTAAAATATTTTCAAGATTTTTTACTGCCGCTGTATACTCGCTATTATTGCTAAGATTTTTAATCTTAGGCAAAACCGTATCGGGACTGCCGTAAATTGAGATGAATTCACTTAAAATAGCGGTGGTGTCATCATCTATTCCGTTTTCTTTGCATTGCTTTTTTAATTCGTGCTCATTTTTTTCTTCAATGCACTTAATTATATCGCTTTTTACAAAGGGAGTAATATTTACTGAATCCAAAACAGCAGAAAGTATACCTAAATGCGAAATACTTAAAACAGAATTTTTATTAATTGCCTTTAAGCTACCAGCCGCAAGAGTTATAACCTCACTAATGCAGTAATCATCAATATCACCTATACACTCGAGCCCAACCTGCATTATTTCTTTAAAGGTTTTACTGCCTTTAGAAACGCGGTACACATTCTCGTTGTAATACAGTTTTTCAACATAGCCTTTTATATCCTTACTGTTTTTAACAATAGACAAGGTAACATCGGGCTTTAACGCCATAAGCTTGCCATTAGTATCGGTAAAGGTTATTACACTGTCAGAAATAAGGAAATCTTTATTTTTAACATAAAGGTCGTATTCTTCAAACTTATTCATTTTATATTGTGAATAACCATATTTGCTGTATAAAGAACGAAGTGCAAAAACAGTGCTTTCTTCGTATTTAAAAGTTAAATCCATATTGCTTTATTTCTCCTCTTTAAGACTGTCAATAGCTTTACGGTAACCGCCGCTACCATATTTAAGGCATTTACTTACCCTGCCTATAGTTGCAGTACTAACCCCTACATCCTTAGAAATTGTTTGATAATTTACGCCCTTATCCAAAAGAATTGCAGTATCAAGCCTTTGAGATAAATCCAGTAATTCCTTTATTGTGCAAAGGTCCTCAAAATATTGATAGCACTCTTCAACTGTTTTAAGGTTTAAAATTGTTTCAAATAATCTGTCCATAGATTTTGAATGTAAATTCATAATAAATACATCCTTCTTTTTTAATATGTTTACTATGTTAGCACATTAGCGTACTAAAGTCAAGCGATTTATAATATTATTATAAATAAAATTCTATTCATTCAATAATAAGTTCTAAATACTACCATTTAAACAAATATTTACATTTAAACAATTGCATTATTTTACTAATTGGTATATAATAACTTTAAAAGTTAAAGGAAGTAAATGTATGAGTAAACAAAAAGCTCGTTTAAAATATATTATAACGGCGGCTTTTATTGCCGCTATTTATGCCGCGCTTACGTATCTTGGGTCGTTTTTTGGGCTATCCTACGTGCCTATACAAGTGCGTTTTTCGGAAGCGCTTACAATTTTGCCAATATTCACCCCTGCCGCAATACCCGGGCTTACAATAGGTTGCTTTATTGCTAATATCGGCTCGTTTAACCCGCTTGATATGATTTTTGGCTCCTTTGCAACCTTTTTAGCAGCGCTTTTAACCTATTTTTTAAAGGATATAACCTTTAAAAAGCTTCCGCTTTTAGCGTTGTTACCGCCTGTTGTAATAAATGCCCTTTTAATCGGTTTTGAACTAGCGGTATTCTTCTTGGGCGAAGGCTATTCCTTCTATGGCTTTATTATTTCGGCAATTGAAGTTGGCATAGGTCAACTTATAGCCTGCTATGGACTTGGTCTTCCGCTTTATTTAGCGCTAAGAAGTAAAAAAATTACTAAGCTTAATCTTTTTAAATAAAAGGATGTGAAAACAATTGAATAGCCTTGTAGTATTTCGCAAAACTATAATGAACCTTATTAAAGCTTTGATTATTGCTTCAATAACCTTTTCTTTTATTCAGGTTTGGGTAACACATTATACCGACTCGCTTTTTAGCCGTAACGGTAACTATGTTGTTATTTTCTCGTTTGTGTTTATTTTGGTGGTTTTCTGTTCACTTTACAGCGCTTTTAAAATAGGTGTTTACCGCATACACGAGCTTGTGTACAGCTTTTCGCTTTCAATTATTATTACAAACTTCCTTATGTATTTGGAATTAAGCCTTATAGCGCGTGAAATGGTTAAAATAACACCGTTGGCTATTAGCGTTTTAGCGCAAATAGTAATTGCATTTGTTGGCTGTGTTTGCGCTAATACTGTTTATTTTAAGCTTTATTCGGCAAGAAAATTGGTTGCTATTTTTGATAATGATGCAACCGGCTTTAAGCTTATAAACCGTATGAGCCACATTCCCGAGCGTTTTAAAATTGAACGCGGTCTTAATGTTAATACAACATCTATTGAAAATATTAAAAAAGCAATCAACCCGTATGAAGGGGTTATAATTTGCGATATTGATAAAAATATTGAAAAAGAGATATATGCTTACTGTTATGCGTCGGGCAAACGTATATATATGCTGCCTGCTATAACCGATATTATTATCAACCACAGCTACGAGATTCAAATAGGTGATACCCCCGTTATTATGAGCCGCAACCGCGGTCTTACCACCGAGCAAAGAATTATGAAGCGTACTATGGATTTAGTGATTTCTGCTTTAGCGCTTTTAATTACAAGCCCGTTTATGATTTTAACCGCTCTTGCAATTAAGCTTGATGACGGCGGCCCAATTTTCTTCACACAAAACCGTATCACAAAGGACGGTAAAATATTTAATGTATTAAAGTTTCGTTCTATGATAGTTGATGCCGATAAGGACGGCGCCAAAAAAGCCGAAAAGAACGATGACCGCATAACCAAGGTTGGTAAATTTATTCGCGCTTGCCGTTTGGATGAATTACCCCAGCTTATAAATGTTTTAAGGGGCGATATGTCGCTTGTAGGACCAAGACCCGAAAGAATTGAAAATGTGTACGAATACTCTAAAGAATATCCTGAATTTGAGTTAAGGCACAAGGTAAAGGGCGGTATTACAGGCTACGCGCAGTTATATGGTAAATATAACACAAGCCCTAAGGACAAGCTTAATATGGACCTTATTTATATTGAAACCTATTCAATAATACAGGATATAAAGCTACTAATTTTAACCATTAAGGTTTTATTTATGAAAGAAAGTACCGAAGGGTTTGATGCAAGTGCAAACGCGCACATCCGCCCTGTAAATAATAAAAATGAATCCGGAGAGTAAAAATGGAATTAAACAGTAAAACCATTAAAAAAATACTACTTGTAGTGTTTTTATCTACGCTTATAGTATGGGCTGTATTTAATAACGCCGTGGTATTTGGTATTGTGGGAAAGCTTTTTTCCTATGTAAGCCCCATTATTGCCGCGTTGTGTATAGCCTTTATTCTAAATGTGCTGCTGCGTGTTTTAGAAACTAAGGTTTTCTTCTTTTTCGATAAAGCAAAGTACAAATTTGTAAGAAAAATTAAACGTCCGTTATGCTTAGTGCTTACCTACCTTTTGGCAATAGGTATTATTGCATTATTGGTTTTGGTAATTATACCAGATCTTATTGATACCGTTATCTATGTTATAAAATCCTTGCCGTCCTTTTTAAAGGATACGCGCGAATGGGTTGTTGGAATAGCTGCTAACTTTGGTATACAAGAAAGTAAAATTCCTACAATGAATTTTGATTTTAATGATACCCTTAACACGCTTCAAAATCTCTTAAGCGACTATTCTAACACAATAGTAAACGGCGCCGCTAATATTACTTCATCAGTGGTTGGTGGTATTTACGACACCGTTTTCAGCCTGATTATTTCGGTTTATGTGTTAGCTCAAAAAGAACGCATTGGAAGATTTGTAAAAAGGGTTATAGATTCATTTATCCCTAAAAAAATTGCAAAAACTATTTATCATTTATCGGCTCACGCTTCCGACTCATTTTCGCGTTTTATTGGCGGTCAGTTAACCGAATCGGTAATTTTAGGTGTGCTTTGCTATATAGGTATGCTTATTTTCCGTTTCCCGAACGCCGCTATTATATCGGTTTTAATTGCGGTATCTTCCTTAGTGCCTATAGTTGGCGCTATAGTCGGTGTTATAATAGGCGCCCTTTTAATAGTTATTACCAACCCCATAAAAGCGCTTTTCTTTATTGCATTTATACTAATTTTACAACAAATTGAAGGTAATGTTATTTATCCTAAGGTTGTGGGAAAAGCGGTTGGACTACCATCTATTATGGTAGTAAGCGCAGTGCTTATTGGTGGTAATATAGGCGGTATTTTAGGTGTGCTTTTAAGTGTGCCGCTATCGGCCTTGCTCTTTACCCTTTTAAAAGAAGCAATAGATAATAAAAAGAAAATTAAAGCTAAAAATTAGAAAAAAGACTCCCCACGGGGAGTCTTTTTTACGCGTATAATTATAAAATAATCAACTCTTTTTCGCTTTTGGTTAAATTTTCATAACCGTCATCGGTCACAAGCACCATATCCTCTATTCTAACACCAAATTTATTTTCTAAATAAATACCGGGCTCTACTGTAAGCACCATACCGCTTTTTAAAACGGTATTATCACGCGTATTAAAAGCAGGACTTTCGTGAATATCAACACCTAATGAATGACCAAGCCCATGCCCGAAAGTGCCTTTATAATCTTTGTTTATATAATCACGCGCTACGGCATCAATTTCTTTACAAACAGCCCCTGCTTTAATTTTTTCTAAAGCCATTTTTTGTGATGCTAAAACCGTATCGTAAACCTTTTTTTGCTCATCTGTAACATAAGAAAGTGCAACGGTGCGCGTCATATCCGAACAGTAGCCTTGGTATCTTGCGCCAAAATCCATTGTGATAAAATCACCTGCTTTAAGTTGCCTATCGCTTGGTACACCATGTGGTAGGGAAGAATTTTCACCCGATACTACAATAAAATCGAACGCTACGCCTTCGCTTCCGTTTTGACGCGAAAAAAATTCTAAATCGAGTGCAATTTCTTTTTCAGTTTTGCCTATATCTATGCGCTCTAAAATATAAGAAAAGGCTTTATCTGTAATAGCTTGTGCAGATTTTATATTATTAATTTCTTCTTGTGTTTTTATAGCCCTAAGCTCTGCAATTGCATTACTTATTTTATTTTCTTCTAATACTGTTATTGTGCTAAGTGCGGTTTTAAGGGCTATAAAGGTATCTATATTTACATCTGCGGTATCCACAAAAACTTCGGTTACGTTTTCTGATTTTAGTATTTCTAATACCTGGGCGTAAAGTTTTTCTGTTAACACAGTTTCGGCTGTTTTTACAACCGCTTTTGCCTTTTCGTAATAACGAAAATCTATTAAAAAAACGGCTTTTTCCTTTGATATAAGCAATAATCCTGCCGAAGAATTAAACCCCGTTAAATAAAAGCGGTTAGAGTTACCAAAAATTAGCGCTGCTTGCGTTTTTTCTAACTGTTTTTGTAATTTTTCTATTCGGTTTATCATTATTTTGCTCCTTTAAAAATCCTATCGCATTTTTCGACAAACAAATAATCGCAAATGTGTTTATAATAAGCATTATTCCGTTAAAAAATTCGGCTATGCTAAAAGCAAGTCTAACATTTAGCAAAGCTCCTATAATACAAAATAGCGGATAAATAAAAACAAATATTTTTTCGCCTTTTTTTCCTATTAAAAAGCGGCTTGCGATAATGCCGTAATTAGCCCACCCTAGTATACTTGAAAGCCCGAAAAGGCACAGCATAACACTTAGTATTGGCTTTGAAAAAGCCCCATAAGTAAGCGCTAAAGCGCTATTTACAAGCTCGCTTGATGCTACACTATTATAATCTATAATAACGCGGCTTGAAAGAATTGTCAATGCTGTCAGGGTGCAAATAAGCAAGGTATCAACAAAAACTTCGAATATACCGAAAAGATATTGAGTATCGGGCTTTGCATCGTGCACTATGGCATGCGCAAGACCCGAAGTACCAAGCCCTGCTTCGTTAGAGAAAATTCCCTTTTGCGCCCCCGTTATAACTGTAGTGTATACACTTCCCACAGCACCGCCTGTCACAGCAGTTGGGTTAAACGCGCCATTTAAAATACTTAAAAAAGCATCATCTAAAAAACTAATATTTTTAATAATTACGCCAAGACAAAAAAGAATATATAAAACCGCCATTAAGGGTAGTACTGTTGTTGTAAATTTGGTGATTTTTCTAGCGCCGCCGATTATTACAACTCCCACTATCACCGCAAAAACTACACCAATAAAAAACCGTAAAAAACTGTTTTTTGTAATAACCGAAACACAAGCGTTTATTTGAGTTATATTACCTGTAGTGAAATTGCAAAAAATACAGGATAATGAAAAAATAGACGCAAGTATGGGTCCTATTTTCCCTAAGTTTTCTTTTATGTAATACATAGGTCCGCCTAAAAATTCTTGTCCTATTTTTTTGCGGCACATTACTGCCACAGTAATTTCTACCGCCTTTATTACCATGCTAAAAAACGCGCTTACCCACATCCAAAAAACTGCACCTGCACCGCCAATTGAAATTGCCGCAGCAACCCCTGCAATATTACCTGTTCCTACAGTTGCCGCAAGGGAATTACATATCGCCCCAAAGGAAGAAATGCCGTTTTTTGTGCTATTTTTTTGCGAAAGCGAAAATTTTATTGATAAGAAAAATTTTCTGAACTGTAGCGCCTTTGTTTTGTATGTAAAAAATATACCTGCAAGCACCAAAAAGGTTAGTGGCAACAACCCCGATATCAAATTTTCCAAATAAAGTAAAATATTTTCCATATATCATCACTATTCCTAAAAATATAATATTTTATTAAAGAAATATTTATGATAGCGGTTGAAATTTTCGTGGCAGTATAGTATAATTTTTGTGTATATGATTTTGGAGGTGTACCTATATAGTTTATCTTGATAACAGCGCAACCACAAAACCTTGTGAAAAGTCAATAGAATTTATGAATAAGGCGCTAACAGACAATTGGGGTAACCCATCTTCATTACATACTTTAGGTATGCGTGCCGAAATCGCGGTAGATGATGCAAGACAATGTGTGGCTAACTCTATTGGTGCTACCAAAAAAGAGATTATTTTTACTTCCTGCGGTAGTGAAGCTAATAACACTGCAATAATGTCGGCTTTGCACCGCAAAAACCGCGGTAACCGCATTATTACAACCTCTATTGAGCACCCTTCAGTGCTTAATGCCGTAAAAGCTTTAGAGCCTTTTGGGTTTGAGATTATTTATTTAAAGCCCAATAAAAACGGTGTAATAAATTTATCCGATTTAGAAAAAGCGCTTAACGATAAAACAGTACTTGTAAGCATAATGCTTGTTAATAACGAAACGGGCGCTATAGAGCCTATAAAGCAAGCGTGCGAGCTTACCCACAAGCTTGCCAAAAACGCTTATTTTCACTGCGATGCGGTACAAGCATATGGTAAAATGCCTATAAATGTTAAGTCGCTAGGTGTTGATTTACTAACCGCTAGCGGTCATAAAATACACGCGCCTAAGGGGATAGGCTTTTTATATTGTTCACAAAAAACACATATTTCACCCCTTATTTTTGGCGGTGGGCAGGAAAACGGTATGCGCTCGGGTACAGAGTCGGTTCCGCTAATTTGCGCGTTACATGGCGCTGTGGAGTCGCTTCCAAACCTTCAAAATCAGCTTAAAATCCAAAAGGATTTATACGATTATACGGTAAAGCTTTTATTGGATAATAATTTAGCTACCATAAATTCCGACCCAAACGGTCTTCCCTATGTTTTAAACATTTCACTAAACGGTTACCGTTCTGAAACAGTTTTGCACTTTTTAGAAAGTAAAAATATATTTATCTCAAGCGGAAGCGCTTGCTCCAAAGGGAATGTGAGCTATGTTTTAAAAGAGATGGGTAAGGATAACAAGGCGATTGACTCGGCCATTCGAATTAGCTTTTCCCGTTTTAATACAAAAGCTGATATTGATGTATTTATAAATGAGCTTACAAATGCTACTAAAAAACTAAGAAAGGCATAAAATGAAAGAAATTATACTTATTAAAAACGGTGAATTAGCCCTTAAGGGTCTTAACCGTTGCAACTTTGAAGATATACTAATTAAAAATATTCGCCGCAGACTAAAAACACTTGGCGAAGTTACAATAAGAAAAGCCCAATCGGCTATTTATATTGAGCCTAAGGAAGAAGCCTTTGATTTTGAAGAAGCGCTTAACCGCGTAAAGCTGATATTCGGTATTGCGGGCTTTAGCCGTGCGCTTGTTTGTGAAAAGGATATGGCGGACATTTTAGAAAAATCACCCGAATATCTTAAATCTACATTAGAAAATGTAAAAACCTTTAAGGTTGAAGCTAAGCGTGCAGATAAGCGTTTCCCGTTAAAGTCGCCCGAAATTTGCCGCGAATTAGGCGGTGTGATTTTATCAAAATACCATCATTTAAAGGTTGATGTTCACAACCCCGATGTTACTGTTTTTGTTGAAATTCGCGACACTAACGCCTATGTTCACGCTGAACAGATACAGGGTGCAGGCGGTTTGCCTGTAGGTACTGCAGGTATTGCTTCTATTTTAATATCGGGCGGTATTGACAGCCCTGTTGCCGCTTGGACTATGGCAAAACGCGGTCTTAGACTTAACGCTATCCACTTTGCAAGCCCACCTTACACAAGCCCCCGAGCTGAAATGAAGGTTAAAACCCTGCTTTCAAAGGTTGCTCGCTATAGCGGATGTATTAATCTTGCAATAGTGCCCTTTACCGAAATTCAGGATGAAATTGCAAACAACTGCCCCGAAGAATATTTTACCCTTATTATGCGCCGTATGATGATGCGTATAGCGGAAAAAATTGCGCGTGATTCGGGCAGCCTAGCGCTTATCACGGGCGAAAGCTTAGGTCAGGTTGCAAGTCAAACTTTGCCAGCCCTTGTTACAACCGATGCGGTTGCAAATATCCCTGTGCTTCGCCCATTAATAGGTATGGATAAAGAAGAAATTGTTACTATTTCCCGTAATATTGATACATTTGAAACTTCTATTTTACCGTATGAAGACTGTTGTACAGTATTTACACCTAAGCACCCCAAAACCCGCCCCACATTAGATTCTTGCAGTGAGGCTGAAAGTGGTTTGGAAATTGATGCTTTAATTGAAAAGGCTATTAGCGAAACTGTTTACACCTATATAGACTGAGAGGTTTTAAATTTTGAATCGTGAAATTCTAAATAAAGCCGAAAAAACGGTTACGCTTTTAAAAGAAAAAAATTTAAAAATTGCTACTGCAGAGTCCTGCACAGGCGGTATGGTATCTACTTATATAACCGCCGTTTCGGGTGCTTCAAGGGTTCTTGAAATGGGGCTTGTCACCTATTCTAACCGAATAAAAAATGAAATTTTAAAGGTAGAAAAACAAACACTTGATACTGTGGGTGCAGTAAGCTACGATACCGCAAAGCAAATGGCGAATAATATTTGTGTGTTATCTAGCGCGGATATCGGTGTTTCGGTGACAGGCGTTGCAGGACCCGATTCTCAGGACGGCTACGACGCAGGCACGGTTTTTATTGGTATTTGCTATAACGGTGAAACCGAAGCTATAAAGCTACAAATTACTCCGCGTGACCGTAATTATGTACGCGAGCAGGCAGTATTTGAAATTTTTAATTTAGTAATAAAACGTATATCTTAAGGAGAAATAAAATGTTAGAAAACTTTAAAACGGACATAATTTACTATGATACCGCCTCCGATTTTGAGCTTGAGTTCAACCTCTGCGGTTGTTGTAGAATGCGCTTATTTAACGATAAGTGCAATGATAAAAAGTCACTACTATTATCCTTGTCGCGCGCAGTATCCCGCAGTCGCGTTATAATTGTTACTGCTTCGCTTTTTGGAGAGTTTGATATTTTTAAAACTGTAGCGACAGCCATCGGTAGCCAAACTGAAACCGTTGACAACAACCAGTACGGTATTACAAGCGATGCTGAAATAACTGTTATAAAAGGTTCTTTACCGCTTGTTACTGAAGACGGTATTTTTGGCGGTTGCATAATAGAAAGCGGTCCACAAAGCCTTATTGTGCTTACCGATAATCAAGCAGTAAGAAAAACTCTTATGAAAACTCTTATACACCCATATATTAAGGAAATCGCTTCGGGTAATGATGACAGCACTACTAATACCGAAATTATAACCGAACCCGAAGAGTCACAAATTGATACTCACGAAGCGGAAGAGAATATTGTTGATACCGAAGAAAATACACTTATAACCCATGGTGAATATCATAATGATAACCAATACGATTTTCCCGTAGATGATACACTTATAACCGAGCAAGAGCTTCCTACTGCAGATAAAGATGATGACACTGATTTCTCTGAAGAAAGTGAACCTTTATTAATCGATAATGTGGTTTACGAACCCGATTTAGAAGATGATTTTTCCTTTGAAAGCGAGGATTACTACTCAGAGGAACGCAAAGAAAAAACTTCAGCATTTAATATTTGGATGTTAGTTATTTCAATAATTTTGCTTTTAGGCTTAGCAGTTTTATGCTTCTGCATTTTCTATGTGCCTACAAAGGCGGGAATGTCACCTGCGTTATATTTAAAAGATGTATTCGATACAATGTTCAAATAAAAAAACACCACAAACTCGTGACCTGAGTTTGTGGTGTTTTTAGTTTAACTAATTACTACTTAATTGCTCTGTCAAGCCATACAAAGCCAACATCAAGCGCTTCAAACATAGTATTTTTTGTGCTTTCCTTTGCTATGCGGTCTTTTTCGCTAAGCTCGGTATCACTTTTTAGAAGCTTGATATTAATTTTGTTCGGATTGCCTTCAGCATCTTTTGATAGTATTGTAAACTTTACAATGTGGCTTTCGTTCATATTGCCGTAGTAAATTTCATCACCGCTTCTTACAAGCGGTTTTCCCATATATTCTAAAAATTTTTCTGCCATTTTCTACTCCTTCTCGGGAACTTCACCGTAAAGATTAAATCTGAAAAGTAAAGTTTCATCATTGGGGTCAGCGCAACGCAAGGTTGCTTCAGCAACTTCGGTACTAGCGAAAATTGTACTAAGGCCTAACATTTGACAAAGCTTTGATTTCAAATTCAAAACATCGCCGTCGGTTGTTTCAAGATAAACGTCACCTTTACATTCGTCGATGGTTTTGATAAGGTCGTCAAAATCAACATTATGAAGTTTTATAACTCTTTTATCCATTCCAAACACCTCCGTTAATTCTATTATTAAAGTATAATCTATATATTAAAATATGTCAAGTGTTGACTTTTACTCAATTTTTATATATTATTAAAATAGCATAATTTGCATTTTTGATGTCAAAAGGAGAAATTGATCTTGGAAAACTCACAAAAACAAATGGAAACTATTGTAACACTCGCAAAAGGACGCGGCTTTGTATACGCCGGTAGTGAAATCTACGGCGGCCTTGCAAACAGCTGGGACTACGGCCCCTTGGGTGTTGAGCTTAAAAACAATATCAAAAAAGCTTGGTGGAAAAAATTTGTTCAGGAATGCCCCTACAATGTAGGTCTTGACAGTGCTATTATTATGAATCCTGAAACTTGGGTTGCATCGGGTCACTTGGGCGGATTTTCTGATCCACTTATGGACTGTAAAAACTGTAAAACCCGTCACAGAGCCGACAAGCTTATTGAAACGGTGGATGCAGCGGTTTGTGCTTACGATTGCCTTAATTATCTGAACACGCTCAAAGAGATCGAGAGCTGTTTCGCCTTGCTCAACAATTACA
>JAZSCF010000044.1:0-12467 GCA_045602785.1 Acutalibacteraceae bacterium
GTAAGCACGTTTAAACTTTAAATATGAAAGTTTACTACAATAGAATAATAACAGCGATATAAAGCAAAAAGTGCTATATTCTTATAATACATATAATATAATGGAAAAATGACTATAAACCCTGCCCTAGATTATACAAAATATTCATTTAGTATAATTCGCCCAATAAAATTTATAACCCCCTATTCATTGACATTTTAGAAAATCGGCGGTTTTATTAGTAATTTTAAGATATTTAAGTTAAAAAGCTATCCAAATATTATGGATAGCTTTTATTTTATTAATCTTTAATCATTGTTTTAACAAGTTTTGAGTTACTTGCAAAAACCGGAACCATCGCTTCAAATGCAGATAAGAAGTTTTTGTCTTCATTTAACATTTCTTTAATGGTGTCAGTAACCTTTTGATTTTTATAAGCAGCAGCAGCGAGAACAATTATAGCTGTATTTACAGTATCGTTATCCCCTTTTCTGAAAGCGACATCAATAATTTCATAAAATTTCTTAATTTGTTTTTTTGTGCCTTCTTCAAAAAGACGGATAAGGCGAGGCCTTAAATGCTCGCCATAGAAGCTTAAGTACAAAAATTCACCATAAGTTGCTACATGGTTTTTGTATTCTTCCTTTAAAGCGGGAAAAACATCTAAAACTTTTTTAGAAAATGCGGTCACATTTGTTGCGCCATCTTTAGTAGCAGTTGGTAAATTAGCAATGTTGTTAAGTGTTCTTGTGGTTTTAATACCAAATTCCTTGCGTAAAGAAATCGCAAAGTCAAGACCTACAGATACGGCATCCTTTTCATTATAAGCTTCATCAAAAAGCCAAGCATTAATTTCACGGTAGTCGCCTACAATACGGTCTTCAATATCTGCAACAGATAATGTGAACATTTTTCTGTCTTCTTGATACTCAATTTTTATAGCCTTATTATCGTTCGCATAGTAGCCGTCCTTATCGGTAATGTTTTTTTCGGCAAAAAACGGAGAAAGTTCTTTAACAATTACTTCAAAATACTTGTTATCCAATTAAAAATCACATCCAAATTTAATATATAAAATTATTATACAACACTTTTTGTGTTTTGTCACTAAAAATTTTATTGTATTTAGAAAAGTTTTAAAGTATAATAATTTTAAGTAAGTTTAGGAGTTATTATATGGAGCTTTCAAACATAAAAACTATACAATCGATTTTAAATAAACATGGATTTTCTTTTAAAAAATCACTTGGGCAAAATTTTCTTATAAATCCAACAGTATGTCCAAAAATGGCAGAATTTGCAACCGACAATGAAATGGGCGTTTTAGAAATTGGTCCGGGTATTGGTGTACTTACAAAGGAGCTTTCAAAAACTGCAAAAAAAGTTGTTGCAATTGAGCTTGATGAACGCTTAAAGGCAATTTTACCTGAAACTTTGGGTGAATGTGATAATGTTGAAGTGATTTTTGGCGACGCTATGAAGCTTGATTTAAAGCAATTCATTGCTGAAAAGTTTGCAGATTGTAAGGCTGTTTCGGTTTGTGCCAATCTCCCCTATTATATAACATCACCTATTGTTATGATGCTTTTAGAAAGCAAGTTACCTATTACAAATATTACTGTTATGGTTCAAAAAGAAGCTGCTGAACGCCTTTGCGCTAAGGTTGGAACACGTGAAGCAGGTGCTGTTACGGTTGCAGTTTCATATTATGCTGATGCCGAAATTTTATTCCAAGTTGGTCGCAACAGCTTTATGCCGCCACCAAATGTTGATTCGGCAGTAATTAAACTTAATATTTTAAATGAGCCTAAGGTTAAAGTTGATGATGAAAAAAAGTTTTTCTCCATTGTGAAGGCTTGTTTTGCACAACGAAGAAAAACTTTAGTAAATACAGTATCTAATACTACCTCTTATTCAAAAGAAGCAATAAAGAATGCGCTTAAATCAATGGATTTAAGTGAAACTGTTCGTGCTGAACAGTTAACAATTGAACAATTAGCCGAACTTTCAAACAACTTATAATTACTTTATAATCAACGCACTTGAAAGCGCGAAAGAATATATTATCTTTTCTTTTACTTTTTGACCAAATATTTTTTCGCAAGCTTTAGCATAAGCGTTCAGCTGCTCTGAATATGAAACGGCAAGTTCGTTGATATCCTCTACCCTGTCGGTTTTAAAATCGAGTATTATAAGCTCACCATTTTCAATAAAGCAAATATCAACAGCGCCCTGTAAAGTAACCATTTCTTTTGCCAAATCGCTTTCTAATGTGTTATTGAGTGCATAAGCAGGAATTTCGGTCAAAAAACGCATTTCACGTTCTACCCTATCGGCATTTTTAATACGATTAAAGATTTCGCTTTCAAAAAAGTCTTTTAAAGCTTTTTTAGAGAGCGAATTTTTTTCGTCCTCAGTGATATATTGCCATTCATACAGTCGGTCAATTTCACCATCAATATCATCGGTTTTAGAAAAATCGAAAAACTCGATAATTTTATGCATAGCACTACCTCTACCTGTGGCAGTAATGCCGTTAGCACTCATAAACGAAGGCTTTTCAGAAAAAGCAAATTTATCACTTTCAGCCTTATTTGCAAGCACCGAAACCGAAATTTTAGATTGAATCTCGGTTAACTTTTGGTAAGGATAAGTATACTCGAAATTTTGTTTTATAATATCAACCAAATCATCATTAGGTAATGAATCAATTTCATCTTCATAATGCATTTCAGATTTCAAATTTTGTGCACATAAAATACGAATTTTAATTTTATTGTTTACGAGTAAATTCTCAGTCCTATATTTATTTAAAACTCCCCTATATTCAGGATTAATTAAAAGGCATAAAAGCAACCAATCGGCATAGGATTTTGTACGTGAAAAAGTTGCATAGCTTAAAGTTTCACTATCGCATAAAAATAGATTTTTGCAATTTTCTACTGCTTTTTCAAAATTAGAGAATGTGCCAACAAAATGAAGTTTATCCTGAGCTCTTGTCATTGCAACATACAATAGTCGCAATTCTTCTTCTAACTGTGAAGATTTAATATCATTTAAAATAACTTCGCGTGAAATGGTTGTATATTTGGTTTTATCGGTTTCATCAAAGTATTTAAATCCAAGCCCGTATTTTGTTGAAAAAGCTACAGAAGAGCGTGATTCGGCGTCATTAAAGCGTGTAGAAGTATTTGCAACTATACAAATCGGAAACTGTAGTCCCTTAGAAGCGTGAATACTCATAATATTTACTGCATTACCACTTTTTGCTACACCGTTAACTGTTGAAAGTTTTAGTACATAATCGCAAAAAGAAATAAGTGAATGAGTTTTTTCAGCAGAAAAATTAGAAGCAAATTCACAAAGCAGTAAAAGATTATTGCGCCTTTGTTCGCCGTTTGGCATTGCAGATACAATATTCAAATATTCGGTATCAATCAGCAAATAAGATATAAGCTTTGATAATGGTAATGTAACCGATTTTAACCTGAATTCTTCTATTTTTTCTAAAAAACGAATAGCTTTTTTATCACCATTTTCAGCAGAAAAAATAATCGCTGAATAAAGGTCGTCTTTTCGCTTGTTTACTCTTATTTGCGCTAAATGTTCAGGTGTAAACCCGAATATATTTGACATTAAAACAGTCGCTAAAGCAACATCGTTTTTTGGATTATCAATAACCTTTAAAAGTGATAAAAAGGTTGTAATTTCCACACTTTCGGAAAAATTATTAATATTAAGATTTACAGGTATGCCATTATTTTCAAGTTCGTTTACAAGATGTGGTGCCTTTGTAGAAACATTACGTAAAAGTATTGTAATATCACCGTAATTTGCACGTCTAAGCGTACTATCATCTTTTTTAATACAGGCAGGTCCGTTTATAATATTTTTAATAAAATCAGCAATAGCGCGTGCTTCAAGCGTAATTTTCGGTTCTTTAGTTTCAGTACAGTCAATAAAATCAAAGCTAACAGCCGCAGTTTCGGTTTCGGGAAATTTTGCAGCTGGAATTAGCATTTCTTCGCTATTGTAAATAATTTTGCCTGTATTTTCGCTCATAAAAATATTAAAGAAATTATTTATAAACTCGCATACAAGGTCTTTTGAACGGAAATTGTTGCCTAAAATAATTTTTTTAGAATCATTATCATTAGCATCCACAATCGGTATATATCGGTTTTTCTTATCTAAGAAATTGGAAGGATTAGCTCCGCGGAACGCATAAATGCTTTGTTTTACATCACCAACCGAGAATAGCCTTTTTTCATAACCTGACAATACATAGAAAAGCATATTTTGAAGGTCATTAGTATCTTGATACTCATCAACCATAACCTCTTTATATTGTTCAATAATTTCTTTTCCATTTTCAGAAACTGTAATCTTGCCATCCTTATAATTACATAAAAGTTCGAGTGCTAAATGCTCGGTATTATGGAAGGTAAATAAATTATTTTCCTTATAAGCTTCAAACACCTTTTGGTCAAATTCGGATAGAATTTCAATAAATAGCTTAACCAATGGATAAAGAGATTCAAACTGTGAATTAATAAATTCAAAATCAGCATAAAAAATCTTATAAAGTGGGTCTAAAGCTTTACCGTTTAAATGTTTGTAAATATCTTTTACAGCGATTACTTCTTCAATATCACCAACCCCGCGTACTGTTGGCAATTTAGGCAAAGAATATTGTTGTAAACTTTCATAAAAAGTATCCCAATTGCATGTGTCAGCGTTAACTTTTAAATTTTGTATTATTTCTTCTGCTGCTTCGAAAACAGGATAATAAGCTTCATATACCTTATCAATACCATAAATCAGGTTTTTGGCAGAAAAAATACTGTTTTCTATATTCTCAATAACGGTATTTGCTTTTTCAAAAGCATATTTATACCATAAATTATGACTATCAAAAATACCGTTATTATAGTTTTCTAAAATCTCTTTATACCAAACTTTCGGGAATGGAAGCTGACGCGAAAAATTATAAACCGATAATAAAAGATCAATAAAATTACGTTCATCAAATTCGGAGCCTACAAGATCTAAAAGTGCTAAAAAATCTTTATTATCTTGTTCAAAATAGTGGTTAATTATTGAATATAGTACTTCATCATTAATTGCCTTTAAATCGTTTTCTTCGGCAATTTTAAAATCAGGTGCTATTCCTAATTTATCAAAATTTTCACGAACTAAATCTATACAAAAAGAGTCAATAGTACATATTTTTGCATTATTAAGAAGATTATTTTGAAGTAACAAACCTATATTTTGTGGATTGTTTATACATTCTTCATCAATACGCTTTTCAATACGAGAACGCATTTCTGTAGCAGCAGCATTTGTAAATGTCACTATTAAAAGTTCG
Source organism: Acutalibacteraceae bacterium (assembly GCA_045602785.1). Lineage (GTDB taxonomy): Bacteria > Bacillota > Clostridia > Oscillospirales > Acutalibacteraceae > UBA737. The sequence goes on from JAZSCF010000044.1 coordinate 5,351, forward strand.
TCAGCACGGATAGGATTATCAGTTGATGTTAGTTTTTGTATTACTCGCTCAACCAAGACGGCAGTTTTACCCGAACCTGCAGCAGCAGAAACCAGAATATTACCGTTTTCACTAATCGCATCTTGTTGTGCTTTTGTGGGTTTAAACGCCATCTTTCTTCTCCTTTTCCATAATTTCAAAAACTTCCGCATTTTTAATATCAGGCACTTTGAAAATTTCTTTATTTTCTATACCGCAAATCGATTTAAAATCGCAGTAGCTACAAGCAGCAGATTCTCTGCCATCAATTGGGTTTGCTTCAATCTCTCCATTAACAATTGAATCGCCCGTTTGTGCCATTAATTTTTCAATGTGGTCAAAAATTTGAGTGAACTGAGTATCACTAATAAACGAATTATTAGTTTTTGAGATAGTTCCATCTTTGTTTAGTGATAATTTTGGGATATACTCTCCCCTATTTTCTTTTTCCATAGATTTAACTAAATCTAAATCCCCTTGCATTAAGCCGTTCATAGCCATACCTTCATCATTAAGGTCACGTTTTGCAGGCATATAAAAGATACCGGCAGCAGTATTATCGGGTAAATTTCTGCCACGGGTTATTGCATAAAGGTAAATTAGCATTTGAAGGTTTAATCCGAATAAAATATCAGGTAATTTAAAGGATTTTGTACCTGTTTTATAATCCACAATACGAATATAGCCATTATATTCATCAACGCGGTCAATACTACCTATAAAGTTTATTTCACCTGAAGAAAACGGAAATTTAAGTGGTATACCATCATTACCGATTGCGAGCTCGCAATGCGTAGGTTTAAAATCACTTTGTGAGAATTCCTGTGCTAAATGATATAATACTTCCTTTAAAGAACGCGAAATTTTCGAGATAATAAACCTATGTCTTGCTGTTTCAACACTTCTATACCCCTTAACAGAATCAAGATAAAGCGAAATATACTTATCACATAAAACATCTAATTGATCGTTAGTAAGTTCTTTAATGTTTTCCTTATACTCGGAGATGATTTTTTCAAGTACAAAGTGTACAATAGTACCGCGCTGTAAAACATCAAAATCAGCCGGCTGTAGTTTTTTAAGACGTAAGCCGTACTTACAAAAATGTGAAAATTTACAACGGTGAAAAGTATCAAATTTAGTTGCAGACATATAAATATTTTCACCGTATAAATTATGTGCGGTAGTTTTTGAAAGCTTTGCAGTGCTTAAATCTTTATTTTCAAGTATAGGTGTGTTAAGATACACTACCCCATCAAAAACAGCTTTTAGAGTAGAAAAATCGGCAATACTATCAATACTACGGCATAAATAAGTAAAAGCTGATTCTTTAGTTTCAGGCAAATTATCTTCGTTAATAATTCCATTAGGCTCTACAAAAATTTTAGGGTTAAGGTTTTCTTCAATAGAAGTTACAAAGCTTGATTTTTCTAATGCTTGTCCTTTCAAACTTGATTCTGCAAAAGATATATAAAGCATATCAGTTGCAGAGCATAAATTTGAATAAACTAAAAACTTTTCATCTATGGACGAAAAAATTTCGTTATCAGCAATTTCTAAACCTAAATCAATTAACGCTTTACGCTCTTTAATTGCAAATATCCCGCTATTATCAGCAAACTTTGGAAAAACACCTTGATTTGCACCCAAAATAAATACTATTTTGGGATTACTTAGTCTTATACGGTCGGCCTGTCCAAAAATAACTTGGTCAAGGGTTTGCGGTATTATTCCAACCTCTTCAAGTGATAAAGATAAATAAAGCGCTTCATAGTATTCATTAGCAGTAAGATTTGCGTTACCGTAGCAAGTAACGATACTATCTAAAACACTCATAAAACTTGAATAGCTCTGCTTTAGCGCATCCTTAGAATATGCATCATCTAAAAACTTGTTCGATAAATCTAAAAGGGCTTTATCAGCATTACAGAATTCTAATAGCTTAACAATGGCTTTACTCATATGCTTTACATCGCCGTTAAAAGTATTCTTAAATAAAATAATGGGCTCTATAGCACGACGACGTAATTCATTTATTCTCTTTAAAATTTCTTCATTATTTTGGTCGGGTTCATCAGTTACAAAACCGCGAACATCCATATCCCATTCATTAAGCCATAAATCACCGTTTATATTCCAAATATAAGTATAATTTTCAAGCTCAGATATCTCTTCTACAGATAGCAAATTGATACCCGATTTATGAAAGCGGAGAATATTTTCGGTTGATAAATTAATAGATTTTATCGCTGCAAGTACACTAATGGCAAGCGGAAAATATAGTAAAGAAATCTTTTTATCAAAAAAACAGTCGATATTATTCTTTTTACAAGCATATTCTACCGCTTCGCTATATGTTTCGCTGTCACGGGCTATAATTGCAAAATCTCTGAAACGCAAATTTTTAGTTCTTACTAATTTGCGAATAGTACGTGCGGCAAATTCAGCTTCATCAAATATTGTTTTAGCCTTGCATATAAATACACTGTCACTACAATCAGCTTCGACTTTATTTTCACTGATTAGCCTTTCAACATTTGATAACGAAGTATTATAATATGAATTTTTTAAAATAATAGGTTCTAATTGGTTTATAGCGCGTTTTTTTGCAATAACTTCAATTTTGTTAATAGTAGTGCGAATATTTGTAAACACATCATATTCACGAATGCATAAAGTATCGTTTGTAAAGGCAAAAAATGAATCTTGGGCGCTTTTAAATACACGGTCTATAATTTTATATTGCTGACCTGTAAAGCCCTTAAAACCATCAAAAAAAACAGTTTTCCCTTCAAAATAATTCAAGTTTTCAAGCTTGTAATAAAGTCTGGTCAGCTTGTCCGCAGGGTCTATAAAACGTTCAGCCGTAAAGAGATCGTAAGCTTGATAAATAAGTGCTAAATCGTTTAATTTGTGTTTAAGGCTAACACTACTGACTTTATTACCTGCATCAATCAATTCGTTGGGTAATATACCGTTAATTTTAAATTCACCAATAGCATCAAGCATATTTTTTGCAAAGGTAAGCGATTTTGCATAACGAGACCATATTTTGAGTTCACCCGCAACGCTTTTAAGTGTTTTATTCATAAAAATAATTTTATCAGAATCATTAAGGTTGCGAGCCGCAGTACCACCTGTTTTACGGCATACTTCATCATATAAACGTGAAAAACTTAAGACTTCAACATTTTGTGAAAATGAATCGCCAATAGCTTTATACACAGCTTTTTCAGTTTCAAAGGAGGCTTGCTCCGGCACAATTATTACTGATTTTTTTCCTATATCAGCCAATGTTTTAGCCATATTAATTATATAAGTTGTTTTTCCCGATTTTGGTAAACCAAATATAAACTGAAGCATAACTTTTCACTCCTTTACAAATTATTATACATAATTAATGTACCATAAGTGGTACCTTAAATCATTAGATTTAAACATAATATAAAAATTACTCCAATTATTCCGAAAAATCCACTAAGAGCAACAGTTATTTTGTTAATTGCAAGATTGATATCTGTAAAACTTTTAGTAAAATAAAGAATTAACAAAACAAGTAATCCCAAGAATGCATTAAGGAATAAAAATTTAAAAGCTTTTCCACTTCTCGCTGCAAAAATTATCATTGATAATAAGTATAGCGTTAATATTATAATAATAAAACACTTTAAAAATTCCATAAAATCACCTTATAGATTATATGAAATTCAAAAAGTATAAATTCTTAAAAATGCCATCTCAAAATAAGAGATGGCATTATATTTTAAGACTCTACAGATTCGTTTTCAATTTCAATAATATCAAAATCGTCTGTTTCTTCTTGATCCAGAACGATATCACTGTTAAGATTTAACGAACGGCGAACTAAATACACAATTAGTAACACCAAAAGTGCAAAAATCCCTAAAATAACTACTAGAAGTGATAGAATTATTACCTTTCCGTTAGTTGAAAGCAAACCAAAACGAGTGAAAACATTGTCTTTTTCTTGAGCGTTTTGTTTAGCACTTAATTCTAATTCGGGATAGCGTTGTATTGTTTCTTGCTTAGAATCGTATCTATAAAGAGAGAAATTACCGTCATAAAAACAGTATACATACTTAAATTCGGACAAATCTGCATTTGTATCTGCATAACACTCAACAGAAAAATCGGAGAAATTTAGATTTGATGGATAATAATTTTCAGGTAAAGTTAAATCATCAGGAATTTCTGCAAAGATATATGAGTTATCGCCTATTGTTATGAAATTTACCTTTTCAAAAGAATCGTTATCTTGGTTATAAGTGAAAGGCTTTAATTTGTCGCCACCCTTTTCCATTAAATAGAAAAGTCTATAATTATTTTCATCATCACAAGCAGTTTCTATCGAATAACCATTAACATCAGTTTCTTTAATTTTAAAACCTTTAAACAAAACATTATTTGGAATTTCAGTAGCAATTAAGTATGCTTTTCCATCAATAATTGTTTCAAGTGAAGATTCAATATCGGTAATAGTTTCTTCATCTTTAGTTGTTGTTTCTTCGATTGAAGTTTCATCTTGGGAATTTACTTCTTCTTTTTCTTCACGAGTGATTTTAATTTTATATGTTTTTTGTGTACCATTTTCAGCTTCTACGGTTACAGTTACGTTATTACTACCAACCTTTAAGTTTGTATTACCCTCAACAGATTTAATTTTAGCCTTTTCACTTGAAGTGGTAGCTATAATATTTACTTTTTTTGTTTCATAGGGCACTTTGGCTGTATAACTTGTTTTTGTTGAAGAGAAAGACTCGTTTAAAGAATAACCGCTTATTTTAAGGGATTTAAGCTTTGCATTGTCGGAAAGCTTTGCATCTTTTACTGTAATAGAAGCAGATGCACCTGTAAAGCTAACCTCGTTAGAAACGCCACCCGACTGAGTTACATAAACACAATCGGTTATTGAGATAGAACTTGTTCCAACCGCTAGAGCTGAAAACTGAAAATCATATTTAACTTTTTTATCGCCTGAAGGAGATTCAACAATATGAAGAGCACCAGCATCACCTGTACCTGCACCGCTTTCATATTTAAGGACAGAATCATCATATTGTAAATAAAAGGTTAAAGCGTACATTGCTTCTTCGGGATTAATAGATACTGAAACTGTAACCTTATCTCCCACATCAACAGTATTTTTACTAAAATAAAGTGTAGTACCTTTCGCTTGTGCAGGTACAATCACACAAGAAATAAGTAAAACTGTTATTAATATAATTGAAGAAAGCTTAGCAAAAATTTTCATTTTATCACTCCGTTATTTAATTTTTGTAATTCCTAATAAGTGTAATCTTATATTAGCTAAATCTAGTATTGTGACTTTATCATCACTGTTTGTATCGGCACCTTTTAAATTGTTACCTTTGAGTTTTATAATATCAAGCAAATGTAATCGAACATTTGCAAGGTCTAATATAGTAATTTTACCATCACCTGTACAGTCCCCTTTTTGTACTGTAGATGTTACGACCGAGTTATGACTAAATGTTATGGTTGATGATTTTAATGCTTCAACATTAAGAACATAAGTATTAAAATAACCCGTTTCCGATTTAACTTTAAGTTTAATAGTCTTTTGTCCTTTTTTAACTGAAACTGATTCATCTGAAACGAAAGATGCTCCTTTAGGAAGCTTTAAAGTTACTGTAGTATTACCACTAATTGATAGTGAATATTCATATGTATATCTATTAAATGAAGGAGTTAATCCATCAACATCTATATCAGAAAAATAATAGTTATTAAGCTTACTGTTAGATTTAGGCAGTGTAGAAACATCTGTTGGTAAATCTTCAAAAACAGGAATACGGAAATATAATTTCGCGTCATTCATTTCACTATAAATATTTTTCAAAAATTTAGCCGAATTTACTGAATCCGCAACATTTTGTGCGTACTGATGATTTGTTTCATAAGGGTGCAGAACATTAAAATTTTTATAAAAATAAGTATCTTGACCACGGCTATGATAACCGTTTTCGTAACTAATAGCACCGCCAATAATAGATTTTGATGGAGTTGTCCAACCTCTTGAATAAGCGAATTCTTTGCCAGAATTTAAAACTTGTAAAGCAGTACTTCCTGCGGCACCAAAATTAAAGAAATTATAAACCGTAGTTTTATTATACTCGGCACCCTTAGAAAGTGTGGAACCTTTTGTTCCTTGTTCTTGTAAAATTGTAGCAGCTAAAACAAGCGGATTAACTAAAGATTTTTTTGCAGCTATTAGTATTACTTCGGCATAACTTTTATTATAATATTCATCATTTTTATCGCTAATTTTGGAATCTAAAAATGTATCTTTTACAATATCTTTTACCGAATCCAAAGTTTGAATTTTACTATCATAGCTTTGTTGCATAAAAATAAATATATTATTAATATTCAAAAAGTTGCGCGGGTCCATATAAAAAGCTATTACTTCCCTTGAAGCACCGTACCAACCGCCACTATCAGTTTCAACAAACTTACCGGTTGACCAATTATAGCAGCCTTTTCTTAAAGAGCGTAAAGAGTTATAATCCGTTTTAACAAGCTTATAAAACAAATTATCCTGCAAAGCAACACTGTCTGCGAAATTTTGCGGTACTTTTTCAGAAATAAACACCCAATTTGGATATTTTTCATTAAGTTCCTTTAAATAACTTTTATAACTTTTTGGAAAAAGCGCAAGTTGTTCTTTGAATGTATCAGCAATAGTGTATGTATGAATATCAATTAAATCTTCGCGGACATAACCCGTTATATCTTCACCAAGATAGTTTAGAGTAACATTATACCAAATATATTCTTTTTTAGTTTCAGGGTTTATAGTGTTTTTACTATCCTTTTTACTGCCTAAAACTGTAGTATTAACAGTTGATACACGTCCTGACGAGCCGGAAGATGTTGAAGGTGATTTTCTAATATTAACATTATTTCCAAATATGTAACCTTCTGTTATAACCGTTTCTTTACAATTAACAACAGGAGTATAAAAGCAAAATATAATTATACTTAAAGAAATTATAAAACTAACAAGTTTAATAATTTTGTTCATACATTACCCTTTCGACAAAATACTTATTAATAT
>JAZSCF010000045.1:0-20737 GCA_045602785.1 Acutalibacteraceae bacterium
GGATGCCCACATCCCGCCGTCAAAATGCAATATGTTCTGCGGCGGCTTGAGGGCAAGCCGCCCTACACTAATGTTTATTAGAATTGCGGAGCACTCAAGAGTGTTCCCTACAACCGAATTTTGAAAGGAATGTTTATTATGAGCAAAAAACCCGTTCTTCTTTGCATTATGGACGGTTTCGGCAGAAATGACAGCGATTACGGCAACGCAATTTCTTCCGCAAGAACCCCTAACCTTGATAAAATTATGAGAGAAAATCCCATGACCTATATCGGTGCATCGGGTATGGACGTTGGTCTGCCCGACGGTCAGATGGGTAACAGCGAAGTTGGCCACACCAACATCGGCGCAGGCAGAGTTGTTTATCAGGAGCTTACAAGAATCACAAAGTCAATCAACGACGGCGATTTCTTTGAAAACGAAGCTCTTGTCGGTGCAATGGAAAACTGTAAAAAGAATAATTCCGCACTCCATCTCATGGGTCTTCTTTCAGACGGCGGTGTTCACTCTCATATCGAGCATTTGTACGCTTTGGTAGAGCTTGCTAAGCGCAATGGCTTAAACCGTGTTTATATTCATGCTTTGCTTGACGGACGCGATGTTCCTCCCACAAGCGCAGCCGACTTTATTGACGCTTTAAACGCTAAGCTTAACGATTTAGGTTGCGGTAAGCTTGCTACTGTTTTAGGTAGATTCTATGGTATGGACCGCGATAATCGTTGGGACCGCGTAGAAAAGGCTTATGCCGCATTAGTTTACGGTGAAGGTATTAAGACTGATGACGCTGCAAAAGCTGTTAGGGCTTCTTATAACGAGATTGATGCAGACGGCAAAAACATTACTGATGAATTTGTTATTCCTACAGTTGTAGACGGCAGCGAGCGTATTAAATCAGGCGACAGCGTTATTTTCTTTAACTTCCGTCCTGACCGTGCACGCGAAATCACCCGTACCTTTGTTGATGACAATTTTGCAGGCTTTGAGCGTAGGGGTGGCAAGCTTGATGTATTCTATGTTTGTATGACTCAATATGATGCATCTATGCCTAATGTTACCATTGCATTTAAGCCACAATCTTTAGCAAATACTTTAGGCGAATTTATTGCAAATAACGGCCTTACTCAGCTTAGAATTGCCGAAACTGAAAAGTACGCGCATGTAACCTTCTTCTTCAACGGCGGTGTTGAGGTTGAATATAAAAACGAAGACCGCATATTAGTTAACTCACCTAAGGTTGCAACCTATGATTTACAGCCTGAAATGAGCGCTAACGAAGTTTGTGACAAAGTTTGCGTTGCTATTAAAAGCGGTAAATACGATGTTATTATACTCAACTTTGCTAACTGCGATATGGTAGGTCACACAGGCTTCTTTGATGCCGCAGTAAAAGCAGTTGAGACCGTTGACACTTGTGTTGGTCGTGTTAAAGATGCTACCGAAGAAATGGGTGGCGTAATGCTTCTTACCGCCGACCACGGTAATGCTGACCGTATGGTAGATACTGACGGTTCACCCTTTACCGCGCATACTACTAACCCTGTTCCCTTCTCTGTTATTGGTAAGGATTGCTTCCTTCGCGAAGGCGGAAAGCTTTGCGATATTGCACCTACAATTATTAGTCTTTTAGGACTCACAAAACCTGAAGAAATGACAGGTGAATCTTTAATTAAATAATTTGCTACAAAGCACAAGGCTATCTAACCGAAGTTAGATAGCCTTGTTTTATATGCAAACTGTTATTAGGTGAAATTAGTTTGCTGTACAAAAATCTATGGTATTTTCGTGTTCAATTTTTGCAATTCTTCTATTAATTGTTTTAATTTTTTCTTCCATTACGGGCACCTTGCTTGTGATTGTGTTTTGCATATCAACCTTTTTTTCAAGCTGTGATAAGCGATACTCTACAAGCTTGCTTGAAGCAATTATGCCACCTGCAGTACCAAAAAGTGTACCCGCAAAGGAGATTAAAGCCACTATAATTGTACTGTTCATTTGCTTTCTCCTGTTTCTTTAATTTTTTCTCGTTGTACTTTATATTCGGTATCATCACCGAAAAGTGATGAATAAGAAAAATATACATACCCTGAAACATTGCTGTCACTTTCGCAAATTTTCACCTGTCTTGCAATAATATCGGGGTTGTTTTTCCATTCGCTTTTATCAGCATCCAAAGTAGGCTTTGCTTTATAAACCCCAAGCCCTATTTTTAGCTTAACATTAGGATTTTGCTTTGATAAATCTTTCCAAACCTTAAGCAAATTCTCAAAACGAAAATATTTATCAGGATACTCAAATCCGAAATACAGCTGCGGTATTATTTCATCAACTAAGCCTTGTTTTATCCAGGTTTCAACATCGGCATAAAGCTTTTCGTAGTTATTATTTATTGAAGCAGTGGGGCTTATACTAAAAACAATATTGTTATTTAGGTGCTTTATTAATGCATTACACGAGCTTATAAGTATATTTACATTCTCACGCCTGTAATCTGCCAAAGAAAGCGGATTTTCACATTCGGTTTTATATTTTTCAAAACTCACTTTATCAAAATCGGTATTTTGTGTTGGATAAAAATAATCATCAAAATGTATGCCGTCAATGTTATATTTTGTTATAAGCTCGCGTATTTCTTTTAGTACTAAAGACCTGACTTCCATACTTGCAGGATTAAGATATACACCGTTTGCAAATCCGATGTTTATAGCTTTTTCGGGGTCATTTAGCCATTTATAAACAATGCTTTGTTTATTAAGCTTTTCAATATCGACATTAGTAGAAATTCTATATGGATTTATCCATGCGTGAATTTTAAACCCGTTTTTCTTGCTTTCAGTTACCAAATAATCAAAAACATCAAACTGATACTGTTTTACCGATTCCACAAGCGGAAAACACTCTGTAGGATATAGAGTTTCACCAAAAGCACGCGTATGTAAATAAAGGTTTTTTATTTTGAAAGCTTTACAGTTTTCTATCACCTTTTGAAATTCGTGCTTAATACCTTTATCACTTTCAAGCATATCTTCTAACTCATAATAGCTTATCCAAATTCCGCTGCCTGTAGCCAAGCCTTTTTCTTCTATGGGGGTTTTAGCGCAGGCACACAACATTAAAGCAATACTTAAAACAATTAAAATCTTTTTCATATATTAACCCGTTATTCTATACCTTATTTCAAGCTCGCCGATGCTAAATTCTTTATTAGATTCAAAGCTTACCGATACCCCGTTCACATTATAAAGATGCGGTGACAGTCTTACCGACTTATACTCGCATTTATCGTAGTCTTCGTTAAGAAAACCAAAATCAATCTCGGTTTTATATCTATCATTAACCGATATTTTAACCTTACCCTTAGCAGAAAGTGTAAAGTAAATGCCTTCAATATTCTTAAACGAGTTTTGGTCCTTAAAGCAATAATGCTTTGTAGTAAAGTTACTATTTATAGGCACGCTTTTTTGCATAATAGCGTCTTCTTCACCTAAATAAATAACATTATCTATATTGCCTTCAAGTGTTGAAATAAATGCCAGCTTAGTGTCATCGTTACAGCATAAAAACATAAATTTACCCGAATGATAAAATCCGCTCTCAACATTAAGTCCTATAGGCACATTCCAATAGTAACTTTTTGTTTCCTTTTGGTCTTGTATATAGGTAACAAGCATTTTTTCATCTATTGATATAATATAGTATTCATCGCTTCCAGTAGCAGTTACCTTCATATATTCATCGGGGTGAATTTCTAGTATCGCCGGATTACAAATTTCGGTTATCTTTTTACCCGTTACATCAAATTTATATATCCTTCCGTCATCCGCAAGCCAAATACTCTTACCACCACAAATAGCAACTGTTTGCTCATTTGCACATCCGATTTTTTTAGATATTTCCTGACTCTCAAAGCTATCGGGCTTTTTAAACACCTTATCATTATCTTTAAGTAGGGTGATTTCGTTAATAATATCCCCTTCTTTAAAGCTTAAAAGGTGAATTTCGTGCTCTTTAAAGGCAACTATCTTATTTTGTTGCACCGACATACAAATAACAGGACTTCCGCTCTCCCCTATATCTATAGAAGTGTTTTTAGGGAAATATAGCGGATTATCATAATCAGCGGCATATATGGTGTTTCCACCCTCACCGCCTGCGACCAATAATTTCGAATTAAATCTTGTAACGCAAGAAGAATTAGCAATACTTGCCATACCGCCCTCAATGTCCTTAGTAGCCGTTATTTTGATATTATTTTCACTGCATAATTCCATAATAGGAATTGGGAAATCGCCCGATTCTCCCGTAAAATAAAGGATACCTGTGTCGCGGTCAACAAAAGCTGAAACTTTCTGATTGTAAAATTCTTGTATATCCCTAATATTATCGGGTGGTATTACCCATTCGATATAATCACTTATAGTGTAATAAATTTTGCAGGATATTGTATCATCAGCTAAGCTGTTGAAAGGAAGTCTAAAAGAATGTGAATACCCGTCGGAAGTATAGTAAGCGTAAAACCTACCGTCTAACATATTTTGGGATTCTAGTGTTAGCGGTGCATCTGTAGAAAAGCCTTTCTCTTTCTTTGCGGTTTGGTATTTATTACCGCGCCCATTTATTAAAACGGTGGGTATATAAAATTCATCTACCCTTTCCCACTCGGTATAATCGGCGTTTACTTCATAAATGCAATAGCTTTTTTTAGACCAATTGTACTTATCATATAACGCTATTATTGCAAAAATCCCACCGCCATTTTGCGGCTTGCCGTTAAAAAAGTTTATATGGGCAGGTATATAAAACGAAGTGCTTGATAATCGATTAAAAGCAATATCCCCCATTGGCATTATATTGCCCGAAAGGTCTATTAAATAGGTATTTACATAATATGCATAGTCGCCTGTAAAAACTTCACCTGTTGCAATACGGAAATATTCACCGCCCAAATTAATCATTGTATCGGTAACTTTGTATTTTATCTCCCCTACATTACTGTAAATTTGGGTTTCCAACACTTTATCCGGGTCATTTTTAAAACCCGGTCTGCTTTTTAGGTATGAACCCTTGTACCACACATTGCACCCCGAAGCGATTTTATTGTCTGCAATTAATTCGGGGCTATTTTGGGTATCTAATCCACCGTCAAGCGCGCCCGTTTTAAAGCTCTTTACCCCCTGAGCGTTTAAAGAACTATATTTCATTTAATCAACTCCCATAATAAGCATTGGGTAATTTGTCTACTATAACATCCTTTGAAGAAAGTGCCGCCGCCCTTTTAGCGTTATAAATATCGCTAAACATTTTATTCTTCACCCCGTCGCCATCAACTAGCGCCATTATCATTGCCGCCCCGTAGCACAGCGCATCCAAAGCTTTATCACTTGCTTCAATTTCATCCGAAAGGCGTGTAATATTAGGGATTTTTAAATCTAAACAAACTTGATTAATAATATCGGGCGCTCTTTTTAAAAGGTTTTGATTGTCGGTTTTTGTTGTATAAGAGTTAAGATAACCTAAAAGATTTAAAACACGGTTAAATACATCATTCCCCGTCATTTTGCGCTTCCTCCTTTGTTGCTAATAAATTTTTTCTATCAGTAAGTACACCATCAGGCAAACGTTCTATAAGCTCTTTGCGATCAATTACACCCTTTTCAAAAAGTATAAGTAACGCGTTCATACGCTCTTTTTCACTATATACAGTATCGTTTACAACCTCAACCTTTGTGCTTATAAGTAAATCCTTATATTTATCACCGTCAAACGGCATATACCAAACACCGCTTTTATCCGAAATTTTTATCTTTCGTTTGCCGTATTTAGTAATCCAAAACTCCGCCCAAATTCGCGCCGTTTCTTCAATGAAGTTATAAAAACGGTTTTTAGCAATTTGTAGCGGCATTAAAGCAGATTCACGCATAGTCAAAAGTGCGGTAGCATTATCCGCACGAGAATCGCCTAAAGCAACCTCGTTAGCACCGCTTTGAGTAAGTGTATTATTTATAAGTGAATTTATGCTGCTATCATAATCCTTAAGTGATGTTGGCGGTGAAACATAGTTTACTGCAGAAGCAACATCTTCATTACTGCCGTAAACCTTTATAATCTGACCCGGCTCATTAGTTACCTTTTCGGTAACGGTATCCCCATTTACAAGCATTATAGGCATACCTGTTGTCATAGCAGACCAAACATTAGCAGTAATCATTCGGTTTATGGCAATTTGATTAGGAATTTGATAGGTGATTTCGCTTTCACCGTAAGCAGAGTTATTCTTTCTTTCCCACTTGAATACTGATATTGGATAAAGACTAAGCCCCGTATCAAATACAGGTCTTATAACCGCCTTTTCGCATACCTTTACACATTTAATTGTATAGGTCATATCGGATTTATATTCCTTAAAAAGCTTACAAAGAACGGTCACCTTTCCCGAAACCGCACTTTCTTCAATATTTGTAAGAGTAGCAATATCCGCTCCGTTAAGGCGTGCTTCTCTAAGGGCTGTTTCAGTTTCTACCTTAGTTTCTATAATGATATACGGTTGGTCTTCAATGTGCTCAGCATAAACATCACCAAAATATACATCATCAATATCCAATACCTGACAACAAATATCACCCTTAATTTTTACTTTTTTAAGTTCATCTGCATAAAGTCCTGTAGCAATATTGCTGTCCCAATAAGTGTAAAGCACACCTGTACCTGTTATATAAGAATTATGTAATACACATTCTTGCAAGCTGTCAAAGTTTACTCTTTCAGCGGTTGTGTTAAAGTATTTACCAAACGCTTTTGTTACAGCTTCAATATCATTCACACTGCTATCCTGCACAATGCTTTTAGATAATTCGGTGCCGCTGTTTACAGGTATTCCCTCTGCCGAAAATAAAACCGCAGGCGAACGGCTTAATATTTGCGACATTTTATAATCGCCTATTCTTTTAACAACATTATGGCGAACTAAGGGCCTATCGTTGCCGCATTTAGCACCATACCATTGGTCACCAATATAAAACCGCTCGTTAATGCGGTTTTGCTCATACATGCCGCGTTTACCAAGTGTTGTCTTATACTCTACACCGCGTCTATATTCTTCAAATATCTCGTTAGGCTTAATAGTCATATTATTCTCCTTCACTAAAGGGTGGGTAATCCCCACCCCTTAGATTTAAAAAGTTTAGGCTACAGTTACTGTAGCAATATCTGAAGTGATACCTGCCATTCCGTTTACAATAACCTTAACAAAGAAATAATGTTTACCTTCAGTAAGGTCGGTAGGAATATTCATTGAAGACTCTGTAGCATTTGCAATTTTCACTGCATTAGCGCCACCTTCATTTGAGCACTTGTACCACTGATATGAAAGTGTTCCGGTAGAATTTGCGGTTACTTTAAGAGAGCCGGTAATGCTGCCTGCCTTTACTTGAGCATCGGTAGGTTGTGCAGTAATAGTAATTGCAGGTGAAACCCAAGCCCAAATAGAATCTAAACCGCTTTTGTTTACAAATACATCATAGTAAATTCTATAATCAAATTTGTAAGCATCGGCATCAATGTTCTGCTCGGGAGTGAAGATACGCATATTTTCGGTTTTCTTCACAAGGTGAGCCGCAGTCTTAGGGCATACAAGCATATAAATTTCGCTTGCTTTTTCTGCAGGGGCAAAACCGTTAGCGCCGAAGGTATAAGCTGTTTTCATACGCTCGCTTACTACAGGGATAATTGCTACGCCGTTAATAGACTTAACCTTTAGTGATACATCACCCTGTTTAAAATCGCTTACAGTAATCATTTTAGAGATTTCTGCAGAATTTTGTAATGCCGCAAACATATAACTGTCAACAAAAGCCACAAGTTCTTCATCATAGCCTACAACCGACTGTACTTCATTTATAAGACCGCATAAGGCTTCAAACGGCTTATCAGCATCACCTTCAAGTGTGTTAGAACGGCTAACTGCAAGACCTGCAAGCTTAGAAAGTACATAAGCATCACATTCAGGAACAACCTTAGTACGAACATATTCGCCTAAAATTTTGCCTGCAAGATTTGCAACACCGGTTTCATCCATATCTTCGCGGTCAATCTGTAAAGAACGAGCGCGGTCCATAGCCATTGTGTAAGAAGTGTTGCTTACATTAATAGCGCCTTTTGAAAAACCTGTATCGCGGTCATAATCAGCAAGACCTTCAAAATCCACGTCGGGAATAATTACTGTTTTAGCACCTACAAACTTGGTAGCTAAAGCGTTATCGGCAAAAAAGCCTGTAGCCGATTTTTGTGCGAACATTTTATCAAGCTCGCTTGAATATTTAATTGCATTTTCAATAGAGTTAATTGACATATTTTTTCTCCTTTAAATATATTATCTTTGCCACAGTCCGCGCAAGAACTCTGTCGTTTCGGCGTTTTCGCTGCCTTTTTTGTTTACAAACGGACCCATTGCCGACTGATTGGCTGAATTTTGTTTTTTAATACTTTCGTTCATAGCAAGTCGCTCTTTATGTAAAAATCTTAGATACTCGTCAAGAAGTAAAGTATTCTTTAATTTTGCGGCTTCAACAACACTTTCGGGTAAATCCTCAATAGTAGTTATTTTCGGAAAGCATTCCAAAAGCTCGCTAAAACCTCTAATATCCGTACTGTTGCCGTTTTCAAGCTTTAGAATATGCTTTGCAAACTCGTTGTCGCCACCGCATTTTTCTGTAACCTCATTTAAGCGCTTTTGGGCAAAATTCGCTTTAAGCTCGCATATATATTCGCCAACAGTCTTTCCGTTTTTTACGGCCAATTCCTTTAATGCTTCATAGTCTTCCCTTATCATATCGAACTTCATACCCTTTTGCGCCAATTCCTGAGCCTTTTCTAAATCAAGGTTGATAATTTCCTTATTGTACTTTATAGGAATAATCACTTCGGAGCTGTCGTTCGGTATGGTATCCTCTAAGGTTTTATCGTAAGACTCTACTAAGTCTTCGTTTAAAACATCTTTTTCTGACATATAAATCTCCTTTACTGTTGAACACTTCCGTCATAATTAAGAAAGTTTTCATACTCTTTTTGAAGCCTTTCATTTGTATTCAAAGGCTCACAAGGTTTTTTAATGCTTCTTTTCGGGGAATCACTGCAGCCTACAATCAATCCCAGCAAAAAAGCCACTATACCAACAAAAATTACCGTTAAAAAAATCATAAATCCCATCCTCCGTTAAAATCATTTTTGGTTATATCTCCTATGCTTGTGTCAGTTTTCTCTTCCTTTGTAGGCTTAAAAAACTTAACATCCTCAAAAGCATACCTAAGCGCATCGCATAAATGGTTTTCGCTGTCCTTAGGCATTTTAAGCCCGTTTTCGCTGCGTTTATCGTCATAAACATAGGAAGAAAACTCGCGTATAGTATTAGCACAGGAAGGATGCACCGTAATTTGATATTCACAAATAGCTGATATGCCGTTTAGAATACTGTCACGTCCTTTAACCGAAGGGGTTATTCTGCAAATACCCAATCGCCGTAAATCATCATTAGACTTAGGCTCTGCACAGTCTGCGCGTATGCGCTCTTTTGAAAAACCCATTTGTTTAATTTTTTCGGCGATATCACAGTTAAGCATACGCTTTTGGTAAAATTCATTGAAAATATAAATTTGTTTTTTTATGGGGTTTGCCTTAAATGCTATAAAAGCGGTAGGGTCATTTGTATATCCGTAATCAAGGCCGAAAAAGCTTTTCCACATATACTCTTCTTCTCGTGGGATTACCACTTCCCCCACCGACCAATTTTCAAACACCAAGCCTTCGGAAATACCCCAATTTCCAAGACCTGCGACCTCGTACTTTCTCCTATTACTTTGCTTCATTCGTTCAAAAACCGCAAGGTCGGTACGGTCTAAAAACTCATTACACAAATAGTTTGTAGAAAAGGTATCCACATTCGGAGAAGTAACATCAAAAAAGCGCTTTTTAAGCCAATGCGTTTCACTCCAAGGGTTAAAGGTAAGGGTTGTTTGCTTGTAATAAGGGGCAGGTATTTTACCCCTTGGCACCGAAAGGTCTAATTTATCGAAATCGGCTTCATTACCTATTTCAAAAGCTTCTTCTATCCAAACATAGTTTAAATATCCTTTTGAAACTGTGGTAGAAGCAAGCTTTAAAACATCATCAAAACCACGGAAAAGAATTTTTTGCCCTGTTGGTTTATAAACCATTTCTAAGGGCGATACGGTATTGCTCCAATACTCTGATACTCCTAATCTTTCCTGTGCCCATTTCAGTTGTGAAAAGGTACTGTCACGATGTGTATTCATAACCTGTCTTACAACTAAAAGATTACTTTTTTCCTCCTTCATTAACCTGTAAATAAAGTTTAGCGCAGTGGTGGTTGATTTTTTGGAACCCTTACCGCCTTTAAGCACGCGGTAGCGCTTTTTACAGTTCCAAAATTTTTGGTAGCCTTGTCCGACAATAGCCGAAATTTTAATCTCGGATGTCGTCAACAATAATCACCGCCTTACAGTCCGTAGACTTTTCATCGGTTTTTTCGCTTACAATAGAACGAAGCTCCTTTATTGCCGACAAATCCCCTGCGGCCGCTTTCTTATATAAAGCTATCATAACGGCTGTTTTTCTTGTTGGGCTTTTAACACAAAAGCCCTCTTCTCGTAAAGCGAGTGTCTCTTCCGTTGATAACTTTTCGTTAAGTATAGTTTTCAGGGTTTTATAAAGTAGCTTGTCATATTCTTTCATAGCGAATTCCTCCTGTCAGCACACTTATAATACACAAAACCAAACCGACATTCACCGACATCTTTTACTTTCAATAGAAAAAGCTTCTGCGAAAATAAATTACGCAGAAGCTTTTAATCTTTTAATATTTTATTTTTTCAAGTATCCGTTTTTATCAAATTTATACTTTTTACCGCCAATTTTCTTGGTGCCTGTTACCATATAACCTTTTGAGTTAAAATACCGCTTTTTGGAGCCAAATTTCTTCCAGCCCTTGTACATATATGCGGCTTTTTTACTCTCTACAAAATAATAATACTTACCGCTTATTTTCTTAAGACCTAAAGTACGGTAGCCAGTATCTTTATTAAGATAATACTTTTTACCTTTTACTGTAAGCCATCCTGTTTTCATAACGCCGTCTTTTTGGAAGTAACGGTATTTCTTACCAAATTTTTTCCAACCCGAACTATATGCATATCCGGCGTTGTTTTTTTCTACAAAATAGTAATATTTTTTACCTATTTTCTTAAATCCTAAGGTACGGTAGCCGGTATCCTTATTAAGATAATACTTTTTGCCTTTTACTGTAAGCCATCCTGTTTTCATAACACCATCGTTACCAAAATAGCGATAGTTTTTCGAGAATTTTTTCCACCCCGAATTATATGCATACCCAGCGCTGTTTTTTTCTACAAAGTAGTAATACTTTTTGCTTATTTTCTTAAGACCTAAAGTGCGATATCCGGTACTTTTATTAAGATAATACTTTTTACTGCCAATGGTTAGCCAACCCGTTTTCATAACGCCGTATTTATCAAAATAACGGTAATTGTAGCTACCATCCAAAAAAGTATATTTTTTCCAAGCGCCGCTTGTTTTTCCGCGGTTATAAATAACACCATTTGTGTTGATACCGTAATACTTGTCTCCGATTTTTACAGGGTTAAATTTATCATCCTTACCCCTAACCATTATACCGGTATTAGTATCAAAATATCTTTCATAGCCATCAGCTTTTTTAAAGCCTGTGTACATTACACCATTTGTATCAAAGTAACGTACAGCACCGCCCTTAATTGGCTCGTATTTATAAATGTAGGTTCCTAATTTAAAGCTGTAGGTAGCGGCATTTACAAGACCGCCTGTAAAAATATAATACTTTTTACCGCCTATGGTATAAACGCCTTCTTTAACGCCGTTTTCGGTAATGTAGTATTTATAGCTTTTAACCTTTGTGCCGTCACCACCTGCAAGTGTTACAAGACCTGTTAACTCATTACTGCCTTTATAAATTTTAATTCTATTTTGGGATACACTGGCACGAAAATCTTGGGTTTCATCGCCTACTAAATATACAGGACCATATTTTGATGCATTCTTACAAGCAGTATAGTATATCCTATATTCACTATTTTCATAGCCCTTATTACTGTTTAAAGCATAAGAGTTTTTAGGGGTAACCGCCGCTAAAAATTCTTCAGTTGTGGAAGTAGTTGTCGCGTGGTGGCTAAGCTTTAGAATATCGGCATCAAGGGTATCAGTGCCTTTATATTTTTCTACTAAAGCCGATTCTTCTTCCTTTTCAATGTCTCCTGCAGTTAAAAATGAAGTTGCGCCGCAAACAAATTTTACCACAAGCGAGCGGTTGTTTATATAATGGTCTAACTGGGCTCTGGGGTCATCAGGTTCGGGCTCAAAATCATCAGGTGTGACTGTTGATACAGGGCCTATTACCGAAGCTCCCGTATTACCGACTGAAAAACTATCCCCTACGGTAAGATGTTCTATTATTACATCGGAATTGTTAATGGTTGCATATTCCTTTAATTTATTAATCTTACTTTCAGTGGATGTATCATAAATAGTCAGTGATGTATCAGGCAAATAAAGCTTATTGATTTTTATATCGCTATTTGCTAATCCCAAAAGACCGTCTGTATGGTCATAATGTAGATGCGATATTAAAACATCTAATTCGGTAATTCTATAAAAATTAAGCTTAGCAATAAGTTCTTGGGAATTTTCTTCTACACCTGTATCAATAAGCAACCACTTACCGTTCGACTCTAAAAGACTTGCATCGCCTTCCTTAGTCAAATATATGCCGTAAATGTTCATACTTTCCTGCAAGGTGTCAGCCGATACACTAGTAACACACACCGAAAAAACGGTTAACACACTAAGCACCAAACAGGTTAATCTTTTAATTGTTCTTGTCACGAAATATCACTCCGTATCTTCATCATTGTGGTTTACTTTAAAACCACCCTCAAAACCACTTTCTATACTCGGTATTTGAATAGTATCTATAGCATCTAAAATACTTTTACTTTTTGCAACTTGCTCTTCATAAGAAGGCTCTTCCGCTTCACTTGATTTCCATTTCTCAAGCAAAATTTCGCCTTCGGGGTAAACATTACTTTCTATTTTCTTAGATTTTATTACTACCGAAATTACCATATATATTATAAGCAAAATTGCCGACAAGCCTGTTACTAAAAGGCCTGTTTTTAGTCCAGGTGTTGTGTAATTAAAACGAATTTCGCTATCCCCTGCAGGTACTAATACCGCCATAAAGCCCTTATTAACCTTTTCAATTTCGCAAGGTATTCCGTTTACGGTAGCACTCCAACCCTCACTATACGGAATAGAGAAAAATACAAGGTTTTCCCTATCGCGTGTTACATTTGCAGTAAAACCGCGCTTATCAGTTTCAAAGCGGTAAGCCGATGTCTTTCGAAGATTCTGACAATCGTAAACATAACTGTCATAATCAAAATAAAGCGCAGTTTGGTCAAGAGCTTCATCTTCCGTATCAGAAATATTATTAATATTTTTGAGAATATGACCGTATTTTACAATCTGCTCATCATTTAATAGCATTGCCTTAAGCATTAAGCTTGTGCGGTCTTGCTCGCCGTAGCTGTCGCAAAAGTCCTCACTCATATAGTAGTTATACGAAAAGCCGTAGGGTATATAATTATCGTTTTGGTAAATATAATATCCGCTTTGGGTATCAATGTAGGTATAACCCTCCATAGCGGTTTCGTTTGTATCTTCATCAATAAAGCTATCACCGTCAATGCGATTTAGTAAATACTTAACCGATAAAAACGGTCTAATTGCAGGGCGCTCTTCATCGGGTCTGCTTGCCACACTACGCTCTACTCCGATATATTCATAATACTCCATAATTGAAGAAGGCACTACAGAATGAAACGCATTTATTCCCGAATACCCCAAATACATGGCGGTATTATCAACACAATCATAGGTATCTATACGAAATTCGGTATCATCGTCGAAATCGACTTCCCCTTCAATAAGGCTGTCAATCATCACTTCTTTAATTTCGTATGAATGTGACCTTCCGCAAATTATATATACATTACCGTAAATAATCGAAACAATACATACGCAAACCACTGCGGCATTATAAAACGCTTTTGGGGTTTGTTTTAAAATCTTTAGTAACGCGCTTAGTATTATAAGACTAATTATTGCAATAGCGCAGGCTATAAAAAATCTTACCATATAGGTATTGTCATCACTTTGCGTATAAAGACCATAGATTATATTACCGTCACCGTCTTGTTGCGGGAAAAATCCTATAACTAAGGTTACCGCCAAAGTTATACCTAAAACCCACTTAAAACCGTAAGACCAATCAATATCCTTTTCTTCGGTCAAAATAACAGTTGCCAAACACATAAGAAGTATCGGCATATAGAACCAGCGCGCATAATAAGCATTATTAAAGGCATAAAAAGCGCAGTTAAGTATTGGCACTAAAGCCATAAAAATACAAATACCTACTACCCTTTTAATCCAACTACCTGTTTTTTGTTTAAACCAGGTAAACACGCCAACCATACTAAAAATAGGAAGCCAACCACCTAAAGAAGACCACTTAACCTCAGCACCTGGGAAAAATACCGGTCTTGCAGGAATATCTGGTGGGAAGAAAAAGCACTGTAAGATATTTGCGTAAATTTGTTCCTTGCCGTACATTATAGCGCCCCAACCCATAGAGAAATCGGTTATGCGTCCGTTTCCTGTAATTGCTAAAATTGAAGGCAGTAATATAAACATTGAAAGTAAAAGACCTAAAACCGCCTCTAAAGCTACACTTAAAAAGCGAGAAAAGGTTACTTTTATCGAACCCGAGCACAAGCGCACAAAGAAATAAATCAGCACGAAAACAACCATTCCGAAGAAGAAAAAGTAGTTTGAAACAGCGCATATACAAACCGTTAACGCAAAAACGACACGGCGATTTTCGGTTATTAAAAGCTCTAATGTTAAAAGAAGTAATGGGAAGAAAATTAACGCTTCGTGGAAGTGATTAAAGAATATATTATAAATCGAAAAACCTGAAAAAGCGTACAATAAACCGCCCAAGCGCGCTGCTTCGGGTGTTCTTGTAAAGCGACGGATATAAAGATATGCCGTAAGTGCCGCACAAGCGAACTTTAGAACTAAAAGCGGACCCATTAAATACGGTACAAAGCTATTCGGAAAAAGTAGGGTTATCCAAAAAAACGGACTACCTAAAAGATAAAAGCTATAAGAGCCTATAAAATCCGCACCTAAATCAGTACCGAAATCCCAAAAAATATTGCCGTTTCTAATGGCTTCATGGCATTTTTGGTAGAATGGAATTTGTTGAACATTAAAGTCACCATAAAGGGTAAAATAGCCTTCGGTTATAATCATATAAGGCACAAAAAGACAAGCCGCCGTAACTAGCGCCCACAAAAACGTAGAAAGCGCTTTTTCCTTTTTAGGCTTTAGCGAAGTTGTCTTTAATTCGGAAAAAACCATTTTTTGCACCTCATTTATAAAATCTTCTATTGATATTATATCATTTGATGTTATAATAATCAATAAAGGAAGTGAAAAAATGAAAAAACATTTTTACGCTATGATGTCAAGAATGAAAAACATTTACCGTTGGGGTCTTATGCGAAATACAAGAAACGAAAACTTAAGCGAGCATTCGCTTGAAGTGGCTTTTATTGCTCACGCTTTGGCGGTTATTAACAACACCCGTTTAGGCGGTAATGTGAACCCCGATAAAACTGCAGTTTCGGCTATGTATCACGATACTACCGAGATTATCACAGGTGATATGCCAACCCCCATAAAATACTATAACTGCACTATAAAAAAGGCTTATAAGGATATTGAAAAGGTTGCCGAAAATCGACTTTTAGAAAATTTACCCGATGATTTTAAACAAGAATTTATAAAGATATATAATCCCGATGAAGAGATTACCCGTCTTGTAAAAGCGGCTGATAAAATTTCGGCACTTATAAAATGTATCGAAGAATCTAATATGGGCAACCGCGAGTTTGCAGTAGCAGAAACCAGCACCCGTAAAGCAATTGAAGAGCTTAATTGTCCTGAAGCCAATATCTTTATGGAAGAATTTTTAGAAAGTTTTTCATTATCACTTGATGAGCTTAATTAAAACTTGTAAAAGTATTAATTTTATGGTATAATTACAAGGATAATCATTTAAAGGCGGAATACTTATGTCAGAGATTTTAGAAACCCCACAAAAAAAGAAGGTTTTAAGTTGTATACAGCCAAGCGGTATGTTAACCCTTGGTAACTATTTAGGCGCGCTTAAAAATTGGTGTACTATGCAGGATGAATTTGACTGCACCTTTGCCGTAGCCGATTTGCACGCTATAACTGTAAGACAGGACCCCCAGAAGCTTCGCGCACAAATTTATTCTACATACGCTTTGCTTTTAGCTTTGGGTCTTGACCCAGAAAAAAATACTATGTTTATTCAGTCCCATGTGCCCGAGCATGCCTGCCTTAGTTGGTTGCTTTCTTGCAATACCCAGTTTGGCGAAATGTCGCGTATGACACAGTTTAAGGATAAATCTGCAAAACACGCAAATAACGTAAATGTAGGTCTTTTCTCCTACCCTGTTCTTATGGCGGCAGATATTTTACTTTATAAACCCGATTTAGTACCAGTAGGTGCCGACCAAAAGCAGCACCTTGAGATTGCGCGCGATATCGCCATTCGCTTTAATAATCTTTATGGCGATGTTTTCACAGTTCCTGATGCATATATCCCAAAAACAGGTGCGCGTGTAATGTCACTTCAAGACCCCACTAAGAAAATGTCTAAATCGGATGAAAATCCTAATGCTTGGGTTGCTATTTTAGACTCTAAGGATGATATTATAAGAAAATTCAAGCGTGCCGTTACCGACTCTAATGCTAATGTTCATTTTTGCGAAGAGCAAGCAGGCATTTCTAATCTTATTACTATCTATTCGGCAGTTACGGGTAAATCTATTCCCGAAGTTGAAAAAGAATTTGAGAGTAAGGGCTACGGCGATTTTAAAATGGCAGTAGGCGAAGCTGTTGCGGATACCTTAGCGCCTATTAAAACCGCTTATGATGAAATTATTAAAGATAAAAAAGCCTTGGAAGTACTTTACAAGCAAGGTGCCGAAAAGGCAGAATATGTTGCTCGTAAAACCTACTTTAAAGCAATGAAAAAGGTTGGTTTCGTTTTATGATTTCCATTGTAGGAAATGATAAATTAGCCGTTACGGTTGAAAATTTCATAAAAGCTAAGCGTATTCCCCACGCCATTTTGATTGAGGGCGAATACGGCACAGGCAAGCACACATTAGCAAGTTTTTTAACTAAAGCCATTCTTTGCGAAAGTGATAATGCACCCTGCCTTAGCTGTAAGCATTGCCATTTGGCAGATATTTCTTCCCATCCTGATATTACCGTAATCGCCCCCGAAGACGGCAAAAAAAATATTGCGGTATCACAAATTAGAGATTTACGTAATCAAACAGTCATAAAACCGCATAGCGCTTTAAAACGCGTTTTTGTTATCGACTGTGCCGATACTATGAACGCTAACGCCCAAAACGCACTCTTAAAGGTATTGGAAGAACCGCCCAAAACGGTTATGTTTATTCTCATTGCTGAAAGTAAATCAGCACTGCTTGATACCATTATTTCGCGTTGTGTTACATTGTCGCTAACCGTACCTGAGTTTTCGGTATCATGCCAATATATAAAATCTAAAACCGATTTTGAAAAAGAACTTATTAAAGACGCTTTAACAAGTGAAAAAAACAATATTGGCAGAGCACTTGATGTTCTAAACGGTACTAAGTCCGATGGTAATGATGCCGATGTAGAAGCATTTTTGAATTCTGCAATTAATTGCGACCGTTACTCAATGCTCAAAATCGCTTTAAATTATCAAAAAAATCGCATTGAAGCCGATAAATTTATTAAAGACTTAAAATTTCTCATTGCCAAAAAGATTAGACTCTCCCCCGGTTCCATTCTTTCAAAACCGCTTCTTAGCATTTATGAAGAATTGGGCGAATTTCAGTCTTCTCTTATTACCAATATAAACCTAAGTCTGTTGTTTAGTAATTTAACAAGCTCTATGACAGAACATATTCGGAGGAACAAATGACAGAAGTTGTATCAGTAAAATTTAAAGATACCGGTAAATCTTACTTCTTTGCCCCTGCAGGCAAAACCGTAAAATTAGGCGACAAGGTAGTTGTTGAAACCCAAAACGGTAACGAGCTTGGCACAATAGCTGAAGAAGCTCATAATGTTGAAGATGATGCACTAACCCTACCGCTTAAAAAGGTAGTTCGTATTGCTACCGAAAAGGATTTAAAAAGAGTAGAAGAAAATAAGAAAAAAGCCGACGAAGCCTTTAAAATTTGTGAAGAGCTTATAGAAAACCATCAGCTTGATATGAAGCTTGTTGAAGTTGAATATTATTTTGATGGCGGTAAAATTGTATTTTTCTTTACTTCCGATGGTCGTGTTGACTTCCGTGAGCTTGTAAAGGATTTAGCCGCCCGTTTCCATACTCGTATTGAGCTTCGCCAAATCGGTGTTCGTGATGAAGCCAAAATGCTTGGCGGTATAGGTATTTGCGGTCAGCCCTATTGCTGTAAGCGCTTTTTAAACGATTTTGAATCGGTTTCAATTAAAATGGCAAAAGAACAAGGCTTGTCCTTAAATCCCACAAAAATTTCGGGCAGCTGTGGCAGACTTATGTGCTGCCTTAAATATGAAGAGGATGCTTATAGCTATTTAGCATCAATTACTCCACGCGTTGGCAGTACAGTTAAAACTCCCGACGGCGTAGGCACCGTTACCGATGTCAACCTTGTTACAGGTAACCTTTTTGTAAAGCTTCATAATAGCGAGGCTATGCCTATTAAATTCCATCGCGATAATGTTGAGTGTCTTCAATCGCCTAAAAAGGCGCAAAAACCCAAAAATCAACAATAATTATACAAATTTTGCATTATTGCAAATTTTACTTGATTTTTTAACCGCTTAGCGTTAAAATGTATATAGTAAATCTACGGAGGTGTTTCTAAGATGGCTTATGTAATTTCCGATGCTTGCATTAGCTGCGGCGCTTGTGCTTCCGGTTGTCCGGTTGACGCTATTGCTGAAGGTGCAACTCAATACGAAATCAACGCTGACACATGCATTGACTGTGGCGCTTGCGCTGCTGGTTGTCCGGTTGACGCTATCTCTGAAGGCTAATCTCTACATAAAGAGAAACCTTGTGAACTAACGCCTTTACAGTTTGCTGTAAGGGTGTTTTTTCGACCTTTTTTACTTGACAATATTTTAATGCCTAGTATAATCAATTATTGAAAGGGGTGTATTCTGTGGAAAACTTAAAAACAATTACAACAAATAAAAAAGCCTTTCACGAATATTTTGTGGAAGAAAGTTTCGAATGCGGAATAGCCCTTTCCGGTACCGAAATTAAGTCTATACGTCAGGGCGGCGTTAATCTTAAGGATGCTTGGTGCAATATAGAAAACGGCGAAATGATTATCAAGCAAATGCACATAAGCCCCTATGACCATGGCAATAGGTTTAATAAGCCCCCCGCACGTGACCGCAAACTGCTAATGCATAAGCGCGAAATTATGCGGCTTTTAGGTACTGTCAAACAAGAAGGTATGGCACTTGTACCGTTGTCCCTTTATTTTAAGGGCTCGCTTGTTAAGGTGCAGTTAGGTCTATGCAAGGGTAAAAAGCTTCACGATAAGCGTGAAACCGCCGCCAAGCGTGATGCTAACCGCGCTATTGACAGAGCAATGAAAGAACAAAACCGATAACTAATTCGTAATGCACAATTCGTAATGCGTAATTATTTATATCCGTTTCGCATAAGCGAAACACCATAACTCTTCACTATTCTCTCTTCACTATTCACTAACAAAATTCATATAATGAATTTTATATATACGGGAGTGTAAAGGTTTCGACAGGGATTTTGAAGTACGGGAAGCGAGCAGCGGTGCGGTACCGCTTAAAAAATCGCATAAAAAATTAACTAACAACAATAAAGTTGCTTTAGCTGCCTAATTAGGCGGCTCATCGAGTCTCGGACAGCCGCGGCTGAGATAAGGTGTCATTTTAGCGGCGAACATGAACCTTGGGTTGTTCCACCTAAGGTCAGGAAGTAGGAACTACTAAGCAAAGCAGTCGGTCGCTTGACGGCTTTGCAAGGGAACGTAAATAGGCGACTGCGCTCGGAGAAGCCGTATGGATAGATTTTTGGACAGGAGTTCGATTCTCCTCACTTCCACCAGTCGAGGGGCTCGACACCCAATCCGTCATAAAGTCTTGTGCTAATCTTAAATTAGCAACTCGACCATATAGTTTGGATTTGAGTAGTAAAGCCCCACCAAGAAAAAGGGATAATTTTACCGAAAGTAAAATTACCCCTTTTTCAGCGATATAAACCCTTACAGGATTTGTGAAATACGCCACGCGTGTGAAATCTTGCTTCTCAATGTGAAATGCATTGCAGTGCATAAGGATTTATTTTATTTTACTATAAGATAACAATGATTTCAACTGTTATTTTCTTATGCCTCAATTGCGTGAATCATATCAATACGCTTCTGGTGTCTGTCACCTTGGAATTCTGCACCAAGATATGCATCCACAATTG
>JAZSCF010000046.1:0-3151 GCA_045602785.1 Acutalibacteraceae bacterium
AACATTAGTAAACTTAGTCTTATTTGCAATAATATCAAAGGATTCTTTATCGCTTGTTGCAGTTACAGGGTTAACAGAACTGTCAGTAAAGCAGTTTGTAACCTGTTGTACAATTGAGTCACCCCAACCGTTACCAATAAAGCCTGCTACAAGGTTTGGATTTTCGTTGGTGGATTTAAGACTGGAACGGGTAACCGAACAGTCGGAAACTGTGATTTTTATATCACCAAAACCGCCAACTATACCGCCAACGTATCTCTTTGTACTTTCTGCAACAACATTATCTACTGTGCAGTAAGATACAGATACAGGTGCCATTTTCCAGTGAGCTTTAACAAAGCCTACTAAACCACCTGCTGATTCGGTACCGTACACATAAGAATTTCTTATGTTAAGGTTATGTACACTACCGCCATCCATAAGTACAGGGATAAGACCCGAATAACCGGTATTACTATAAAGTCCGTATATTGTAAAGCCGTCGCCGTCTAAATCACCGCTAAAGCCTTTGCTATAGCTTGTGCAGCTATACCAAGAATTGAACATAGAATTCCAATCAGCAGGATTGGGGTTTTCAAGGTCGGTCGGTAAAATATCATTAAGATAAATGTCTTTAGTAAGCTTAAAGTATACACATTTATTTATAGTACCTGAAGCGCCGGACGAATTACTGTACTCACTTACCATTTTGTAAAGCTGAGCACCGTTTTCTATCAAGTATGGTGCTGTAGGACTACCGTCACCGCCTGCAAATTCCTGAGCTATCGAGCCATCCCAAACATAGTCGGGTTTTTCATAATTAGAATGAACGGGATAATCATTTTCAACAGTAGCCCACGCACGAGCAAAATCGAAGCCCTGCATATTTTCTTTTGCATTTTCGCCCTTCATTTGTTCGGAAGTAAGCTTTTTGATACCGTTTACCGAATTATCATAATTCTCATTATTTGTATAAACATTTAAAAATGTTGTAATTGCTTGGAATTTTTCATTAAGATACGGAAGCGGTGAAACATCAGTACAATAACTGTTTGCAACAACTATTGTATTTCTATAATCGTTACCACCTGTATAACCTATAAAGCCTGCCGAGTTAGCGGATGTAGCCGCAGTGTGACTTATATTGGTATTAACACATCTGCTATTGTAAATACCAACCGATTGTGAATATGCATATCCTACAAATCCGCCTGCCGCATTAACTGCCGCAATGTTAAAGTTCTTTACAGAACATCCCTTAATTACTATAGGTGTTGTATTACCGTTAGCACCTTTAGCCATACCGATAAACGCACCTACAGCATAGGTTCGCCAATCTACCCTTGGTAAAGAACCGCCTACAAGATGCAGGTTGTGAATCTCGGCGCCCTGAGTTGCTACAGGGATTAAACCAACAACGCCTGCAACTGCCGAATTATACAATCCCTTAATGGTATGACCATCGCCGTAAATAACACCGTTAAATCCAATTGTAGAATAAGCAGCATTGTCAATCCAATTAGTAACGCTGGTTGTATACCATTGCTTATTACCAAGATTGATGTCCTTTATGATTTTAAAGTAAGGGCGATTAGCTGTTTTATCCGAGGCACTAACATTACTGTAATCAGCAACCATTTTATAAAGCTGTCCGCCGTTTTCAAACAAATACGGGTCATCAGATGCACCGCTGCCGCCTGCAAAACTGTCGGCAACAGTACCATCCCATACTTCTTCAACAGGAGTTTCAGGACCACTAGGATCCCCTTCTCTAACATTGATTATTGGATACTTGCCTTCAACAGTTTGGAAAATTTTATTAAAGTCGAGACCCGACATATTTGTTTTAGCTGCATCACCCTTCATTTGGTCTGCAGTTAAAACAGTGGTTGCGTAGTTATCGCCAACCAACGCATAGTTATCATTGGGGTTTGTGATTGCTCTTTTACCGCTTAAAGGTAGATTTGTTGCTGTGAAGCAATCAGTAATGGTAAGTGTTCCACCCCAATATTCACCTGCAAGCGCACCAACACCGCTTGAGCCATTGATGTTAGCCAAAACAGCTGAATTTGTAATGGTAACATTTACATTACCCCAAGGTGCAATACCTGCAACACCCTTTGCATTGGGAGCGTTAAGCTCACAGGTTTCATCTATATAAATAGTATCAAATACAGCAGCCGCCGAAGTTTGACCTACCAATATACCTACACCTTCAACTTCGGTGTTTGTAATTGAAGCATTAGTGATTTTAATATTCTTGATTACAGAATCACCAACATAAGAGAACAAGCCATACTTCTTTTGAGCGCCATTGTAATAAAGACCGTCAACAGTATGTCCGTTACCATCAAAGTTACCAACGAAACGGATATTGCCCCACACCCAGTTACGAGCAGTGGCTTTCCAGTTTTCTTTTGAAGTATCGTTGATTTTTATATCTTCAACAAGTTTGAAATATAAACCGTCAGTAAGGTCGGTACTTACAACATAAGCTAACTGCTTTGCAGTTTCTATTTCATAAGGAGCATCTTCAGTACCGCTACCCTTAAATTCACTTAAGCTTGTAGCCTTTGTACCGTCCCAAACGCCCTCCGGCACTTCGGGAGTACCCTCTCTTACATTTATAATGGGATACTTATCTTCAACGGTCTCAAAAATAGTGTCAAAATCAAGACCTAACATATTTGCTTTAGCCGCATTACCTTTCATTTGGTCCGCAGTTAAAACAGTTACACCTACATCATACGTGTCATTCTTAACAAGAGCATAGTTATTAGCTGAATTTGCCAACTTACGTGATGGCATAATTGGCACACCGGAAGCCGAAAAACTGTTATTAACAGTTTGTGTTCCGCCCCAATGAGTACCATAGAATGAACCTACATGAGATTTACCCGAAAAAGTACCAAATACTGCCGAGTTTGTAATATTAATATTTTGATTACTTCTGGCAACAATACCTGCTACACCCTTAACATTAGGTGCGTTTATTGAGCAAGTTTCATCAATGTAGATTGTATCAAAATCGGCTTTTGCAGAAGCTTGGGCAGCAACAATTGCCTGACCTTCTTCAGATGTTGTGTTATTAATATAGGCATTTGTAAACTTAACATTTTTAATAAGTGAATCGCCTATGTAAGCAAATAAACCAAAGCGTTTTTGGTTGCCG